>DASTOJ010000206.1:0-73619 GCA_035762565.1 Candidatus Methylomirabilota bacterium | reverse complement strand
CGGCGGGCGCGCGATCGGCGATTCGACTCACCTCAGCCGAGCCCCCTTTAGGGGGATGGGGGGCTCGCGCCCGCCGAGCCCGGAGCGAGCGTACGGCGACAGGCGAGCCATCCGTGGCGCGCCAGGGGCACCCCGCCGCCGCCCGCGCGGCGCGGCGATGCGGGGGCGCGGGTTAGTTGCGGAGCTCGGCGGGGAGGTTGCGGCGGTCGAGGGGGCCGAGCGTGGTGAGGGCGAGGCGGTCCTCGTCGAGCAGCTCGCTGACGAGGGCCTGCACCTCCTCGTGCTTCACCCCGTCGATCGACGCCAGCATCTCGTCGATCGAGAGGAACGCGCCCAGGTGCAGCTCGTGCTTGGCCAGCCGGTTCATGCGGCTCGAGGTGGACTCGAGCGAGAGCATCAGGCTGCCCTTGAGGTGGTCCTTGGCCCGCTTCAGCTCCTCGGCGGTGACCCCGGCTTTCTTGAGGTCGCGCAGCTCCTTGAGGATCGACTTCAGCACCTTCGCGAAGTTCTGGGCGTCGGTGGCGGCGTACAGGTACACGATGCCGGTGTCGGCGAACGCCTGCGCGCCCGAGTGGATCGAGTACACGAGCCCCTGCCGCTCGCGCACCTCCTGGAACAGCCGCGACGACATGCTGCCGCCGATGACGTCGTTGAGCACGAACATCGCGTAGCGCTCGGGGGCGGCGTGGGCCAGGCCCGGGAATCCCATGACCAGGTGCACCTGCTCGAGGGCCTTGTGGACGATGTTGACGCCGGGCGTGAGCGACGCCGCCTGGGCGATCCGCGGCGTGGCGGCGTGGATGAAGCCGTTGAAGCCGCTGCCGAACAGCTCCACCACCCGCTCGTGGGTCACGTTGCCCGCCACGGCGATGATGATGCGCGGCGGGACGTACTCCTCCGCGAAGTGGCTGGCGATCGCGTCACGGCTGAAGCCGACGACCAGCTCGCGGGTGCCGAGGATCGGCCGCCCCAGCGGGTGGTTCGCCCAGACCTGGGCGGCGAAGAGGTCGTGGATGACGTCGTCGGGGGTGTCCTCCACCATCCGGATCTCCTGGAGGACCACCGACTTCTCGCGCTCCAGCTCCTCGGCGTCGAAGAGCGGATGCAGCAGGATGTCGGTCAGCAGATCGACGGCCAGCGGCAGATGCTCGTCGAGGACCTGGACGTAGAAGCAGGTGTTCTCCTTGGTCGTGAAGGCGTCCATCTGCCCACCCACAGAGTCCATGGTCCGGGCGATGGTCTCGGCGCTGCGGGTGGCGGTGCCCTTGAAGACCAGGTGCTCGATGAGGTGGGAGACGCCGCCGCGCGGCTCCGGCTCGTGGCGCGACCCCGTCTCCACCCACACCCCCACCGCGACCGACCGGACGTGCGGCATCCGCTCCGTCAGGATGCGGATGCCGTTCGGCAGGACGCTCTTACGGAAGCCTTCAGTCACGTGGCGGGTTGGCGGCGTTGGGGTTCCTCAGCCGCTCCTTGTCGGCGAGCGCGGGTTGCTCGCGCAATGCCATCTTGCGCGACAGCCGCATCTTGCCGTTGCCGTCGACCTCGATCACCTTGACCAGCACCTCGTCGCCCTCGCTCAGCACGTCCTGGACCGAGCGGATGCGGCTCTCGGCGATTTGCGAGATGTGCAGCAGCCCCTCGGTGTTGGGGATGACCTCGACGAACGCGCCGAACTCCACGATCTTCTTGACCTTGCCGAGGTAGATCCGGTCCACCTCCACCTCGCGGCAGATGTCCTGGATCATCCCGACCGCCTTCTGCACCGACGCGCTGTCCGGCGAGAAAACCGTCACCCGGCCGTCGTCCTCGATGTCGATCTTGGCGCCGGTGGCGTCCTGGATTCCGCGCACGACCTTGCCGCCGGGGCCGATGATCTCGCGGATCTTCTCCTGGCGGATCTTGATGGTCACGAAGCGCGGCGCGTAGGGGGACAGCTCGGTGCGCGGCTTCTCGATCACCTCGCGCATCTTGCCGAGCACCAGCAGCCGGGCCTCGCGGGCCTGGCGAAGCGCCTCTCGCATGATCTCGATCGACACCCCGGTGATCTTGATGTCCATCTGGAGCGCGGTGACGCCCTTGTCGGTGCCCGCCACCTTGAAGTCCATGTCGCCGTAGTGGTCCTCGGTCCCCATGATGTCGGTCAGGATCCCGAAGCGGTCGCCCTCCTTGACCAGCCCCATGGCGATGCCCGCCACGTGCGACTTGAGCGGGGCGCCGGCGTCCATGAGCGAGAGCGAGGCGCCGCAGACGCTGGCCATCGACGAGGAGCCATTGGACTCCAGGATGTCCGACACCACCCGCACCGTGTAGGGGAACTCCTCCTTGGGCGGCATCACCGCCTCGACCGCCCGCTCGGCGAGCGCCCCATGGCCGATGTCGCGGCGGGTGGGCGAGCCGAACCGGCGCACCTCGCCGACCGAGAACGAGGGAAAGTTGTAGTGCAGCATGAAGTGGCGATAGGACTCGCCCTCCAGCGCCTCGATCTTCTGCTCGTCGGACTTGGTCCCGAGCGTCGTCGACACCAGCGCCTGGGTCTCGCCGCGGCTGAAGAGCGCCGAGCCGTGGGCCCGCGGCAGGTAGGCAACCTCGATGGAGATCGGGCGGATCTCGTCCACCTTGCGACCGTCCACGCGGAGGCCGCGCTCGACGATCATCTTGCGCACCTCGGCGCTCTCGACCTGCTCGAAGGCGGCGCGGACCGCGCCCTTCTTGGCGTCCTCGACACCGAGCGCGCCCCACACCTCGTCGAACACGCGGCCGACCGCGTCCGCGCGCGCCTGCTTTTCGTGAACCGCCAGCGCGGCGGCCAGCTTCGGCGCCGCCAGGCTCCGCACTCGTTCGGCCAGGACCAGGTCCCGCCCCGCGGACGGATCGAAGGCCCAGCGCGGCTTGCCCGCCCTGGCCGCGAGCTCCTTCTGGATGCGCGCCAGGCGCTTGCAGTGCTCGTGGCCGAAGGCGATCGCCTCGAGCATCTTGTCCTCCGGCACCTCCTTGGCGCCGGCCTCGACCATCAGCACGCCGTCCTCGGTCCCCGCCACCACCAGCTCCAGCTGGGAGGCCGCCTGCTCGGCCGTCGTGGGGTTGGCGATGAACTGGCCGTCGATCAGCCCCACGCGCACCGCGCCCACCGGTCCGCCGAACGGAATGCCGGACAGGCAGAGGGCGGCCGAGGCGCCGTTGATGGCCAACACGTCGGGGTCGTTCTCAGGATCGCCGGAGATGACCAAGCAGATCACCTGGACCTCGTTGCGGAAGCCGTCGGGGAACAATGGCCGGATCGGCCGGTCGATGAGGCGGGAGGTCAGGGTCTCCTTCTTGACCGGGGCGCCCTCGCGCTTGAAGTAGCCGCCCGGGATGCGGCCGCCGGCGTAGGCCCGTTCGCGGTACTCGACGGTCAGCGGGAAGAAGTCCTGCGCCTCTCTGGCGCTCCTGGCGCCGACGGCGGTGGCGAGCACCATGGTGCCGCCGAATCGGACGACCACGCTGCCGTCCGCCTGCTTGGCGACCTTCCCGGTTTCGATCGAGAAGGGTTGGCCGTGGATGTCGGTCTGCACTGTTTGGCTCATACGAGCGTTTGTCCTCGTGGTTCGGCGGTCACCCGGCGAACAGCTGAGTGTGAGGGGCGCCGGCGTCGTGCGCCGCGCCCACCAGGGGCCCCCGGGTTCGTTCCGTCCGAGGACCGGTCATGAAACTGTTCGGGCCCGCCGTCACCGGCGGATGCCCAGCCTCTCGATGAGCGCCTTGTAGCGCTCCACGTCCTTTCGCTTGAGGTACTCCAGAAGTCCCCGGCGCTTGCCGATGAGCATCAGCAGTCCCCGGCGCGAGTGGTGGTCCTTGCCGTGCACCTTGAAGTGCTCGGTGAGGCCATTGACCCGCTCGGTCAGGAGCGCGATCTGGACCTCGGGGGATCCGGTGTCCCCGTCGTGTGTCTTGAACTGCTCGATCAGACTCTTCTTGCGGTCGACGGCAAGCGGCATCGGAAGGTCTCCTCCAATCGCCTCACCCCAGAGACGCCTCCCCAGGGAGGGTTCAAAAAGACTTTGTTTTGTCAGCAGATACGCAGGGAGGGTATCACGGGGTCCCACGGAAGTAAAGTTCACCGGAGCCCAGCCGCTCGCGGGCGCCGGCGATGTCGCGAGCGACCTGGGCCTTGAGCGCCTCCACCGAGGGGAAGCGCATCTCGTCGCGGAGCCGTTCGAGGAACTCCAGCCTGACCGCACGACCGTACAAATCATCCGTGAAATCCAGTAGATGGGCCTCCACGGCCAGGACTGACTCGCCGAACGTCGGTCGGACGCCGACGTTGACGACGGCGGCGTGCCGGCGGCCGTCGACGAGCACGATGCCCAGGTACACACCACGCTCGATGAGGAGCGGCCGGTCGGGTGCGATGTTGGCCGTGGGAAAGCCGAGCGCTCTGCCCCGCCCCGCCCCCGAGGTCACCGGCCCGGTGACCGCGTAGGGCCGTCCCAGGCTCCGCGCAGCCGCCGCCACGTCGCCCCGCTGCAACGCCGCGCGGATCTCCGTGGACGACACCGCCGCGCCGTCGACGGTCGCCGGCGGAACGACGTGAGCCCGAAATCCGAGGCGGTCACCCAGGCTCTCCAGCAGCCGCGCATCGCCCCGGGCCCCGCGGCCGAAGCGGTGGTCGTAGCCGACGACGACCTCGCGGGCGCGCAGGCGGCCGAGCAGCACGTCCTTCACGAATGCCTCGGGCTCGACCGCGGCCACCTCGCGAGTGAAGGTCAGCACGACGGCCGTGTCGATGCCGGTCTCGCCGATCAAGTCCAGGCGCTCGTCGAGGGACGAGATCGGGCGCGGGGCCCGCTCGGGTTGAAGGACCTCGATGGGATGCGGGTCGAACGTGCACGCGACCGCTTCCAGCCCGCCGGGGCGGGCGAGAGCGACCGCGGTGCCGAGAATGGCCCGGTGACCCACGTGAACGCCGTCGAACACCCCGAGGGCGACGGCACTCGCCGGGGCGTCAGGCGGGAAGGACGCGAGTCCCCGGACTATCCGCATGGAGCATCCGTACCGGCCGGGTCCGCCCGCCGGCGTCCACCTCACCGATTCCGAGGAGCCTGCCGTCGGAGCCGTGCACCCGCACCAAGGTCCCCGGGGCCGTGCCCGCCGGCGCGATCTCGACCGGCTGTCCGTGCTCGAACCGGCTCGCCGCCCGCGCGTCCAGCCGAAGTGCGGGCCAGCCGGACAGGGCCGACTCGGCGGGCCGGACGCGCGTCCACAGGGTGGCGGGCGAGTCCCCCACCAGGGCGTCCCACGGCACGGCGTCGGCGAGGCTGAAGGGACCGACCCGCGTCCGCACCAGCCGCTCGACGGCGGCGCCACCGCCGAGCGCCGCCCCGAGATCGGCGGCGAGCACCCGCACGTAGGTCCCCTTGCCGCAGACGATGCGCAGGCGGAGCCGTGCCCCGAACACCTCCTCCACGTCGATGGAGTGGATGACGACCTCCCGCGGCTCACGCGCGACCTCGATGCCCTCACGCGCCAGCTCGTAGAGGCGGCGGCCGCCGTGGTGGACGGCCGAATACATCGGCGGCACCTGCTTGATCCGGCCCACGAACGGCCGGCACGCGGCCTCGATCCGCTCGCGGTCCACGGCCTCCATCGGAGGCTCGGCCAGCACGCGGCCGCCGAGGTCGCCGGTGTCGGTCGTCACGCCCAGGCGCAGCGTCGCCACGTACTCCTTGTCCTGGTCGGCGAGGTGCGGCATCAGCTTGGTCGCCTCGCCGAGCAGGATGGGCAAGAGCCCGGTGGCGGCGGGGTCGAGCGTCCCGGCGTGCCCGACGCGCTTGAGCCCGAGCCGCCGCCGGACCAGCGCCACGGCGTCGAACGACGTCACGCCGGCCGTCTTGTCGAGGGGGAGCACGCCGGCGGTCATGGGCACGTGGTCAAGGCCTCGCGGACGGCGTCGAGAACCTCGCGCGTGACCGTGTTCAGCGAGCCCGGCACGGTGCAGCCGGCCGCGTTGACGTGGCCGCCGCCGCCGAACCGCGCGGCGATCCGCTGAACGTCGACGTCCCCCTTGCCGCGCAGGCTGATCTTCACCTGGCCGCCGCGCTCGCGCAGCAGGCACGCCACCCGCACGGACGCGATCGAGCGCGGGTAGTTCACCAGATCCTCGGCCTCGACGAACGACTCTGGCACGGCACCGGCCGGCAGCGCCAGCCAGGCGATGCGCCCGTCATCGCTGACCTGCACGCGAGCCAGGCTCTCGCCGAGCCAGCGCAGCGCGTCGGCGGCCCGCCGCTCGTAGATCGCCGAGGACACCGCGGCGGGCTCGGCGCCGGCGGCCACCAGCGCGGCGGCGATCCGGAAGGTCTCCGGCGTCACGTTGGAATAGCGAAACGAGCCGGTGTCGGCGTGGATGGCGGTGAACAGGTTGGTGGCGATGGACGGCGTGACCGGCAGCTCGAGCTCGACGAGCAGCTGGTAGACCATTTCCCCGGTGGCGGCGGCCGTCGTGTCGATCCAGTTGACGTGGCCGTAGTTCCGGTTGTCCGGATGGTGGTCGATGTTGACGACCGCGGTCGCCGCGGCCCGGGCCTGGTCGATGAGCCCCTCGGTCCGCGCCGGGTTCGGGCAGTCGGTCAGCACTGCCACGTCGAGCGGGCCTTCCACCGAGCGCAGCACGTCGTAGCGCTCGACGCCGGGGAGGAAGCCGAGCGCCCCGGGCGCCGGATGCGGCCCGCCGTAGGTCACGCGCCAGCCGCGGGACTCCAGGGCGGCGCCGAGCGCCAGCAGCGTGCCGAGCACATCGGCGTCGGGATGCACGTGCCCCAGCATGAGCGCGCGCCCCGGGGGCCGGCGGAACGCTCCCAGTACGTCGGCGGGAACGGAGGGCCCCTTGGAGGCGCCCGGGGCACCGGTCATCGGTCACCCTGGACGTTCTTCAGGAGCGCCTGGATGCGGGCGGCGTGCTCCATCGAGCGGTCGGCCCGGAAGTCGATCTCCGGCGTCACGCGCAGGTCCAGGTGCTGGCGCAGCCAGTTGCGCACGAATCCCCGGGCGCTGGCCAGCGCCGCCAGTGAGGCCGTCCATTGCCGCTCGTCGCCGAGCACGGACACGAAGACCTTGGCCGTGCGCAGATCCTTGCTCGCCTCCACCTCGGTGACCGTCACGAAACCCAGCCGGGGGTCCTTCAGCTCCCGCTGCAGGAGCGTGGAGATCTCCTCCTTGATGAGCTGATTGACCCGATCGAGCCGCTTGCCTTGCATCACAGGATCTCCACGAAGGTTTCGATGACGCGCCCCTCCACGTGCTCCTCGATGAAGTCCATCGCCTTGGAGACCACCTCGTTGGCGTGGCGGGCGTCGGCAGACACGTAGGCGACGGCGAGGGTGGCCCGCTGCCAGGTGTCCTGGTGGTCGACCTCGGCCACCGAGCACTCGAAGCGGGCGCGCACCCGCTCCTTGAGCCCCTTGAGCACGTGCCGCTTGCCCTTGAGCGAGTCGACGTCCGGCAGGTGCAACTCCACCATCCCCAGCGCGACCCGCGCAGCCGGCACGTCGCGTCCGCCGTCGCGCGCTACAGCGTGCGCGCGACTTCCTCGGTGGAGTACGCCTCGAGGATGTCTCCCGGCTGGGTGTCCCGGATGTCCACGCCGATGCCGCAGTCGAGCCCGGCCAGCACCTCGCGCACGTCGTCCTTGAAGCGGCGGAGCGAGGTGATCGTCCCCTCGGCCACGACGCTGGTGCCGCGGCGCACACGCACCCGGGCGCCGCGCACGATCTTGCCCTCCTGCACCTGGGAGCCGCACACCGGGCCGAGCTTGGAGATGACGAACATCTGCTTGAGCAGCGCGCGGCCGAGCACCGTCTCCCGGATCTCGGGCGCCAGCAGGCCTTCCAGCGCCGCCTTCACGTCGTTGACCGCCTCGTAGATGACGTTGTAGTTGCGGACGTCGACGCCGCTGGCCTGGGCCTGGCCGGCCGCCTTGGGCTCGGCCTTCACGTTGAAGCCGAGCACGATGGCGTTGGAGGCCGAGGCGAGCATGACGTCACCCTCGTTGATGGCGCCCACCGAGCTGTGAATGACCTTGAGCTTGACCTCCTCGGTGGAGAGCCGCTCGAGGGCCTCCGCCACGGCTTCCACCGAGCCCTGCACGTCGGCCTTGAGGATGAGCCGCAGCTCCTTGATCTCGCCCGACTGGATCTGGCGGTTGAGGCCCTCCAGCGTGATGCGCGTCGCGGACTTGACCTTGCTCCTGTCGCGGTCGGCCCGCATGCCGGCGATCTGTCGCGCCTTGCGCTCGTCGGAGACCGCCACCAGCACGTCGCCGGCGGCGGGCACGCCCGACAGCCCCAGCAGCTCCACCGGGTCCGAGGGCCCGGCCGACTTCACCTTGCGGCCGGCGGGATCGATGAGGGCCCGGATGCGCCCGGAGTGGGCGCCGACCACGACGGCGTCGCCCTCGTGCAGCGTGCCGTTCTGGATGAGCACCGTGGCCACCGGCCCCCGGCCCCGGTCGAGCCGTCCCTCGATGATCACGCCGCGGGCGGCGCGTGCGGGGTTGGCCTTGAGCTCGAGCACCTCCGACTGCAGGGCGGTCATCTCGAGCAGCTGGTCGATGCCCGTGCCCCGCTTGGCCGAGGTCGGCACGAAGATCGTCTGGCCGCCCCACTCCTCGGGTACGAGGTTGTGGTTGGCCAGCTCGCGCTTCACCCGGTCGGCGTCGGCCTCCGGCTTGTCGATCTTGTTCACGGCCACGATGATCGGCACGGTGGCGGCCCGCGCGTGATTGATGGCCTCGACGGTCTGCGGCATCACACCGTCGTCGGCCGCCACCACCAGGATGACGATGTCGGTGGCCTGGGCGCCGCGGGCGCGCATGGCGGTGAACGCCTCGTGACCCGGCGTGTCGAGGAAGGTGACCTTGCCGTGGCCGGTCACCACCTGGTAGGCGCCGATGTGCTGCGTGATGCCGCCGTGCTCCTTCTCGGCCACCTTCGACTTGCGGATGGCGTCGAGCAGCGAGGTCTTGCCGTGGTCGACATGGCCCATGACGGTGACGACGGGCGGGCGCAGCCGCAGCTGGGCCGGATCGCTCTCCCCCTCCTCCTCGATGACGTCGCCCTCCACGGAGCGGATCTCGAGGTCGAAGTTGAACTTGTCGGCGACCAGCTTCGCCTCGGTCGGATCGAGCAGGTCGTTGACCATCTTCATGACGCCCAGCTCGATCAGGGCCTTGATGACCTCGCCCGACTTGCGGCGCATCTTCTCGGCCAGCTCGGCGACCGTGACCGACTCGCCCACGCGCACCAGCTCGCGCTTGACCTCGACCGGCGGCGGCGGTGCCTCGACGACGGCCGTGGCGGCGGGACGGGCGACCTCGACGGGCGCCGCTGGCTTGGCGGCCGCGGCCGGCGGCGGCGCAACCGCGGCGGGCTGCACCGGGCGCGGCGGCGGTGGCGGGGCAGCCGGGCGCAGCGGGGACTGGGTGATACGCGGCTGCGAGAACGGCCCCGCCGGCCCGCGCGGGGAGGGCCGGGACGGTGGTGGCGCCGGCCGCTCCAGCGGGCGGAACGGGACGATCTTTGGCTCTGGCTTGCGCCCAGGCGGCGCGAGTGGCGCCGGCGGGGGTACGAGGGCGGCGGGCTTCAGCGGTTCCACGGATGGGGGAGCCGCCGGCGCAGGGACCGGCGGCTCCGGAGCGATCTCGGCGGCCGGCTTCATGATCACCGAGGGCTCGGGCGCGATCTCGGGAGCGGCCACGGGCTTGGGCTTCACGATCGTCGCAGCCGGCCGCACCTCGGCGGCCTCGTCGGCGACGTCCTCGGCCGCCTTCTTCGCGCGGGCGGGCTTCCTGGCCGGCAGCGGCGCGCCGTCGGGCCCCAGCGCGACTTCCTTCGGGGTCTTCGCCTTGGCCGTGCGCTTGGGCTTCAGCGGCTCTTCCGGCAGCTCGCGACCCTTGCCAAGCTTGACCCTCAGCTCGGTGGCGAGCTTGGGGTCGAGGGGCGTCATGGCGCGGACGCCCTTGTGCCCCATCTCCTCGGCGGCGACCATCAGGTCCTTGCTGGTCACGCCGAGCTCTTTCGCGAGCTCGATCACCTTGATCTTCGTCGCTGCCACGTCCCCCTACCTCCTACGACCCCGTGTCTTGGCCGGCCGCGGCCGTGCGGCCCGCGGCCAGTACGGTGAACTGCAGTTCCTCTCCGAGCCGGCAGGCCGTCCGGAAGGCGTGCGCGAGCCGTCCGGTCTTCAGCGCCCGCTCCACGCAGCCCGCCGCCGCGCACACGTAGGCGCCGCGCCCGGGCAGCGCCGCGCCGCCGTCGACAGCGACGACGCCGTCGGCGCGCCGCACGAGCCGGACGAGCGCATGCTTGGGGCGCCGCTGCCGACAGCCAAGACACGTGCGGGTCGGCACATGGCTCACGCGCCCGCCGACGGCGGCTCGGCCTCGGCCACCGGCGCCTCGGCCGCGGCGGCCGCCTGCGCCCGCGCCGCCAGCCACTCCGTCGCCGCCGCGTAGATCTTGTCCGCCCGGTCACCAACCGCCGGGAGCGCCGAGAGCGCGGCGGGACCCGCATCCACGATCGCGCGCGGAGAGCCCAGCCCGGCCGCCTCGAGCGCCTCCACCACTTCGGGCGCCGCGCCGGTGAGCGCCCCCAGAACGGCGCGCGCCTCCTCGGCCTCGACGCGCTCGGTCTCGACCTCGGACTCGCTCTTGATGTCGATCCGCATCCCGGTCAGCTTGGCGGCCAGCCGCGCGTTCTGCCCCTTCTTGCCGATCGCCAGCGACAGCTGGTTGTCCGGCACGATGACCAGCGCGGAGGGCGGCCCCTCGCCCGTGTCCTCGGCGATCGTCACCGAAGAAACCTTGGCCGGCGACAGGGCGCGGGCCACGAAGGTGGCCGGGTCATGCGACCACTCGATGATGTCGATCTTCTCGCCACGCAGCTCGCGGCTGATGACCTGGATCCGTGTCCCGCGCAGCCCGACGCAGGCGCCGATCGGATCGACGTCCCGCTTGGTGGAGGCGACGGCCACCTTCGCCCGCTCGCCGGCCTCCCGCGCGGTGGCCTTGACCACGACGATGGCCTCCTGGATCTCGGGAATCTCCGTCTCGAACAGTCGGGCCAGGTAGCCGGGGTGCGTGCGCGACAGCGTGATCTGCGGCCCCTTGGCCGAGCGGCGCACCTCGAGGACGAACGCGCGGACGCGGTCGCCGGGGTTGTAGCGCTCGCCCGGGATCTGCTCGCGCTCGGGCAGGATCGCTTCGGCCTTGCCGATCTCGAGGATCACGTTGCGTTTTTCGATCCGATGGACCACGCCGCGGAGGATCTGCCCTTCCTTCCCCGCGAACTCCGAATAGATACCCTCCCGCTCGGCGTCGCGGACCTTCTGGAGGATCACCTGCTTGGCGGTCTGGGCGGCGATGCGGCCGAAGTCCTGCGGCGGCCGCTCCTGCTCCAGCTCCAGCTCGTCGTCCAGCTCGGCCTCGGGGTTGAGCGCCTTGGCCTCGTCCAGGCCGATCTCGAGCTTCGGATCGACCACCTCGGCCACGACCTTGCGGCGGGCGTACGCGCGCAGCTGGCCGGTCTTCCGGTCGATGTGGATCCGCACGTTGTCGGCGGGGCCCAGGGACTTCCGCGACGCCGACAGCAGGGCGGACTCCAGCGCCTCGAAGAGGATCTCTTTATCGATCCCCTTCTCCCGCCCCAACTGCTCGATCACCATGATGAGTTCGCGATTCATAGTCCTGACGCCCGTCGCGGCCAGGGAACCTCCGCCTCCAGGCGCGCCTTCGTGACCCCGACGCGCGGCAACTCCACCCGCTGGCCGGCGTCGTCCAGCGTGAGCCGCGTCTCGTCGACGTCGACCAGACGCCCCTGGTGCTCTTGTCCACCGGCCAGCCAGCAACGCACGCGCTTGCCGACCGCCCAGCGCAGCTCGCGGTCCTTCCGGAGCTGGCGGTCCAGCCCCGGCGACGACACTTCGAGATCGTACGCCTCCTCGATCAGTCCGGCAGCGTCGAGGACGTCACCTATCTCGCGGCTGGCGCGCTGGCAGTCCTCGATGCCCACGCCACCCGGCTTGTCGACGAACACCCGCAACACCCCGCGCGGCCGATGCCCCCGCCACTCCAGATCCACGAGCACGAGCCCGTGATCGCGGAGCACGGGCAGCACGACCTCCTCGATCCGGAGCTCGCGTTCGTCCGCTTGCATGCGCCCCTGCAAAAGTAAAAAAGTGGGCAACGCCCACTTTTTCGGGACTTTAGCACGGGTTCCCCGCCGAGGCAAGCAACTGCGGTTCCCCCGGCGAGGCCGGAGGGGTCAACGCAGGGGGAGGCGCGTCAGCCGCCCGGGTCCTTCGAGGCCAGGAGAGCCCGGATCGTCTCGACGACCGCGCCGGGCGCGGCCCGCTCCTCGCGGCGCGGGGCCCGGCGCTGCTTGACCTCGACGAGGCCCTGCTTGGCCAGGGCGTTGCCGACGGTGACCCGCACCGGCATGCCGAGCAGGTCGGCGTCCTTGAACTTCACGCCGGGCCGCTCGTCGCGGTCGTCGAGGAGCGCGTCCAGTCCGGCCGCGCGGCACGCGCCGTAGATCTCCTCGGCGGCGGCGACCTGCCCGGTGTCGCGCATGCTCACGATCACGACGTGCACCGAGAAGGGCGCGATCGCGGCCGGCCACACGATGCCGTCGGCGTCCGCATTCTGCTCGATGGCAGCGGCGGCGATGCGGGCGGGCCCGATCCCGTAGCTGCCCATCACCACCGGCTGCTCCTTGCCCGACTCGTCGAGGTACTTCGCGTCGAGCGCCACCGAGAACCGGGTACCGAGCTTGAAGATGTTGCCGACCTCGATCACCTTCTCGACCGCCAGCGGCTGGCCGCAGTTGGCGCAGGTCTCGCCCGCCGTCACGGTGTGGAGGTCGGCGTAGCGCGCGGTGAAGTCACGGCCGGGCACGACGCCGCGCAGGTGGACGCCCTCGCGGTTGGCGCCGACGACGTACGTCCCCTCGCGCAGGTGCTCGTCGGCCACCACCGGCACCCGCGCGCCCACCGGCCCCACCGATCCCGCGGGGGCGCCCAGGTGGGCGCGGACCTCGTCAGGATGAGCGGGACGGATCTCGTCGCCCTCCAGCGCTCGGGCCAGCTTGCGCTCGTGCAGGGCGTGGTCGCCGCGCACCAGCGCGAGCACCGGTCCCGTCTTCGTGCCCACGTAGAGCAGCGACTTGAGGGTGAGGCGGGGGTCGAGGCCCAGGAGCGCGCTCACCTCCGCGATGGTGCGCGCGTTCGGCGTCGCCACCTCCTCGCGGAGCCCGGCCGGAAAGGCCGGCCGGGCCGGCACCCCGCGGGCGATCTCCACGTTGGCGGCGTAGCCGCAGCCCGCGCACAGCGCGATCTCGTCCTCGCCCGCCGCGCACGGCGCCAGGAATTCGTGGGCGCCGAGGCCGCCCATCATGCCGGTGTCGGACTGCGCCACGTGAAAGCGAAGGCCGCAGCGCGCGAAGATGCGCCGGTAGGCGCCCTCGTGGGCCGCGTACGAGCGGTCGAGCGCGGCCAGGTCGGGATCGAGCGTGTAGGCATCCTTCATCACGAACTCGCGCGTCCGGAGGACGCCCGAGCGGGGCCGGGCCTCGTCACGCTCCTTGGTCTGGATCTGGTACCAGATCTGCGGCAGGTCGCGGTAGGAGCGGATCTCGCGGGCGGCGAGCCAGGCGATGACCTCCTCGTGGGTCATGCCGAGCACCAGGTCGCGCCCCCAGCGGTCCTGGAGCTTGAACATCTCGGGGATCCCCTCGGCCCGCCCCGACCTCTGCCAGATCTCCGCCGGCTGGATGACCGGCATCGTGATTTCCTGGCCGCCGATGGCGTTCATCTCCTCGCGGACGATGGCGCAGATCCGGTCGATCACCCGATGGCCGATGGGCAGGTAGACGTAGATGCCGGCCGCCAGCTGGCGCACGAGCCCCGCCCGCAGCATGAGCTTGTGGGAGAGCGCCTCGGCGTCGGCGGGATCCTCGCGGAAGGTGGGAACCAGCGACTTCGCGAGCCGCATCTAATGACTCTCGTGGAATACGGTGACGCCGGGGGCCAGGTGGGGGGCCGCGGGCGCGCCCGCATGGCTCGCCTGTCGCCGTAACTCGCTCCGGGCACGGCTCGCTCGGCCCCCCATCCCCCACCGGGGGCTCGGCCGCAGGCCAATCGAATCGCTGGCGGCTCGCTCGCCGCGCCCTGCGCTCGAACGGCGACGACGGCTCGCCATGATGGCGCGCCCGCGGCCCCCCACCTGGCCCCCGGCGTCACCGTATTCCACGAGAGTCATTAGTGGGCGTCTTTCTTCTTGTTGGCGCCCTTGACGCCGGGCGCGTAGAGCAGGCGTGCGACCGGCTGGCCGCCGAGGATGTGGGACTGCACGATCTCCGGGAGGTCGGCCTGCTGCACGCCGGCGTACCAGACGTTCTCCGGATAGACGACGATCATCGGTCCGTGACCGCACTGCGAGAAGCAGCCGGCCTTGTTGATCCGGACCTCCTGCTGGCGCCCGGCCCGGACCACCTCGCCGCGCAGGTACCTCACGAACTGCTCGACGTCGCCGCCCTTGGGACAGTCGTCGCCGCCGGTGCAGACGAAGACGTGCGTGTCGTACTGGCCCATCAGGCGTCCGCTTCCGCCGCTTGCTTCGCGGCCCGCCGCTCGGCGAGGAACTTGTCCACTTCCTCGCGCATCGCCGTCACGATCTCCTTCTCCGGCACCTTCCGGATGACCTCGCCGCCCTTGAAGATGAGACCGATCCCCCGCCCGCCCGCCACCCCGATGTCGGCGGCACGTGCCTCGCCCGGCCCGTTCACCTCGCAGTTGTGCAGCATCGCGCCCGGCAGGGCGAACGAGTGGACGCCGGCGACCTCGAGGTTGTGGACGTGGCCGGTGTACGGCACGCGCCGGACGGCCCTGATGCCGACGTAGAGCGCATGCTCGTCGAGCACGACCTGGCCCGCCTGGCCGGTGGTCCGACAGCCTCGCAGCGCCCCGAGCTCGAGGATCCCGGCCAGCCGGGCGAGCGCCGGCTGCGAGGTCACCGACACCACCCAGTTCCGCCGCCGGTCCCGCTGGTCGCGGTGGTGCAGGAAGGCCGCGACGCCCAGGCGCAGGAGCAGCCGGTGCACCTGCAGCGCGAGCGCGTGAGAGGACGTCGAGTACGTGGCGCGCCAGTAGCCACGGACCCGCCCCAGGTACCCGTCACCCTCCCACAGGGCCTTCACGAGCGCCCGTTGCTTGTCGTGCGGCAGTCGCTCCATCCACTCGGGCATCCGCTTGCACCCGGCGCCGTGTCCGAAGAGTGCTTCGAGGAGCTCACCGAACGCCAGCGAATGCGTGATGACCTCGGCCGTATGGCGGCGGCCCCGGACCGTCGATCGGAGCCCGAGCGAGGTCAGTGCGCCCCGCAGCCGGTCGACGTACCGCCTCTGATCCTCGTGGAAGTGGAAGAACTGCTGGTATCGCCGGCCCCCCTTGCCCGACATCGTGCCCTCGGCGAGGTAGTAGCCGGCCAGTGTGAGGAAGTCGTCGTCGACGGGGATCTCGCCGAACCCGACGGCGTGGATTGTCGCCCGGTCCTCCTTTTCCTGGAGCACCGGATACGCGAGCACCCAGCCCGAGCGCAGCTCGCCGGCCGGGATCCAGCGCGGCTCGGTGCCGGCTTCGAGCGCGCGTGCGAGGTGCGGCCTCCGTTCGCGCCCGGCTTTCAGCGAGACGGGCAGCGGGAACGCCCAGACCGGGTGGTTCTCGGTGAGACGCACCGGCGCGAACCCGGTCGGCTGGATCTCGACTAGGTCCCCGGCGAACGCGTGGGTGCTCGCCCATTCGACCCGGTGGAACTCGCCGGCGTGGGTCAGCACCTCGTCGCCCGCACCGACGGTCTCGATGCGCTTGGGACCCTGGCGTGTCACGACCGGCTGGCCTTCCGGCACGCATCCCATCACGGCGATGTGGATCTCCTCGTTGAGGCCGCGGAACTCGTCCTCCACTTCCTTGGCGAGCTTGACGAGGTCCACGTCGGCGCGGCCGCAGGACGGGCACGACACGAACGTGAGGCCGCCCTTGCGCAGGCCGAGCGACTTGAGAATGTCGATGCCGACCCGCACCTCCTCGGTGGGATCGGCCGACAGCGAGACGCGGATCGTGTCACCGATGCCCTCGCTCAGCAGGGCGCCGAGGCCGACCGCTGACTTGATCGTGCCCACGCCCGGCGTGCCGGCCTCGGTGACGCCGAGGTGGAACGGGTAGTCGACCCGATCGGCCAGCATCCGGTAGGCCTCGATCATCATGAGCGGATCGGAGGCCTTGAGGGACACCTTCATCTCTGGATACGCGCATTCTTCGAGGATGTGGATGTGGCGCAGCGCCGACTCCACCATGCCTTGAGCCGTTGGTCCGCCGTATTTCTCCAGAAGGTCTTTCTCCAGTGATCCCGCATTCACCCCGATGCGGATCGGGATCTTGCGCTCCTTGGCCAGGGCCACGACCTCCAGCACGAACCGCTTGCCCCCGATGTTGCCGGGATTGAGGCGCAGCCCGTCCACGCCCTGCTCGAGGGCGATCAGGGCCAGCTTGTAGTTGAAGTGGACGTCGGCCACGAGCGGGATGCGGATCTGTCGTTTGATCTCGCCCAGCTTCTCGGCGGCCTCCCGGACCGGCACCGCGCAGCGGACGACGTCGCAGCCGGCCGCCTCCAGCGACCAGATCTCGAGCAAGGTGGCCTGGACGTCCCGGGTGTCGGTCTTGGTCATCGACTGCACGGTGATCGGCGCGTCCCCGCCGATCGCGAGGGTGCCGAGCGTGAGCTGCCGCGTCGTGCGCCGAGTGATCATTCGCCCCCGTCCTATCGGAAGAATTTGAACGCGTCGATCCGCACCAGGTCATTGTAGAGCGCGAAGACCATCAGCATCATCAGGAGCACGAAACCGACCTGCTGAGCCACCTCCCGCTTGCGCAGCGACAGCGGCCGGCCGAGGATCGCCTCGATGAGGAAGAAGAGCAGATGCCCGCCGTCCAGCATCGGCACCGGCAGCAGGTTGAGGACCGCCAGGTTCACGCTGATGATCGCCGTGAAGAGGGCCAGCGACGCCATGCCGTCCTTGGCCTGCCGGCCCGCCTCGGTGGCGATCTGGATCGGCCCGCCGATGTTCGACGAGTCGATCTGGCGGGACACCAGCTTCCAGAGCCCCTTCACCGTCAGCACGGTCATGTCCCAGGTCTTGGCGGCGCCGTGGCCGACCGCCTCGATCGGGCCGTACGGCTCGAACCGCACGGCCTTGGTGGCGATGCCGGCCTGGATGCGCCCGACCTCGCGCTCCTGGGCGTCGGGCCCCTTCTCCTTGACCGCGTCGGGCACCACGCTGAGGGTCACTGTCCGGCTCTCGCGCTCGACGGTGATCGGGAACGCCCGGCCCGGCCGCGTCCGGATCGCCTCCACGAGGTCCTCCGGTGTGTAGACCGGCTGGCCAGCCACGGCGATCACGACGTCGCCCGGCTTGAGCCCGGCGCGCTCGGCGGGCGAGCCGGGGCCCACCGAGCTGATCTGCGGCGCCAGCTGCGGCCCGGCACCGATGTCCCACGTCTCGCGCGGCTCGCGGAAGATCGGGTCGGGCACCGTACGCAAGCGCGGCGTCACCGTGACCGGGCGCTCGGCTCCGTCGCGGCGCAGGCGCAGCTCCAGCGAACGGCCGTTGGAGGCCGCGACGGCGCGCTCGAGGTCCTCCCAGTACCGGACCGGCTGCCCGTTCACCGCGACGATCGTGTCGCCCGTGCGCAGGCCGGCGGCCGCCGGGCTGCCCTCGGCCACCTTGCCCACCGCCGCCGGCCACACCGGCCGGCCGAGCGTGGCCAGCACGACCGCGAAGATGGCGACGGCCAGGACGAAGTTCATGCCCGGCCCCGCGAAGACGATCAGGAAACGCGCCCACAGCGGCTTGAGCGCGAACGCCTTGCCGGGGTCGTGGACGGGCCCGCCACCGCCCTCCAGCGGGTTCTCCTCGCCCATCATCTTGACGTACCCGCCCATCGGGATGGCGGACAGCACGTACTCCGTCTCCTTGCCCCGCCAGCGCAGCAGGACGGGGCCGAAGCCGATGGAGAAGCGCTCTACGCCCACCCCCGTCCAGCGAGCGACGAAGAAATGCCCCAGCTCGTGGATCAGGATCAGGATGCCGATGACGACGATGAACGACACGATCGTGGTCACTTCGCTGAACCTCCGGCGCGGGCGTTGACCCATTCCTGGACGCGGTAGCGAGCCTCCGCGTCGACGGCCACGCACTGCTCGATGGACGCAAGCGGGCCGGACGGCAGGCCGTCGAGCGCGCGCTCGATGAGCTCCGGGATCTCGACGAATCGCAGGCGGCGGTCCAGGAAGGCAGCGACCGTCACCTCGTTGGCGGCGTTCAGCACGACCGGCGCCGTGCCGCCGCGCTCGAGGGCGGCGCGGGCCAGGCGCAGGCACGGGAACTTGTCGGGGTCGGGCGGGAAGAACGAGAGCGCCCCCGTGCGCGTCAGGTCGAGCCGGGCGGTCGGCATCGGCCGCCGCTCGGGGTACGTGAGCGCGTAGAGGATCGGGATCCCCATGTCGGCCACGCCGAGCTGGGCGATGACGGCGCCGTCGACGTACTCCACCATCGAGTGGACGATCGATTGCGGGTGCACGATCACCTGCACCTGCTGCGGCGCCAGGTCGAACAGCCACCGGGCCTCGATGATCTCCAGCCCCTTGTTCATCAGCGTCGCCGAGTCGATGGTGATCTTGGCGCCCATCTTCCAGGTCGGGTGCTTGAGCGCGTCCTCGACCGTGATGGCGTCGAACTTCTCGGGCGGCCACTCGCGGAACGGGCCGCCGGAGGCGGTGAGGAGCACGCGCTGGACGTCGCCCCGGTTGTGGCCGACCAGGCACTGGAAGACGGCGCTGTGCTCCGAGTCGACGGGCAGGAGCGGCACGTGACGCCGCCGGGCCGCCGCCGTCATGAGGCTGCCGGCCATCACCAGGGTCTCCTTGTTGGCGAGCGCCAGCGTGCGGCCGGCCTCGATGGCGGCCATGGTCGGCAGCAGGCCGGCACCGCCGACGAGCGCGGACACCACGACGTCGGCCTCGACCTCGCCGGCCAGCGCCACCAGCCCCTCGGTGCCGGCCAACAGCTCCGGGCGCGGCGCCGGCAGCCGCCGGGCCAGCCGGTCGCGGGCGTCGCGGTCGACCAGCGCCACGGCCCGCGGCGCATGCTTGCGGCACAGCTCGGCGATCAGGTCGAGGTTGGAGCCCCGGGCGGCCAGCCCCGCCACCGAGAACTCGTCGGGAAAGCTCGAGATCAGCTCCAGGGTACGCAGGCCGATGGACCCGGTGGCGCCGAGGATACTCACGCGCTTCATCGGCAGCCCGCCACCAGGGAGACGTAGTAGAACGCCGGCAGGTTGAAGAGCAGACTGTCGATCCGATCCAGCACGCCTCCGTGGCCGGGGATGAGGCCGCCGGTGTCCTTGGTGCCGGCGCTCCGCTTGATGGCCGACTCGGCAAGGTCGCCGAACTGTCCGACCACGCCCAGCAGTCCGCCCGCGCCCAGCCCGAACCCCAGCCCGCAGTCCGGTAACAGCCAGGCCCCGAGGAGTCCCCCCGTCGCGATCGAACCAGCGACCTGGGCGAGCGCGCCCTCCACCGTCTTGCGCGGGCTGATGACCGGCGCCAGGGCGTGACGCCCCAGCGTGGAGCCCACCACGTAGGCGGCCGTCTCGCCCACCCAGGTCACGCCGACGACGAAGAGGACCAGCTCGTCGCCGCGCGGCGAGGTGTGGTGGAGCAGGATGCCGAAGCCCAGGAGCCAGCCCACGTACATGACCGCCAGCAGTGTGTTGGCCGCACGCTCGAGGTCCGGCGTGCCGCGCCACACGGGTGCGGCCAGCACGGCCACGGCCGCCACGAGCAGCGTGAACGTGGGCACGGCGAGCGGATCGAGCAGCGGCGAGGCGGCGAACGCCGCGGTGACCGCGGTGCCGGCCCCCAGCGCCAGCCCGCGATCCACCGGGCGGCCGGCCTGCTCGAGCAGGCGCAGCAGCTCCCAGAGGGCGGCGGCGCTGGCGATGACGACGAGCGTGTTGAACAGGAAGGCCGGCGCCTTGACGACGATCAGCAGGAACACCGGCAGCAGGACGAGGACGCTGGCCAGGCGCTTCAGCACCGCGGCCCTCCGGGCCGGCCCGAGCACGACACCGGCCGGCGTGGCGACCGCCACCTCACACCCCACCGAACCGCCGGCTCCGCCGCTGGAACTCCGCGAGGGCGCGGTAGAGGTCGGCCGGTTCGAAGTCCGGCCACAGGGTGGGCGTCATCCAGAGCTCGGAGTACGCGATCTGCCACAGCAGGAAGTTCGAGATCCGCATCTCTCCGCTCGTCCGGATCAGGAGATCGGGATCCGGCACTCCGTCCGTGTACAGCGCCCCGCTGACGTGCGCCTCCGAGATGTCGTCGGGGCTCAGCTCGCCCGCCCCCACCCGCCGGGCCAGGGCCCGGAAGGCGTCGAGCAGCTCGTCGCGACCGCCGTAGTTGAAGGCCATCACCAGCGTGAGCCCGGTGTTGGCCCGCGTCGCGTGCACGACGTGGTCGATGCCGCGGCGCACGGGCCCGGGCACGCCGGTGCCGCGCCCGATCACCCGCAGGCGCACGTTGCGCTCCATCAGCTCCGGCAGCTCGCGGTAGATCGACTCCTCCAGCAGGCGCATCAGCGTGGAGACCTCGTCCTCGGGCCGGCTCCAGTTCTCCGTCGAGAACGCGTAGAGCGTGAGGTAGCGGAGCCCCACCGCGTCGGCCGCCCGTACGAGCGTGCGGGCGGCTTTCACGCCCTCGCGGTGGCCCGCCACCCGTGGCAGCCCCCGCCGGGTCGCCCACCGCCCGTTGCCGTCCATGATGACCGCCACGTGGGCGGGCACCGGCCGCTCGCGCACCAGCGCGAGCAGCTCGGGCTCGCCGAGACCGTCCAGCGCCGCCGCCGCCGGGGCCCGCCTCAGAATGACAGGATCTCCTGCTCCTTCTTCTTCAACAGCTCGTCCACCCTGGCGATGAACCGGTCGGTCGTCTTCTGCACCTGGTCATGAGCGCGGCGCTCCTCGTCCTCGGAGAGGGGAGCCTTCTTGTCCTTGGCCGCGGTCTTGAGCTTCTCGTTGGCCTCGCGGCGCACGTTGCGGACGGCCACCCGCGCGTCCTCGGCCATCTTGGCCACCGTCTTGACGAGCTGCTTGCGGCGCTCCTCGGTCGGCGCCGGCATCGTGAGCCGGATCAGCTTGCCGTCGTTGACCGGCTGGATACCAAGATCCGACTTCATGATGGCTTTCTCGATGGCCCCGAGCTGGCCGGCCTCCCATGGCTGGACCACCAGGGTGCGGGCATCCGGCGTCGACACCGACGCCATCTGGTTGATGGGCGTCGGCGTGCCGTAGTAGTCGACGCGGATCGCGTCGAGCAGCGCCGTGGAGGCGCGGCCCGTCCGGACCGTCGCGAACTCGCGGCTCAGCGCGTCCAGGGCCGCGTTCATCCGGGTATCGACGTCCTTCAGCACGGTCTGCATGACGCCCTCCTGATTGACGGCGACCCCGGGCTCACGCCGACGAGGTCACGATCGAGCCCACCGGCTCGCCGCAGACGATCCGTGCGATGTTGCCCGGGCGCGTGAGATCGAACACGACGATGGGCAGCTTGTTGTCCATGCAGAGCGAGATCGCCGTCGTGTCCATGACCTCCAGGCGCCGGTTGAGCACCTCGATGTAGGTCACCGTGTCCAGCCGCTCGGCGCTGGCGTCACGGGCGGGGTCGGCGGAATAGATGCCGTCGACCTTGGTCGCTTTCAAGATCGCGTCGGCGCCGATCTCCACGGCCCGCAGGGCGCCGGCGGTGTCGGTCGTGAAGAAGGGGTTGCCGGTGCCGGCCGCGAAGATGACCACCCGGCCCTTCTCGAGATGGCGGATGGCCCGGCGCCGGATGTACGGCTCGGCCACCGCCCGCATCTCGATCGCCGACAGCACCCGCGTCTGGCAGCCGGCCTTTTCCAGCGCGTCCTGGAGCGCCAGGGCGTTGATCACCGTCGCCAGCATGCCCATGTAGTCGGCGGTGGCGCGCTCCATGCCGCCCGCGCTCGCCGCCACGCCCCGGAAGATGTTGCCGCCGCCGATGACGATCGCCATCTGGACGCCCAGCTCGATCACCTCGCGCACCTCGGCGCCGATCCGCACCAGCACCGAGGGGTCGAGCCCGTAGCCCTGGCTCCCGGCCAGCGCCTCCCCCGAGAGCTTGAGGACTATGCGGCGGTACGCCGGGCGTCGAGAGCCCGCCTCCGCCGCCACGGCTAGCCGCCTCCGCCCACCTGGAACCGCGCGAACCGCCTCACGACGACCTTCTCCTTGGTGGCGGCGTTGACCTGGTCGACGAGATCCTTGACCCGGGTCTTGCCGGTGGCGTCCTTGATGAACGGCTGCTCGAGCAGGCACTGCTCGCTGAAGAACTTCTCGAGCTTGCCCTCGACGATCTTGTCCAGGACCTGGGCCGGCTTCTTCTGGTCGGCCATCTGACCGCGGTAGATCTCGCGCTCCTTCTCGAGCACGGTAGCCGGCACGTCCTCGCGCGAGACGTAGGTCGGATTGCTGGCGGCCACCTGCATGGCGAGGTCGCGGACGAGCTCCTGGAAGGCGTCCGTCTTGGCGACGAAGTCGGTCTCGCAGCTGACCTCGACGAGCACGCCGAGCTTGGCGCCGGTGTGGATGTAGGCGTGCACGAGGCCGTCCTTGGCGTCGCGGCTCTCCCGCTTCTTGGCGTCGGCCAGCCCCTTCTTCCTCAAGAATTCGACGGCCTCGTCGAGGTTGCCCTCGCTCGCCTGGAGCGCGGCCTTGCAGTCCATGACGCCGGCGCCGGTGCGCTCGCGCAGCTCCATCACCGTCCTGGCATCGGCCGCCATCAAGACACCTCCGCCTCGGCCGCGGCCATCTCCTTGTCGTCGGCGCCCTCGGCCGCCTCGGCCTCGCTCTCGTCCTTGGCGAGGGTGCCGCGGCCCTCCAGGACGGCGTCGGCCATCCGCGAGGTGATCAGGCGCACCGCCCGGATCGCGTCGTCGTTGCCGGGGATCGGGTAGTCGATGCCGGTTGGATCGCAGTTCGTGTCCACGATGGCCACGATGGGGATGCCCAGCCGCCGTGCCTCGGCCACCGCGATGTTCTCCTTGCGGGGGTCGATGATGAACACCGACGACGGCAGGCTCTCCATCGCCTTGATCCCGATCAGGGCCTTCTCGAGCTTCTCGCGCTCCCGGTCGAGCTCGAGGGCCTCCTTCTTGGACACCCGCTCGAACTCGCCGGTCTCCTTCATCTCCTCGAGCTTCTTGAGCCGGCCGATGGACTTGCGGATGGTCGCGAAGTTGGTGAGGGTGCCGCCCAGCCAGCGCTGGTTGACGTAGAACATCGCGCAGCGGCCGGCCTCCTCGAACACCGTCTCCTGGGCCTGCTTCTTGGTCCCGATGAAGAGCAGCGTGCCGCCGCCGGCGGCCATGTCGCGCACGAAGCCGTAGGCTTCGCGGAATTTCTTGAGAGTCTTCTGCAGGTCGATGATGTAGATGCCGTTGCGCTCGCCGAAGATGTACTTCTGCATCTTGGGGTTCCAGCGCTTGGTCTGGTGGCCGAAGTGCACCCCGGCCTCGAGTAGCTCCTTCATGGTCAATGCCGCCATCTGTCCTCCCTCGGTTGTTCCTCCGCCGCGCTGCGACGTCCGCTCTGGACGCCGACCGAATGGCGCGCGGCGTGCGTGATGGTCGCTACGTCGTGTACTTGCCGTTGAGCCGCACGTACTCCTCGCTCAGGTCGCAGGTCCAGACACGGTCCTCTCCGCGCCCCAGTCCGAGGTCGATCGTGATCTCGTACTCCTGTCCACCCATGATCTCGCGGATGCGCTCCAGGCGCACGCCTTCTCTGAGCACGCCGCGCTCGACCAGGTACTCGTCGCCGAAGGCGATGGCCACCTTGTCCTGGTCGACGCGGGCCGCCGACTTGCCGAGCGCCATCAGGATCCGGCCCCAGTTGGGGTCGGCCCCGTTGATCGCCGTCTTCACCAGCGGGGAGTTGGCCACGCTGCGGGCCGCCACCAGCGCGTCCCGGCGGCTGGCGGCGCCGCGCACGTTGACGGCCACGAGCTTGGTCGCTCCCTCGCCGTCGGCCACCAGCATCTTGGCCAGGCGCGTCATCAGGGCGTCCATGCCCGCCGCGAACTGGCGCAGCCCGCGGCCCCCGACCTCCACCGGGCGGTTCTCGGCCAGGCCGTTGGCCAGCACCGCGACCGTGTCGCTGGTGGACTGGTCGGAATCCACCGTCACCCGGTTGAAGGATCGGTCCACCGCCCGCCGCACGACGCCGGCCAGCGCGCCGCGGGCCACGGCGGCGTCGGTCGCCACGAAGCAGAACATCGTCGCCAGGTGCGGCTCGAGCATGGCCACCCCCTTGGCGATGCCCCCCAGCGTGACCGACCGGCCGTTGACGTCCACCCGGAGGGCGGCCTCCTTGGGCCGCGTGTCGGTCGTCATGATCGCCTCGGCGGCCGCGCGGCCGCCCTGGGGCGACAGCGCCTTCGCCAGCTTCGGCAGCGCGGCGCGCACCCGGTCCATCGGAAGCGGCACGCCGATCACGCCGGTGGCCGCGATCAGCACGTGGGTGGGCGGAATGCGGAGGAGGTCGGCGACCGCCCGGGTCATCTCGCGCGCGTCCTTCAGGCCCCGCTCGCCGGTGCAGACGTTCGCGCAGCCGCTGGAGGCCAGGATGGCTTGGGCCGCGCCGCTGCGCGCATGCTCCATGGAGACGAGCACCGGCGCCCCCTTGACCTGGCTGGACGTGAAGACGGCCGCCGAGCGGGCCGGCGTCGGCGAGTAGATCAGCGCCAGATCCTTCTTGCCGCTGGGCTTGATGCCGGCCGCCACGCCGCTGGCCAGCATGCCGGGGACGGCGGTGATCCCGCCGTCGAGCCACTCGACGTCAGCCATCCCGCTCAGGGGTACACCGGGGCGGCGTCCAGCCCCGTGCGCTCGTTCCAGCCGTGGAGGACGTTGAGGTTCTGCACGCCGTTGGCCGAGCCGCCCTTGCCCAGGTTGTCGAGGGCCGCCACGCATACCGCGCGCCCCGTACGGGGGTCGGCCACGACGGTGAGGTCACAGTAGTTCGAGCCGACGATGTGACGGGTGGTCGGCCGCTCGCCCTCGTCCAGCACGCGGACGAACGGCTCGCCGGCATAGAAGTCGCGATAGACGCGCAGCAGGTCGCCGGTGGCCAGCGTCCCCGCCAGCGGCACCGAGGCCGTCGTCAGCAGACCCCGGTTGAGCGGGATCAGGTGCGGCGTGAAGCTGATCCGGAGCGGGGCCCCGGCCAGCGCCGACAGCTCCTGCTCCATCTCGGCGGTGTGCCGGTGCGAGGCGATCGCGTAGGCCTGCACGTTCTCGTTGGCTTCGGTATAGAGGTACATCGGGTCGACCTTGCGTCCCTGGGCGCCGGCCCCGGTCACGCCCGACTTCCCGTCGACGACGATGCCGTCGAGCCGCGCCAGCCCGTTCTTCACGAGCGGGGCGATGGCGAGGATCGCGCCCGCCGCGTAGCAGCCGGGCGAGGCGACCAGCGAGGCGGCGCCGATCGCCTTGCGGTGCAGCTCGGGCAGCCCGTACACCGCCTCCGCCAGCCCGGCGGGATCGATGTGCGGCGCCTTGTACCAGGTGACGTAGTCTCCGGCGTCACGCAGCCGATAGTCCGCGGACAGATCGATGACTCTCCGGCCGCGCGCCCGCAGCACGGGCACCGTCCGCTGCGACTCCATGTGCGGCAGCGCCAGGAAGACCACGTCGGCGACGTCGGCCAGCCAGCCCGGGTCGAGGTCGTGGAACGCCAGCCCGGTGAGGCCGCGCAGGTGGGGATAGCCGCGCGCCAGCGGCTCGCCGGCCAGCCGCTCGGATGTCACCCCCGCCAGCGTGACCCGGGGATGCACGAGCAGCAGGCGCAGCAACTCGGCGCCCATGTAACCGCTGGCGCCGGCGACGGCAACGCGGATGCGGTCGGCGGTCGGCACGTCGCTCAGCGCTTAGAGTACTGGAACTTCTGCCGGGCGCCCGGCTGGCCGTACTTCTTGCGCTCGCGCATGCGGGGGTCGCGCGTGAGCAGGCCCGCCTTCTTGAGCGGCTGCCGCAGCTTCTCGTCGAAACGCGCCAGCGCGCGCGACAAACCGTGCCGGACCGCGCCGGCCTGGCCCGAGGGCCCGCCGCCCGCGACCGTGCAGACCAGGTCGAACTGGTCGACCGTGTTCGTCACCTGAAACGGCTGCGCGATGATCATCCGCAGCGTCTCGCGCGGGAAGTAGTTCTCGAACCCCCGGCGATTCACCGTGATCCGCCCGGAGCCGGGCCGGATCCAGACGCGGGCCACCGACGTCTTGCGCCGTCCGGTGCCGTAGAACCTGTCGAGCACGGTCGCCATCTACCGCCCCTCCCCGCCCCGGGACGTCGCCGGCAACGCCTGAGGCTGCTGCGCCTCGTGCGGATGCGTCGCGCCCCGGTAGACCTTGAGCTTCTTCGCCATCGCCCGTCCCAGCCGGTTCTTGGGCAGCATGCCCTGCACCGCCCACTCGATCACGCGCTCGGGGTGGGACCTCACCATCTTCTCGAACGGCACCTCGCGCAGCCCGCCGATGTAGCCCGAGTGCCAGCGGTAGATCTTGTCGGTGCGCTTGCGCCCGGTCACGTGGATCTTCTCGGCGTTGACGACGACGACGTGATCGCCGACGTCGAGGTGCGGCGTGAAGGTGCTCTTGTGCTTGCCGCGCAGAATCGACGCCACCCGGGTCGCCAGGCGACCCAGCACCTGCCCGTCGGCATCGACGAGGAACCACTTGCGCTCGATCTCGTGCTCCTTCGGAACCGGCGTCGGCATCATGTCCCCTTCACGGCTGTCGGCGTCTACGACGTAAGTATCCGTCACGGATGAAAAAAGTAACGCAATACTGTAGGCCGGAAGGTCCCGGGTGTCAAGGCGGCGCGACGCGTTAGAATCCGGCCATGCGATTCAAGGACCAGGTGACGCTGATCACGGCGGCGGCGAGCGGCATCGGCAAGGCGACCGCGGAGATCATCGCCGCCGAGGGCGGAGTCGTCGTCGGGGTCGACACCGACCTCGGCCGCCTGGACAAGCTGGTGGCCTCGTTGCGCAACGCCGGCGGCCGGGCCCAGGCTCGCCGCGCGGACGCGCTCGACGCCGCCCAGGCGCCGAGCGTCGTGGAGGCGGTGGTGGGCGAGCACGGCCGGATCGACATCCTCGTCAACGCCGTGGGCGGCAGCACGATCATCGACAAGCCGGCGGCGACCGTGGACGAGCTCAGCCTCGCCGACTGGCAGGGCCTGCTGCACTTCAACCTGACCGGCACGTTCTTGTTCTGCCACGCCGTCGCCCCGGTGATGAAGCGCCAGCGCCGCGGCAAGATCGTCAACCTCTCGTCCGTCGCCGGCCGGGGAATCAGCGACAGCAGCAGCAGCGCCTACGCGGCGGCCAAGGGCGGCATCGTCGCCTTCACGCGCAAGCTGGCGCGTGAGCTGGGCCCCTTCGGCGTCAACGTGAACGCCATCGCGCCGAGCCTGACCCTGACCGAGCGCCTCCGTCCCCACTGGGAGCGCCGGACGCCGGACCAGCAGGCGCGCGAGATCGACCACACGCCGCTGCGTCGCATCGCCGAGGCGCGCGACCAGGCCCGCGTCATCTGCTTTCTGGCCTCGTCCGACGCCGACTTCGTCACCGGCGTGACGATCGACGTGACGGGCGGAGTTTAGCTCGGGAGGGGTCTCGACGGACCCCTCCGAGGGCCGTCGTACGCCTTCGGCGCGCTCCTCGCTGCCTCCCCCTCGAAGCGTCACTTGCGGGTCTTGTGAGGCCAGGGGCAGAGCGTGCGCACCGGGCACACCGGGCAGGCGGGAGTGCGGGCGGTGCAGGTGCGGCGGCCGTGGACGATCAGGAGATGGGTGGCCTGGGTCAGGCGGCCGCGGGGCAGCACCTGGACGAGCTGGTCGTGGATCTCGTCAGGGTCGTCGGCGCGGGCGAGCCCGAGTCGCTGGGATACACGGAAGACGTGGGTGTCGACCGCCAGCGCGTCACCCCCGAAGGCGTTGCCGATGACGACGTTGGCGGTCTTCAGCCCGACGCCCGGCAGCGCAGTGAGCGCCTCGCGCTCACGCGGCACCTCGCCGCGGTGGCGTTCGACCAGCGTCTTCGCCATGCCCAGGAGCGAGCGGGTCTTCGCGCGAAAGAAGCCCGTCGAGCGGATCTCCTGCTCCAGCCGGGCCGGCTCGGCCCGCGCCAGCTGGAGCGCGGTCGGGTACTTCCGGAACAGCCCCGGCGTCACCATGTTCACCCGCTCGTCGGTGCACTGGGCGGACAGGATGGTTGCCACCAGCAGCTGGAGCGGCGTCGTGAAGTCCAGCGCGATCTTCGCGTCGGGATACGCGCGCGCCAGCGCCGGGAGGATCTTGCGCGCGCGCGCGCGCTTGGATGGGGACCCCGGCACGGCCCCCAAGCCCCCACGCTTTGCCCTGGGCACCTTTGAGTTACCTCCTCTCGGATACGTGTTCGCGTGAGATGCGCAGGGCCTGCCCGTCGACGGTCACGGTGCCGACCTCCACCGGAAACGGCAGCCGGCTGGCGATGCGCGGGAACGGGTCGACGCCGCGGAGCACCCAGTTCACGAGCGCGCCCGGCACCGGCACACCGCCCACTCGGACGCGCTCGGCCTCCAGCACGATCGGCCGGTCGGTGGCCGGCAGCAGGCGCACGCGCGCGCTCACGTCGGGACCCGCCTGCCGCACGGTGATCGCCAGCGCATCGCCGTCGGCGCGCACGGTGGACCGCTGGAAGCGCTTGAGCCCGGCCACGAACGCCTGCAGGTCGGGCAGGGTCACCGTCGCCGTTTCCAGGCGCACGCGGCCGGCGTCGAGCGGATCGAACCGGCCCTCGGCCAGCGCGCTCCACGGGTTCACCAGCAGATCGTCCAGGGTCACGCCGAGGTCCCGCACGCGCAGCCGTGCCGCGCCCGGCCGTGCGTACTCGGCCAGCGCAGCGGACGCCGTCCGGATCTCGGCGCGTCGGACGCGCCCGCTCAGAATTCCCTCGTCGTGGAGCAGGCGGATCGCCAGGCCCTCGACGTCCCGCGCGACCTCGTGCAGCCGGCGGCGCAGGCCGGCCTCGATCGCGGCGGCCACCGCCGGTGGCGGGATTCCCGTCACCGCGGGCACGCGGCGCGCACGGATGGTCGCGGTGGAGCCGTCGGGCAGCCGGAACTCCCCGATCACCGGGAAGGCGCGCGCCAGGTGCGGATCGGCCGCGAGCCGCGCGGCCGCCCGCCGCGCCTTCTCGGCCGTCCACGCCGGTCCGACGTCGCCGGTCTTGAGCACCATGTACTCGACGCCGAGCGGCGGGTCCTCCCAGGCCCGCACGAATCTCAGGTCGAGGCCGTCACGCGCGGCGTAATACCGGAAATTGCTCACCGAGAACCGGTCGAAGTTGGGCACGACGCTGACCGTCGCCGGCGCCCCTCGCCGGTCGCGGTCGATCAGCGCGAGGATCTGGGAATGCGGCCACTCGGCCCGGGCGGGGGGTGAGGCCGGCACCCACCAGTACCCGAGGCCGGCGATCCAGAAATTCGGCGGCACGCCGGTGGCCACCGCGCTCACCTGCGCGAGGCCGAGCACGACGAGCACACCCGCGGCGACGCGACGGGCCCCGCCCGGCAGCGCGCCCAGCCCGAGCGCCGCCAGCACCGCAGCCGCCCCGAGCAACGGCAGCGTGTAGCGGAGATTCTTGTTGCGGATCAGCTCGACGACGACGAAGGGCGCCGCCACGGCGGCGAGCAGGAACCACTGGCGGCGGGCGGCGGCGGCGGCGAGGCCGGCGACGACGAGGACAGCCGCGCCCAGTCCGACCTGGTGCCCGAGCATGCGCGGATAGAAGGCGAGCCCGGCCAGGCTCAGCGCCTCGGGATGGCCCGACTCCGCCGCCTGGGCGAAGGCACGGGCGTCGAGCTGGGCGCCGAGGCCGAACAGCCGCAGACCGAACCAGGGCAGACTCACCGCTCCGGCGACGAGCACCGCCAGCGCCGCCCCCATCGCGCCGCGCCGGCGGCCCCGGGCCATGAGCAGCGCCGCCGGCGCCACGATATAGAGCCCGAACGTCGGCTTGGTCAGCATCCCGAGGCCGCAGACGAGGCCGAACGCGAGCGCCTTGCCCGGCCTTGTGAGGTCCTCGGTCGCGCGCAGGCTCACCAGCCCGAGGGCGACCATCGCCGCCAGCGGGAGATCGAGCTGGAATCGCAGTGACGAGAAGACGACGAACGGGCCCGTGCCGAAGAGCAGCGCCGCCGCCACACCGGCCGGGCCGCCCGCCATCGACCGGCCGAGCAGGTACACGGCCGCCATGCCGAGCCCGAGGAAGGCGGCCATGGTGAGGGCGGCGGCGGCTTCCATCGGCATGGCCATCGACGTGGCCCCCGCCAGGCAGGGCACGAGCGGCGGATAGAACGAGGACCGCTCCAGGATGGCGCGGACGTCGCCCGTGCGCAGATCGCGCGCGCAGAGCACGGCGCGCTCCAGGTGGTTGGCGTGGTCCCACTCGGGCGGCCGCCGGTCGATCGCCGCCCAGACACCCACCACCATCGCGAGGGCCAGGAACCCCGCGCCCACCAGTGCCCAGTCGCGACGCCGCCCGCCCTGGCTCACCGCCGGCCGACCGCGAGCAGCGAGGCCCCGAACGGCAGGCGGCAGCGGGGGACGATTGCCGCCTCCAGCGCGAACAGGCGCGCCAGGGCGTCGTTGACCGCCGTCGGCGGCCGCGCCAGGTCGTGCCCGCCGCCGCCGCGCAGCCGCTTCCAGCCGCGCGCCAACACGACCGCGGGCAGGAGCAGCGTGTTGAAGAAGCCCAGGTACGTCACGGTGAATCCACTCGACGCCAGCAGCGCCCGCAGGGCGGGGGCGCCGTAGCGCCGGCGGTGGCCGAGCGCCACGTCGTGGCCGCTCCACAGCCACTGGTAGGCCGGCACGGTGACGATCAGAGCGCCGCCGGGCTCGAGTACCGCGTGGACCGCGCGCAGCGCCGCCGCGTCATCGTCCAGATGCTCGAGCACGTCGAGGAACAGCGCGACGTCGGGCCAGCCGGCCGGCACGACGCGATCGTGAGGCAAGACGCCGCGGCGGACGTCGAGGCCGGCCGCGCGGCCCGCCGCGGCGAGCGTCTCGTCGGCTTCCATCCCCACGGCCTCGCCGAACTCGGCGAGAGCCTCCAGCACGTTGCCGCTACCGCAGCCCAGCTCCAGCAGCCGATGGGAGCCGGGCCGGAGCAGGCGCCGGAGCAGGGCCAGGATGACGGCGCGGCGCCCGCGGAACCACCAATGGTCCCGGTCCTCCTCGAGGTGGACGGCGAGGTACGCCGGGTCCATGCCGCTCAGGGCGGGCACGGCGAACGCGTCACCGGCGCGTCGCGAGGAAGGCGCCGAGCCGGCGCAGGCCCTCCCGGATGCGCTCGGCGGACGCCGAGTACGAGAACCGGAGATAGCCCTCGGCGTTCTTCCCGAACGCCACGCCAGGCGTGACCGCGACGTGGCAGCCGTCGAGGATCTCGTAGGCAAAGCGCACGGAGTCGCCCGAGAAGTGGCGCGCGTTGGCCAGGATGTAGAAGGCGCCGGTCGGCTCGAACCCCACGCCGAAGCCGAGGGCCCGCAGCCCGTCGATCATGAGACGGCGCCGCTCGGCGAAGACGCGGGCGAAGCGGGCCGGCTCGTGGGCCGCCTCGCGCAGAGCGGCCACGCCGGCCCACTGGACGAACTCGTTGGTCGAGATGAAGAAGTTGCCGGCCAGCCGCTGGAGCGCGCGCACGTGGCTGGGCGGGGCGATGAGGTAGCCCAGCCGCCAGCCGGTCATCGCAAAGGCCTTGGAGAAGCCGTTGAGGACGAACGCGCGGTCGGTGAATTCCAGGACCGAGCGGTCGCGGCCGCCCTCGGTGAGGCCGTGGTAGATCTCGTCGGCGACGACGAACGTCGAGCGCGCCTGCGCCAGCGCCGCGATGGCCGCCATGCGCTCGGGCGCCAGGACCGCCCCGGTGGGGTTGGCCGGCGAGTTGACGACGAGCGCGCGCGTGCGCGGGCCCAGGTGCGGCGCGATCGCCTCCGGCCGGTACTGGAAGCCGTCCTCCTCGGTGGTGTCGACGTAGACCGGCACGCCCTCGGCGTACCGGATGAAGTTCGGATAGCACGCGTAGTACGGATCGCTCAGGACGACCTCGTCGCCGGGGTCCAGCAGCGCGCCGAACAGCAGCATCATGGCCGGGGAGGTGCCGGGCGTGACCAGGATCTGCTCGGGCGACACCTTCACGCCGTAGGTCACCCGGTAGTGATCGGCGATCGCCTCGCGCAGGGGCAGCAGCCCGAGGCTGTGCGTGTACCGCATGTGACCGTCCCGGACCGCCCGCTCGAGCGCTTGCCGTACGACGGCCGGCGGGGCGAAGTCGGGCTCCCCGTACCCCAGGTGCACGACGTCGACGCCCTGGCGCTCGAGCTCCTGGGCCCGCTCGGCCACCTCGACGGCCAGGAACGGCTCGACCTCCAGCACCCGCCGGGCGAGGCTCACCGGCCCCGCACCCGCCACCGCGCCCGGACGATCTGCACGAGCATCCCGGGCCCGCTTCGGAGCACTCCGACCTTGCTGCCCTCCTGATCGGCCCAGTTCACCGCGACTTCGGCGATGCGGCAGCCGGCCGCCTGCGCCCGCAGCAGCAGCTCCACGTCGAATGCGAAGCCCTCGGTCCGGAGCGCGCCGCACAGCGCCCGGGCGGCGCTGCCCGTGAACAGCTTGAAGCCGCACTGCGAATCGGCCACGCCGCGCAGCCCCAGGCGCGCCACCAGCCAGTTGAAGACCCGGCCGGCCGCCACCCGATGGGGCCGCGCGCGCACCGACACCGCTGGATCGACGAGCACACGCGAGCCGATCACGACGTCGGCGCCGGCGGCCAGGGCCGCCTCCAGCCGCTTCAGCTCGGTGATCGGAGTGGCCCCGTCGGCGTCGGTGAAGAGCCGGAGAGCGCCGGAGGCGGCGAGCATCCCGGCCCGCACGGCCGCCCCCTTGCCACGGTTGCGCCCCAGCAGGAGCAGCCGCACGGCGGGATGCCGCTCCGCCAGCGCCCGGACCGCCGCCACCGTGCCGTCGGTGGAGCCGTCGTCCACCACGAGCACCTCGTAGGGCTCACCCCGGCCGTCGAAGAACTCGGCGACCTCTTCGAGGTAGGGCGGCAGGCGATGGGCCTCGTTGAACGCCGGGATGACGATCGAGTAGCGGATCACTGGAGCACGGAGACGTCGAAGCGGCGGCGGCGGCGGGCGGCGCCGGTCTCCCAGGCCGCCCGGGCCACGCCCTCGGCCACCGCCGGGGCGACCGTCTTGTTGAAGACGCTGGGGATGATGTACTCCGCGCTGAGCTCGCTGCGGGCCACGCAGCCGGCCAGCGCCCGCGCGGCCGCGACTTTCATCTCGTCGTTCACGGTGCGGGCCCGGCTGTCCAGCAGGCCACGAAAGAAGCCGGGGAAGCACAGGACGTTATTGATCTGGTTCGGATAATCCGAGCGGCCGGTGGCGATGACCCGCACGTGCTTTTCCGCCTCCTCGGGCTGGATCTCGGGCACCGGATTGGCCATGGCGAACACGATGGGATCTCGCGCCATTGTCCTCACGTCGCGCACCGAGAGGATACCCGGCACCGACAGGCCGATGAACACGTCGGCGCGGTGGATGGCCTCGGCGAGCCCACCCCTGACCTGCCGCGGGTTGGTACTGGCCGCCACCCAGCGCTTCATGAAGTCCATGCCCTTGGCCCGCCCGCGGTGCAGCGCGCCGTGCTCGTCGACCCCCACGATGTCGCGCACGCCGCTCGACTGGAGGATCTTGATGGTCGCCGTCCCCGCCGCCCCCACCCCGGTCACCACCACCCGGAGCGAGCGCAGCGGCTTCTTCACGATGCGCAGCGCGTTCACCAGCGCCGCCAGCACCACCACCGCCGTGCCGTGCTGGTCGTCGTGGAAGACCGGGATGTCGAGGTCCTTGCGCAGCCGCTCCTCGATCTCGAAGCAGCGCGGGGCGGCGATGTCTTCGAGATTGATCCCTCCGAAGCCCGGCGCCAGGTACTTGACGGTCTCGACGATCTTGGCGGGATCCCTGGTGGCCAGGCAGATCGGAAAGGCGTCGACGCCGGCGAACTCCTTGAACAGCATCGCCTTGCCTTCCATCACCGGCAGGGCGGCCTCCGGCCCGATGTCGCCCAGGCCGAGCACCGCGGTGCCATCGGTCACCACGGCGACCGTGTTCTGCTTGATCGTCAGGGCGAAGGCCCTCTGGCGGTCCTCCCGGATGGCCATGCATACCCGCGCCACCCCCGGCGTGTACGCCATCGACAGGTCGTCGCGGGTCCGGATCGGCACCTTGTTCCTGACCTCGATCTTGCCGCCGAGGTGCATGAGGAACGTGCGATCGGAGGTGTTGACGACCCGCACGCCGGTCAGGCGCTTGAGCCGGTTGACGATCTGCTGGCCGTGGTCGCTGTCCCGGGAGTTGATCGTGATGTCCCGCACGATGCGCTCGCGCGTCGACTCCACGAGGTCGACGGCACCGATGTCCCCGCCGGCGTCGCCGATCGCCATGGCGACACGGCCCAGCATGCCGGGCCGGTTGGTGATCGACAGGCGCACCGTCACGCTGTAGGAGGCGCTGGGCGTGACGGCCGACACTAACGCACTCCTGCCTTCATCCTTCTTCGTTCTACGTCTGCGGGGAACGCCGGTGGGGTGACGGTTGTTACAAGGGGCCGAGCCTGATCCGGCACGACAAACCCGACTGCTCTGGCCTCGGCCTCCAATTGACCTCCCGGGCGCGGCCATCATAACAGGAGAACCCAAGGGTGAATAGGTGAACCGGAATTCCCATCCCACCAGGGCCGGCGGGCCGCCCTCTCGAGGGCGCCGTAGACCTTACAACCGGTTAGGGAGGACGCGGAAGCGTTGGCTTGTTTTTTGAACCCACTCGACAGAAACGATCGGTGGTTCCGACTCATCAAAAGGGCAAAAAGATCGGCCCGGTGACACGATGACATTCCGAGAGACCGCGAATACGACGATCGACGCGACCGAGACAGTCCCGGCGGTGCTGGCGACCGAGGAGGAGCACGGAGCGCCGGTCCTCGCCGAGGACGCCGAGGAGGAGTTGCCGCCTGTCTCTGAGGAAGTCCTCACCCCGCTCCCGGCCAAGGGCGAGGACCCCGTCCGTCTGTATCTGAAGGAGATCGGCAAGGTCCCCCTCCTAACTGCCCAGCAGGAAGTGCAGATCGGGCGGAGGATCGAAGTCGGCCAGATCGCGCTGCGCCGGGGACTTGCCGGCATTCCGATGGCCGTGAGCGTGCTGCTCGACGTGGGCGACCGGCTCCGTCGCGGCGACATCGCCGCCGACGACGTCATCGTCCTGCCGGAGGGCGGCGAGCTGGAGGCCAAGGAGATCCGGCCCGTCCTGCTCGCCTTCAGCCGGATCCGGCGTTTCGAGCACAAGATCCAGCGGCTGGAGGCGTCGCTCGACGACCGGCGGCGCTCCGCCGCCTCGCGAGCCAACGTACTGCGGTTGATCGCGACCCAGCGCGAGGCGATCCAGAAGACGGTCGCCGAGATGCCGCTCAAGCCGGCCCTGATCGACGACATGGCGGGCCGGGTGCGCCGTCACTGCAAGCGACTGCATGAGATGGCCGACGAGGTGCGCCGGTCCCGGACCACGGCGGGCACCCGCGAGCTGAGGCGGCTGGAGGCGGAGGCCGGGCTCCCGAGGCGGCAGCTGATCCAGCTGATCCAGCAGATCGACGAGAGCGACCGCACCGTGCGCCAGGCCAAGCGGGAGCTGATGGAGGCCAATCTGCGTCTGGTCGTCTCGGTGGCCAAGCGCTACCTGGGCAGCGACCTCTCGCTGCTCGACCTCGTCCAGGAGGGCAACATCGGCCTCATGAAGGCCGTGGATCGGTTCCAGTACCGGCGCGGGTTCAAGTTCTCGACCTACGCCACCTGGTGGATCCGGCAGGCGATCACCCGGGCGATTGCCGACCATTCGCGAACGATCCGGATCCCGGTGCACATGGTGGAGACGCTCAACCGCATCTCCCGGGTGAACCGGAACATGATCAACGAGATGGGCCGCGAGCCCACGCCCGAGGAGCTGGCCCAGCGGACCGGTGTGCCGGCGAAGAAGGTGCGGTTGATCCTGGAATCGTCGCGCAAGCCGCTGTCGCTGGAGACCCCGATCGGCGAGGACTCCGAGCTGGGGGACTTCCTCGAGGACAAGAGCGCCGGCTCGCCCAACGACTCGCTGATGAGCCAGGACCTCACCAGCCAGGTCGAGCGGGCCCTGGCGACGCTCTCGCCCAAGGAGAAGGAGATCCTGCGCCTGCGCTTCGGCATCGGCGAAGAGGGCGAGCATACGCTGGAAGAGGTGGGCAAGCGCTTCGCCGTCACGCGTGAGCGTATCCGGCAGATCGAGGCCAAGGCGCTCCGCAAGCTGCGCCATCCCCTCCGCGGGCGCAATCTCCGCGCCTTCATCGAGAATTAGCCGAGCCGGCCCGTGGCGGGCGGCCCCCCGGGTGGGGTCGCTCGACCACGGGGCCGGACTTCGTCACAGCGCTCGGTTCCCCATCAACGCTCGGGGTGAAATCTGCCTTGCGGGAAACGGGTCGAGCGACCCCACCCGGGGGGCCGCCCGCCACGGGCCTGCCCGCGAGGTCTCGTGAAACGCTCACTTTGTCCCTGCACGGGGTGGCGCTTGGGCCGATGGCATCGGTCGACCTGGCCTTGTGGGTGGGGCGTGGGGGGTGTTGAGGAAGTGGGCGGCTTGGTGGAGGGCTTGGCGGGATTCGGGGAGGAGAGGGGCGAGTACGTGCCAGCCGTGGAAGACGCCGTCGAAGATCTGGAGGGTGCTGGGGCCGCCGGCGGCCTGGATCTTGGCGTGAATGCGGCGGGTGTCGTCGAGCAGAAGCTCGTCGGATCCGACTTGCAGGAGCAGTGGCGGTAGGCCACCGAGGTCGGCGTAGACCGGGGAGGCGTACGGGTGCTGCGGCGGGGTGTCACCGAGATAGAGGCGGGCGAAGGCGCTGATGCTGTCCGGCCGGAGCATCGCGCAGCGGCCGTCGTTCTCACGCGCGGACTCGCCGGTGGCGGCCAGGTCGGTCCACGGCGAGAAGCAGGCAGCGCAGGCCGGGGCCGGCCATCCCTCTTCCCGGACTTTCAGGAGGGTGGCGAGCACGAGGCCGCCGCCGGCGGAGTCGCCGGCGAGCACCAGCGAGGACGCGGGAGTCCCCTGCTCCAGCAGCCAGCGGTAGGCGGCCGCAGCGTCGTCCAGCGCGGCGGGAAACCGGTGCTCGGGAGCGAGCCGGTAGTCCAGGCTGAACACGCGCCGTCGTGCCAGCCGCGCGAGCGCAGCGGTGATCGGGCGATGGGTCGCGGGCGAGCCGGCGACGTACCCCCCGCCGTGCAGATAGAGGACGACGCCGAGATCTGGGTCCGATTGGTCGGCGGCAACCCACTCTCCGCGCACAGTTCCCTTGCTGACGGGCCGGATTCGAACTCCGCGCGTGCGAAGCCACTGGAGCGGATTCGGGGCCCCGAAGAGGCGACGAGCCCGTCGCACCAGCGTCGGCGGATCGCCCCAGTCGGCGCGACGCATGAGCATCCGGATCGCCAGCGTCAGGCCGCGCGCTCGCCAGCTGGGCATCCTCGGTTACTCCGGGCCGCTCGCGCCGGCGGGCTCCGGGATCCGGCCTCGGCGGATGGGCTGCTGACCTCGCGCCCTTCAGGGGCATCGGGCCGCCCTTTGCACCCTCTTCGCGGGCCCGGCCTGCGACTTCGCCGTGCGGTCCTCCCGTTCACGTCACGGGACCAGCAACTCCGGCCCCGAGCATAGAAGAGTGCCTGACGATCGGCAAGGATCGGAGTGCCGGCGGCGTCAGTCCGGGCGCCCGCGCACCAGCGGCCACGCCAGCGGCACGATGACGAGCAGCGCGGTGGCGGCGTTCACGGCGAAGGCCGCCGGCGCGCCGGCGCCGGCGGCCAGGACGCCGATGGCCAGCGTACCGAGCGGCTGGGTGCCGATACACGCCGAGAGGATGCCCATCGCCCCGCCGCGCACCCGGTCGGGCGCCGCGAGCAGCACGAGGGTGCTCTGCATCGCCGCGAACCCGGACTCGGCCGCCCCGATCAGGACCAGCAGCACGACGCACGCGGGAAACCAGCGCAGTCCGGCCAGCCCCACCAGCAGCACCGGCGCCAGGAGCACCGCCCCACCAAAGATCGCGCGGTGGGGAAGCTGGCCGCGGCGCGAGGCGATCACCAGCGCGCCGACCAGAGCGCCGAAGCCGTCGGCGGCGACGAGACCCCCGAGCGCCACCGGTCCCACCGCCAGCACGTCGCGGGCGAAGACCGGCAGCATGTGCTGGTAGGGGAAGAACAGCGTGTTCATCGCGACCGTGACGAGCAGGACCGCGCGCACGGTCGGACTCGCCCAGGCCGCCCGGAGCCCCGCCCGCATGCTCGCGGCCACCGTCGGCGCCGTCGTGCCGGCGGGGCCGCCGAGCCGCCGGTGGAGGCCGCTCGACGCCGCGAGGCCACCCGCGTAGGTCGCCGCCATCAGCGCGAAGCTCGCCTCCGGGCCCAGGCGGGCCAGGCAGAATCCAGCGGCGAGCGGCCCGAGGATCTTGGCGATCTGCATCGACACGGTCTCCAGCGACACGGCCTGGGCCACGCGCGAGGCCCCGAGCAGGGCGTACAGCGAGGTCCTCCGAGCCGGGAAGTCGAGCGCCCACACCAGTCCGAACACGACCTCGAGCGCGACCAGTGTCCGGTAGCCGCCGCGGCCGGTGCCGAACAGCGCCGCCAGCGCGAGCGCCGTCGCGACCCCGGTCGCCTGCGCGACGACCAGGACGCCGCCGCGCGGCATCCGGTCGGCGACGATTCCGGCGAAGGGGCCGACGACCATCAGGGGTGCCGAGCGGGCGAAGGCGGCCACTCCGACCATGAACGGCGAGCCCGTCAGCTCCAGCGCCAGCCACCCCAGCGTCACCAGGTCCATCCAGCGGGCGACATTGACGAAGAGGCCGGAGGCCCACAGCCGGCGATAGTCGGGCTCGCGCAACACGCCCGGGACCGCCAGCCAGCCGACGCCGTCGCCGGCGGAGGAAACGCTCACGTCGTGGGGTCGCTCGTCGCCTACACCGGCATGACGCCGTGCTTGCGCCACGGCCGGTCCACGCGCTTGGTCCTGGCCATCTCGAGGGCGCGGACGAGGGTGGGGCGGGTATCCCGGGGGTCGATGACGTCGTCGACCAGCGCCGCACCGGCCGCGATGTACGGCGAGATCAGCGCGCGGAAGTCTTCGACGCGGCGGGCGCGCTCGGCGTCTGGATCGTCGGCGGCGGCGATCTCCTTGCGATAGACGATGTTCGTCCCCCCTTCCGGACCCATCACGCTGATCTCCGCCGTCGGCCACGCCACGATCAGATCGGGCTCGTACGCCCGCCCGCACATGACGAAGTACCCCGCCCCGTAGGCCTTGCGCATGACGACGGTCAGCTTGGGCACCGTGGCCTCGCTGACCGCGTAGAGCATCTTGGCCCCGTGGCGGATGATGCCGGCGCGCTCGACCTTGCTGCCCACCATGAAGCCGGGGACGTCCTGGAGGAAGACGAGCGGGAGGCCGAAGGCGTCGCAGAGCATGATGAAGCGGGCGGCCTTGTCGGCGGCGTCGAGATCCAGGGCGCCGCCCAGGACCATCGGCTGGTTGGCCACGACGCCGACCGGGTGGCCGTCGAGGCGGGCCAGCGCGGTGACGATGTTCCGGGCCCAGCCCGGCTTGAGCTCGAGCATCCGGCCGTGGTCCACGACGGCGCGGATCACCTTCCCGACGTCGTAGGCCCGCCGGGGGCTGTCGGGCAGGAGGCTCAGCAGCGCGTCGTCGCGGCGGTCCACCGGATCGTCGCAGGCGATGACCGGCGGCGACGCCTGGTTGTGGGAGGGAAAGTAGGACAGGTACTCCTTGATGACCGCGATGCACGCGTCGTCGTCCTCGACTTCCAGGTCGCCGACGCCGGAGATCTCGCAGTGGACCTTCGAGCCGCCCAGCTCCTCGGCCGTGACGTCCTCGCCCACCACCGCCTTCACCAGCGGGGGGCCGCCCAGGGCCATGTGGCTGGTCCCCTTCACCATCGGCACGAAGTCGGCGAGCGCGGGGATGTAGGCGGTGCCGGCGGCGCCGGGGCCCATCATCGCCGCCACCTGCGGCACCACGCCGGACCAGATCGACTCCTCCCGGAAGAGCTGGCCGGCGCCCGCGAACCAGCGCGAGCCGATCGCCTCCTGGATGCGGGCGCCGGCGGAGTCGATCAGCCAGATCATCGGGATGCGCTTGGTGTAGGCGAGCTCGCGGGCGCGGTTGCACTTGGTCTCGGCGGTGCGGCCCATCGAGCCGGCCATCACCGTGAAGTCGTAGGCGATCACCGCGGCCAGTCGGCCGTCGACCTTGCCAAAGCCGGTCACCACGCCGTCGGCGGGCGTCTCGCGCCCGGCGAGGTCGGGCGCGATGCCGGCGTGGGTGGCGTGGACGCCGATCTCGGTAAAGGTGTCCTCGTCGAACAGCCGCGCGATCCGCTCGCGGGCCGTGAGCTTGCCCGCCGCGTGCTGGCGGGCGACCGCCTCGGCCCCGCCCATCCCGCGCGCGCGGGCGCGCCGCCGGGCGAGGTCCTCGGCGTGCGCCTTCATGTCCATCGTCAGCGCTGCTGGCCGGTCCGGATGAGCTCCCAGGTGCTGATGCCCGTGTCGGGCGGCGAGCCACTGACCAGCGTGAGCATCGTGGCGATCTCGCTGCGATGGTGCGTCGCGTGGTTGGCGACGTGCTGGAGCAGGACGCCGAGCGGCGCCCGGAACGCCCGGCCCTGGGTGTTCTTGTACTCGACCACGCGCTCCAGATCGGCGTCCTTCAGCCCGTCCACGAACGCCCGCTGCTCGGCCTCGACCGGGTCCCACCGCGCGCGCACCTCGGCCATGGAGGCCAGCGCGGGATACGGCGGGACCGAGGGCGGCGCGCTTTTCCAGCGGTTGAGCCAGACCGCGTCGGCGCCGTAGACGTGCGCGAACATCCGGGCGAGCGTGGGCACGCTGAAGTGCGTGCCGGCCTCCCGTCCGCACGCCTCCTCGCCCAGCGCGGCGGCCACGTCGAACAGCGCGCGGTTGGCCCAGCGGTGATAGACGTACAGGTCGCGCACCATCGCCGTGCTCATCGGCGGCTCCTCAGTCCAGGACGGCGACGGTGTCGCCCTCCTGCACGGTCTGGCCCTCCTGGACCCGGATCTCCTTGACCACGCCCGCCCGCGGCGCCTCGACCGGGATCTCCATCTTCATCGACTCGAGCACGATGACGGGATCGCCCGCCCCGACCCGGTCGCCCTGCCGGGTGGGGATCTGGAAGACGACGCCCGTGATGTGAGCCTTGATCTCCTCCGGCATGTGGGAACGCTCCTTGTCGAGCCGAGAGTTTAGCGGAAGGCGCCCTGGTCCACCATCTGCGTGTGCAGCGCGCCGCGGCGGACGTCGGGGTGGTCGAGCGCCCGCCTCAAGAATGGGATCGTCGTGCGGACGCCCTCCACCACCGTCGCGTCCAGCCCGGCCCGCATCCGCGCCAGCGCCTCGGCGCGCCCGCCGCCGTGGGCGACCAGCTTGAACAGCAGCGGGTCGTAGTGGACGGACACGACGCCGCCCGCCTCCACGCCGGACTCGACACGCATCCCCTCGCCGCCCGGCAGGTCCAGCCGCGCGAGCGTGCCCGGCGACGGCAGGAAGTTCTTGTCCGGATCCTCCGCGTACACCCGACACTCCACCGCCGCCCCGCGCTGGACGATGGCCTCCTGACGCCACGCCAGCCGCTCGCCGGCGGCCACCCGCAGCTGCTCGACCACGAGGTCGAGGCCCGTCACCTCCTCGGTCACCGGATGCTCCACCTGGATGCGGGTGTTCATCTCGATGAAGTAGAACCGGCCGGCGGCGTCGACCAGGAACTCCAGCGTGCCCGCGTTGACGTAGCCGATGGCGCGGGCACCGGCCACCGCGGCCTCGACGAGCCCGCGCTTGGTCGCCGGGTCGAGCCCGGGCGCCGGCGATTCCTCGATGAGCTTCTGGTGGCGGCGCTGGATCGAGCACTCGCGCTCGTGCAGGTGCACGACGGATCCGTGCGCGTCGCCGAAGACCTGCACCTCGACGTGACGGGGCCGCTCCAGGTAGCGCTCCAGGTAGACCGCCGCGTTGCCGAATGCCGACCGGGTCCGGCGGGTGGCGGTGGCGAAGGCCGCAGGAAGATCGGCGGCGCGCTCGACCCGCGCCAGCCCGATGCCCCCGCCGCCCCCCGCCGCCTTGAGGATCAGCGGAAAGCCGATGCCCGCGGCCTGCGCCTCCGCCTCCGTGGCGTCGGCAAGGGGGCCCGGGCTGCCCGGCACCGTCGGGACGCCGGCGCCGGCCATGATCCGGCGCGCCTCGGCCTTGTCTCCCATCGCGCGGATCGCCTCGGCGGTCGGGCCGATGAACGCCAGCCCCGCCCGGGCGCAGGCCTCGGCGAAGCGCCAGTTCTCGGAGAGGAACCCGTAGCCCGGGTGCACGGCGTCGGCGCCGCTCTCGCGCGCGGCTGCCAGGAGGCGCTCGACGTCCAGGTAGCTCTCGCGCGCCGGCGGGGGCCCCACCAGCACGCTGCGGTCGGCCTCGCGCACGTGAGGGGCGCCGCGGTCCGCCTCGGAGTACACGGCGACGGTACCGACGCCGAGCCGGCGGCAGGCGCGGAAGACGCGGCGGGCGATCTCGCCGCGGTTGGCGACGAGGACGGCGCGGAACACTACGGCGCCGGCTCGGTGCCCGTGACCTCGACCGCCGCGAGGCGCCAGCCGTCCGCCGACGGCAGCCAGCGCTCCTGCAGCAGCACGCGACCGCGCGGCCCCTGCAGCCGCAGCTTGACCACACGCTGCACGCCGATGCGCGCGCAGCCGACGACCTCGGCCCGCTCGAACGGCCCCGGCAGCGCCGCGTAGGCGCCGGCCACCTCCGGCCCGGCGCCGGCGGCCACCTCCCGGCGCACGGCGTCGACGTCTGCGCGCGCCAGCGCCCGAAGGTGGGCCTCCAGCGGCGCGGCGAGCTCGCCCAGCGCGGCTCGCGGCTCGAACGGCGCCGGCGGTGGTACCAGATCCTGGGCGACGACGGCGGCGGCGGGCGCGACGGCCGCCGGCGAGATCAGCGGTGGCGCGACGTCACCGGTCACGCCGCCGGCGGCCTCGAGCGCCTCGAGCAGCCGCCGCTCCCAGGCGTGCGCGCGCTCGGCCAGCGCGCGGTCGCCCGCGGTCAGCCGGTCGAGCACGACGGCGCCGGCGGCCCCGTGGCGGCGCTCCTCGTCGATCGCGCGGGTCAGGATGCGACGCGTGGGCGGCTCGTACACGGGGTTGGCCACGGCCAGATGGCGCTCGTAGACGGTCGCCAGGTGAGGCTTGAGCACCCGGTAAATCGCCGTCACCCGCTCGACCGTCTGGCCGGGCGCCTCGGCCGTCTCCATGAGATCCAGCCACGCCACCACGGCGGGACCGGCCGGCTCCGACTGCTGGGCGGGCGCGCGCAGCTCGGGCAGGCGGCGGCCCCAGAGGTCGGCGTGCTGCGCGCAGTCCCAGACGTGCCGGCCGAACAGGAGCTTGGCGGGGAGCTCGGGCGTGAGCGCGATCCAGCCTCCGAGCACGCGCATCATCCGCTCCTCGATGTAGCGGTAGTGGCGGATACGCCTGGCGGCGAGGTCGACGGAGAAGTGGCCGGCGAGCGGGTGGGCAGCCAGCTAGTACACCTGGGAGCGCTGCGTGCTCTTGACGAGCCGCTCGATCTCCTCTTCGGTGAATCCCGCCAGCCGCCGAGCGTCCTTGGCGATCGAGATCGGCACGTCGTCGTGGTGCCCGTCCCGGCGCTGACCCCCGAGGTTGAAGCGCTCGTCGATGGAGTCCTGGAACTCGACGGCCCGCCGCCGCCGCTCCGGCTCGCCCCTGGTCAGCTCGTTGAGCCAGCGCGAGCCCATGCGGACGTGGGTGATCTCGTCGGCCAGCACGTAGTCCACCGAGCGCTCGATGACGGGGTCGCCGATCTTCCGGGCGATGTGGATGAGCTGGTTGAAGACGTCGCAGGCCAGGCCTTCGAGGCCGCGGTTGACGCCGGCCACACGGGCGGCGGCGTCCTCCGCGCACGCGCACCGCCAGAGCAGCGTCGTCTCCGGGAACTCGCCGACGCGCCCGCCGAGGTGGTCGAGCAGACCCAGGTACGTCTCCACGTGGCGCGACTCGTCCCAGACCTGGCGGGCCATGTCCATGGTGAACTCCCACGGGGCGTCGGGGAAGTCGCAGACCGTGCGCCCGGCGCCCTCCATCGCTTGCAGCTCGCCGACCAGGATGCCGTGCACGCGGTCGCGCATCGACTCGCGGCTGGTCAGGTCGGGAAACGGCGGCAGCCCCTGCTCGATCTTCAGGGCGCCGACGTCGCGCGTGCGCATCCGCACGAAGCGGTCCTCGCGCGCGAGCTTGTCGTAAGCGATCGGGCGTTCCATCAGGGTCTCTCCAACCGTCGAATGAATTGCTGTTCAGTGAGTTTAAACGATGCGCGGGACGCGGGCAACGGTGTATCCATCCCGCGTCTTTTCGGGGCGCCTCACGAGCGGCGTAGCCTCCCGGCATCGGCATGGGTCCCGCGTATACTGGCGGCGGAGGTTCGGCATGGCAGCCCGCGTCGAACGACCACGGCGGCGCTTCACCATCGAGGAGTACGAGCGCATGGTGGAGACGGGCATCCTCAAGCAGGACGACCGGGTCGAGCTCATCGAGGGCGAGATCGTCGAGATGAGCCCGATCGGTGATCCGCACGCGGCGCTCGTGACGAACCTGACGCACGTGTTCGTGAGGCTCGCCGGCGATCGGGCTCGGGTGCGCGTTCAGGGCCCCATTCGCGTGCCCCCGCGGTCCCTGCCCCAGCCCGACCTGGCACTGCTCCGCGCTCGCTCCTACCGGCGCGCCGGCGCCACGACGCACGACGTCCTGCTCGTCATCGAGGTCGCGGACACCTCGCTCGAATACGACCGGACCGTCAAGCTCGCCCTCTACGCGCTGGCCGGCATCGGGGAATACTGGGTCGTCGACGCGAACTCCGACACCGTCCACGTGTACCGCTCGCCTTCCGGCCCTCGATATCGGGAGCACCGGCAGGCGGTCGCCGGCGACGCCGTCGCCACGCTGGCGTTCCCGGACGACCCGATCGACGTCGCCGCCATCTTCGTCTGACGTCCCGGCCGCCCGGCTACACCCGCTCCTTGAATTCCTTGCCCAGCAGACCTTCAGGACGGACGAGCAGCACCAGGATGATGATCACGAAGGCGAGCGTGTTCTTGAACTGGATGGTCAGGTAGGCACCGGTCCAGGACTCCGCCACGCCCAGGAGCAGCGCGCCGACCACGGCCCCGGGCAGGCTGTTCAAACCGCCCAGCACCGCGGCGGCGAAGCCTTTGAGGAAGGGATCCAGCATGAAGAAGGGGTCGAGCAGCAGCGCGGGAGCCAGGAAGATCCCCGCCACCACCCCGAGCGCGGACGCCGCCGCCCACGACACGCCCAGGACCCGCCGGGTCGGGATCCCGAGCGTCTGGGCGGCCATGACGTTCTCGGAGGTCGCGCGCATGGCCAGGCCCAGGCGCGTCTTCTGCACGAGCAGGTACAGCAGCAGCGAGCCGGCAACCCCGGCCGCCATCGTGGCCAGCGACAGCTGGCTCACGACCACGCCGCCCAGCGCGTACGTCTTCGTGTCGGAGATGGGGAACGGCAGCGAGACCGGCTCGGCGCCCCACAGGTAGACCACCACGCCCTGGATCATCAGGGCCAGGCCGAGGGTGAGGATCACCATGCCGAGCAGGTTGGCGCCGCGCCGCTGGGCCCGGACGAGGACCACGAAGTAGAACCCGGTCCCGACGACCGCGCCGGTCGCCAGGCTGCCGAGCAGGGCGACCGGGAAGGAGAACCCGCGCGAGAGCAGCGTGAACGCCACGAACGTGGCCACCGTGGCGACGTCGCCATGGGCGAAGTTCAGCACCCGCGTGGACCGGTAGATCAGCACGATCCCCAGCGCCACCATCGCGTACAAGCTCCCCGCCGACAACCCCGTCAACCCATACTGCAGCCACCTCTCCATCACGAACCCTCCGCCCGCGCTCGCCGCCCCCCGGCACGCGCGCCGGTCGCCATTATCGGCGACCGGCTAGCGGAAGGGCCAGAGCTGGAAGTAGAGGCGTGTCTTCAGCCATCGCCCGAACAGTCCGAGGGGCTCGAAGATCAGCACGAGCAGGATCGCCACGCCGTAGACCACCGGCACCATCTCGCGGAACTCGGAGAAGACCTTGGGCACGATCAGCACGAAGGCGGCGCCCAGGATCGAGCCCTCGATGGAGGCCAGCCCGCCGATGATGACCGCCACGAACAGGGTGATGGATTCCAGCACGTTGAAGATCTGGGGCTCGATGTGCCCGAGCACCTGCGCGTAGAGGGCGCCGTGCACGCCCGTGTAGAAGGAGGAGACGGCGAATGCCAGCAGCTTGTAGCGCGTGAGGTTCACGCCGTTGACCTCGGCTGCGATGTCGGAGTCGCGGATGGCGATGAAGGCGCGCCCCACGTAGGACGAGACCAGGTTGGCCGTGACCAGGGTGAAGGCGGCCAGCAGCAGCACGTAGACGTAGTACTCCCAGCGGAGCTTCGACAGGCCGAACATCGGCGTCAGCTTGGCGATGGCCAGCCCCGAGCGGCCGCCCGAGAGTGCTTCGTAGTTGACGAAGACCTGGTACACGGCGACGCCGAAGCCGAGTGTGGCGATCGACAGATACGGCCCCTTGAGCCGGAGCGAGGGGAAGCCGACCACCACGCCGGCGACCGCGGCCAGCAGGCCGGCCCCCAGCAGCGCGAGCGGGAAGGGCGCCCCCCAGATCCGCAGATGCCCGAAGGTGAAGGCGCCGATGGCGAGGAAGCCGGCCTGGCCGAACGAGATCTGGCCCGTGTAGCCGATGAGGATGTTCTGACCCATGACGCCGATCGAGTAGAGGGCGACCAGGGTGGCCAGGAACACCATGTAGTCCGGCGCCACCCACGGGAACACGGCCAGCGCCGCCAGCAGCAGCGTGAGCAGCCCGCGCGTGACCGGCTTGCGCGCGAATCTCAGGTCGTCGCGATACGACTCGACGAGGTCCACCGGCTCCCTCAGTACAGCGAGGCGATCAGGTCGGCGTAGCGGGCCTCCAGGGCCCGCCGCTTGACCTTCTTGGTGGGCGTCACGTCGCCCTCCTCCTCGTAGAAGCGTCGCGGCAGCAGGGCGAACTTCTTGATCGTCTCCACCTGCGAGAGCGTCCGGTTGACCTTGTCCACCTCGTCGCCGATCAGCCGCACGACCCCTGGATTTTGGGTGAGGTCCTGGAAGGTCGTGAACGGGATGCGGTGGTCCTGGGCGAACTTGGTGACGTTGTCCTCGTCGATGAGGATCAGCGCGGCGAGGTAGCGGCGCCCGTCGCCGATCACCACGGCGTCCTGGATATAGGGGCTGAACTTCAGCTTGTTCTCGATGTAGGCCGGCGTGATGTTCTTGCCGCCGGCGGTGATGATGATGTCCTTCTTGCGGTCGAGGATCTTGAGGTGGGTGCCGTCCCACGCCCCGACGTCGCCGGTGTGCAGCCAGCCCTCGCCGTCGATCGTCTGCGCCGTCAGCTCGGGGTCCTTGAAGTAGCCCTTGAACACGTGGGGCCCGCGCGTGAGGATCTCGCCGTCGGCCTCCAGCCGCACCTCGATACCCGGCAACGGCTCGCCCACCGTCCCCAATCGCGGGGCGGCCACGCGCTGGACCGAGATGACGCCGGTGGACTCCGTCAATCCGTACCCCTCGACCAGCGGGATGCCGAGCGCCCAGTAGAAGTCGAACAGCTCGGGCGAGGCCGGCGCGGCGCCGCAGACGGCCAGGCGGATCCGGTCGAAGCCGAGCCGGCGCTTGAGCGGCAGCAGCACGCTCCAGTACGCGAGCCGGTAGGCCAGGGCCAGCGAGGCGGGAATGCCGCCGCCGCCGAAGCGCGCTCGCACCCACCGGCGCCCGATCCCGACCGCGGCGCGATGGGCGGCGCGCTTTACCCGGGTGGAGTCGGCCATGCGCAGCTCGACGGTGGAGGCCAGCTTCTCCCAGATGCGGGGGACGGAGCCGAAGTAGGTGGGCGACACCTCGCGCAGGTTCTGAAAGAGCGTGTCCAGGCTCTCCACGAAGTTGACGACATAGCCGTTGCCGATGGCCCCGAACACCGAGACCAGGTTCTCGTAGACGTGGGCGAACGGCAGGTACGAGATCACCTCGTCGTCCGGCCCGACCGGGTTGACCATGGCGCCGGCGCCGATGCCCCACATGATCGAGCGGTGCGACAGCATGGCGCCCTTGGGGGGCCCGGTGGTGCCCGAGGTGTAGATGATCATCGCCGTATCGTCGGGGGCGACGGCGTCGCGCCGGGCGGCGACGGCGATCGGGTGGCGCTCGGCGAAAGCCAGGCCCTGCTTGAGGAAATCCTCGAAGAACGTCACCCGATCGTCGGTGAACCCCCACAACCCCTTGGCGTCCCACACCACCAGGCGCTCGAGGCGGGTCTCGCCGGCGATCGTCAACACCTTGTCGAGCTGCTCCTCGTTCTCGACGAAGATCAGCCGGGCCTCCGAGTGGTTGAGCAGGTAGCGGATCTGCTCGGGCGCCGAGGTCGGATAGACCCCCACCGTCACCCCGCCGGCGGTCTGGATCCCGAGGTGGCAGTAGAGCCACTCCGGCCGGTTGTCCCCGATGACCGCGACGTTGTCCTGCGGCCCCAGCCCGAAGGCCAGGAGCGCAGCGGCGACCGTGTCGACGGCGTCCGCGTACGCGCGCCACGTCACGCGGTGCCAGATCCCGTGCGCCTTGTACCGCAGGGCCAGCCGGTCGCCGCGGGTGGCGGCCTGGCGGGCCAGCATCGCGGGCAGCGTGGGCGCCAGCGTGTCCATCACCATCTCCTCCGCTTGCGATAGAGCCGCCAGCCCCGGGCGGGCGTCTCGGCGCCGCCGACGCCGAGATAGACCTCGCGGACGTCGTCGTTGGCCTGCAGCTCGTCGGCGGTCCCTTCCAGCACGACGCGCCCGGCCTCGAGGATCGCGCCGCGCTGAGCCACGCTCAGCGCCAGCCGGGCGTTCTGCTCGACGAGCAGGATCGTGGTGCCCGTCTTGCTGATCGCGCCCAGCGCCTCGTAGACGGTCCGGGCGATGCGTGGGGCCAGGCCCAGCGAGGGCTCGTCCAGCATCAGGAGGCGCGGCCGCCGCAGCATCGCCCGGCCCAGCGCGAGCATCTGCTGCTCGCCACCCGACAGCGTCTCCGCCTCCTGCCGCGCCCGCTCTTTCAGGATGGGAAACATCGCGTGGACGAAGTCGAGGTCGCCGCGGACGCCTGGGTCGCGGCGGCCCCACAGGCCCAGCTCGAGGTTCTCGGCCACGGTCAGCTCCTTGAACAGCCCCCGGTCCTCCGGAACGTAGACGACCCCCAGGCGCGCGATGGCCTCGGGCTGCCAGCCGTCGATGCGCCGGCCCGCGAACCGGATCTCGCCCTTCTTGGGCTGGTCGCGCAGGAGGCCGGCGATCGTGCGCAGCAGTGTCGTCTTGCCCGCCCCGTTCGGTCCCAGCACGGTGAAGATCCCGCCCTCCTGCACCTCGAGTGAGACGCCGAACAAGGCGTAGATCCGGTCGAAGTAGAGGGTCTCGATCGAGGTGATCTCGAGAAGTGCCATGCCTACTCGCCGAGGTAGGCCCTGATGACGTCGGGGTGGCGCTGGACCTCGGCCGGGGTGCCCTCGGCGATCTTCACGCCGTGATCGAGCGCCACCATGCGGCTGGCCAGGCGGGAGGCCACGCGCAGATCGTGCTCGACCAGCAGCACGGTGATCGCGAAGCGCCCGCGGATCTCGTGGATCCAGTAGGAGAACTCCTCCTTCTCCTCCTGGGTCAGCCCCGACACCGGCTCGTCGAGCAGCAGCAGCCCCGGCTCGGTGGCCAGCGCCCTGCCCAGCTCCACCCGCTTCTGGACGCCGTACGGGCAGTCGGCGACCCGCGTCTTGCGGACCGGCTCCAGGTCGAGGAACTCGATGATCTCCTCGCACCGGCGGCGGTGGCGGATCTCCTCGGCGCGCCCTCGCAGCACGACCGCCAGGAAGCTCCGCTCGAAGTGCCGATGCCGTCCCACCATGAGGTTGTCCAGGACCGTCATGTTGTGGAAGAGCCGGAGGTTCTGGAACGTGCGCGCGATGCCGAGCGCGGCCACCGAGTCGGGCGAGCGCCCGAGCATCCCCTCATCGCGGAACGTGATCGATCCCGACGTGGGCTGGTAGATCCCGGTGATGCAGTTGAAGAGCGACGTCTTCCCCGAGCCGTTCGGCCCGATCACCGCGCACGTCTCACCCTCCGCGACCGAGACGGACACCTCCTGCAGCGCCTGGATCCCCCCAAACTGCAGCGAGAGCTTGCGCACCTCCAGCAGATCACCCATCGCGTCGCACGCCGTCCATTTGCAGACCGCTTTCGAGCGCCGGCTTGCCGCCGCCATCCTCCCGGGGGAGGCATCGGAGGGGGCCGTCGAGGCCCCTCCGACTCAAAAATGCGGCTGGAAGATCTGGGGTGGGACCACCTCCGCGTAGGAGCTGTCCGCCGCCTTGACCGCCCGCAGCAGCCGTAGCGCGTTGAGGCCATGCCGCCGGTTGGGTCCGAACGTGATCGGCGGGGTGAGCCCCTGGGCGGTGAACCCCTTGAGGCCTTCCATCGCCTCCACGTACGAGTCGCGCGTCAGGTTCTTGCCGGCCCGGTTCAGGCCCTCCACGGCCAGGATCATTGCCGTGACGCCGGCCAGCGCGGTGTTCTCCTTGCCGACCAGCTTGGGCTCCTGCTTGGTGAGGACGTCGAGCACCTTCTTGCCCGCCGGGTCGCCGGCCACGGCCGCGCCCGACAGGATGCTGAAGTGGGCGCCCTCCCAGAGATCGCCCAGCAGCCGGTACATGATCAGGTAGTCGCCGAGCGGGAACGAGGCGACCAGCTTGGGCCGGTAGCCGGCCTTGGCCATCTCCTTGATCACGTTGGCGCCGTGCGTGATCGTCGGGTAGAGGATCACCGTGTCGGCGCCGGAGTCCTTCAGCTTGAGCGCGTGCGTGCCCAGCTCGCGGTCGGTGATCTCGTAGGAGACCGCGGCGGCCAGCGTCGCCTTACCGCCCAGGGCCTTGAGGCCGCGGGTGACGCCCTCCAGCCCTCCCTTGCCGTACTCGTCGTTCTGGTGGAAGACCGCCACCTTCTTGGCGCCCAGCTTGGTGGCCGCGAAGGTGACCAGGAACTCGCCCTCGTCGTTGTAGTCGGTGTAGTTGACGAAAACGTACCGGAGCTTGTCCTTCGGCTGCTTGGCCCAGATGGCCGGGTTGCCGTAGGGATTGATCGTCAGCAGCCTGGCCTCGGCCACCTTGTCCTTGGCCGCGTTGAGGATGGCGGAGCCGAGCAGGCCGACGTTCATGAACACGTCGTTCTGCATCTCCTGGATGTTAGCGACGGCCCGCCCCGGGTTGTAGCCGTCGTCCTTCATGACGACCTTGAGCTTGCGGCCGTGGATCCCGCCCTGCTCGTTGACGTGCCTGGCCCAGGCTTCCATGGCGACGCCCGTGTTGCTCCAGGCCGCCGCGACGCCCGAGAGCGGCATGCTGAGGCCGACGGTGACCTCGGTGTCGGTGACACCGGGCACCCTGGTCTGGGCGAACGCCGGCGGCACCACCGCCAGGGTCAGCGCCGTGATGAGCGCGAGTGCTTTGGTCCTCATGCCGTGCGTCCTCCTCAGCGGGTGTGCCCGGAACTTGCTGGCGGCTGAATGATCCCTCAGTCGCGCGATGGTGGCGCGGATTATATACCGCTCCCGCGCTGTTCCCAACGCGCGGCGCGTTACTCGGGACGGTCGATGAGACGGGCGGGCAGGATGGCCGAGCGGCCGAAGCGTCCCGTGATGCGGTCCACGGCGCGGGCCAGCCGCTCCCGCCGCACGGCGGCGGGATCGAGCAGTGGGAGCTGACCCCGCGCCTCCGGCCTGAAGGTCGAGGCTGACACTCCGATGAGGCGGACGGGCTGGATCAAGCGCTCGCGCGCGAGCAGGGCGGCGGCGCGCCGGTAGATCTCGAGCCCGTCCTGGGTGGGATCGCCCGTGTGGCTGCGCGTGAGCGTGCGGAAGTCCGCCCACCGCAGCTTGAGCGTCACGCGGCACGCCGCCAGCCCCTCGGCGCGCATCTCGCGCGCCACCCGCTCGGCCTGGCCGCGCAGCGTGTCCTCCAGCCGCGCGACGTCCCGGCAGTCCCGCTCGAACGTCTCCTCGGCGCCCATCGACTTGGGCGGCGAGAACGGCTCGACGGGCCGCGCGTCACGACCGACCGCGAGCGCCCGGAGGTCGGGCCCGTGCGGGCCCAAGCGCGCGGCGAGCACGCCGGGTGAGAGCGCCTGAAGCTGGCCGATCGTCGTGACGCCCAGTGCGGCCAGCTCCCTGGCCGTGGCCTTGCCGACCCCCCACAGCCGCTCGATCGGCAGCGGCGCCAGGAAGGCGGCCTCCTCGCCGGGCGGCACCACGACCAGCCCGTCCGGCTTCTCGAGGTCGGAGCCCACCTTGGCCACGAACTTGTTCGAGGCCAGGCCCGCCGAGGCCGTCAACCCGGTCTCCGCGCGGATCCGCGCCTTGATCCGGCGCACGGCCTCGGCCGGCGGACCCCACAGCGTCTGCGTCCCGGTCAGGTCCACGAACGCCTCGTCCACCGACACCGGCTCCACCAGTGGCGAGAAGTCGCCGAGGATCGCCATGATCTCCCGCGAGACGCCGGCGTACTTCGTCATGTCCACCGGCAGGTAGACGCCCTGCGGGCAGAGCCGGTAGGCCTTCGAGATCGGCATCGCGGAGTGCACGCCGTGGACGCGCGCCTCGTAGGAGGCCGCCGACACCACCCCGCGGCCCCGGGGATCGGCGCCGACGATGACGGGAAGACCTCGCAGCTCGGGCCGGTCGCGCTGCTCGACGGACGCGTAGAACGCGTCCATGTCGATGTGGGCGATCGCGCGGGACATGGCGCGCCGGTTGATCCGATCGTCGCTCAGGGGGCGTGGCTCGCACCGGGAGCGCGAAAGCGGACCGCTGCCCGGGCGCGGGCCTTCACCGCTTCGACTCCGCGATCCCGAGGCGGAGCGTTCGTCACGAGAGAATCCAGCAGGCTCCGTGCCGCCTGCGCCACCTGATCCACGGCCAGCGCGAACGCGGGTTCGTTGGCCCGGGAGGGCCGCGCGAACCCGCTCAGCTTCCGGACGAACTGCAAGGATGACGCCCGGATCTCTTCATCCGTGGCCGGTGGCTTGAAGTTGTGCAGAGTCTTGATGTTTCGACACATGAGAAGTCCTCTCCATCACGCAAGGCCGCGTCTGCAGCGGCCATCATGCCGATGCGCGCACGGCCGCGCGCCACGCTCAGGCCCGCGCGAGGCCGATCTCGGGGGCGACCGTGGCCAGCGCCTCGACGACGAAGGCGATGTGAGCGTCGAGGTCCACGCCCAGCTCGGCAGCGCCTCGGTAGACGTCGTCGCGGTTCACGGTGCGGGCAAACCCCTTGTCCTTGAGCTTCTTACGCACCGAGGCGGCCTCGAGGCCCGTGATCACCTTGCCCGGCCGCACCAGCGCGCAGGCGTGGACGAAGCCGGTCAGCTCGTCGCAGGCGTAGAGGGCCTTGTCCAGGCGGGAGACGCGCGGCATGCCGGAGTAGTCGGCGTGGGCGAGGATGGCGTAGACGACCTCGCGCTCGACGCCGCGAGCCAGGAGGATCTCGGCGCCCTTCACCGGATGCTGGGGCGCGCGCGGGTGCATCTCGTAGTCGAAGTCGTGGAGCATGCCGGCGATGCCCCAGCGCTCGGAGTCCTCGCCGAAGCGGGCGGCGTAGGCGCGCATCGAAGTCTCGACGGCGTGGGCGTGCTTGCGCAGGCCGTCGCCCCGGGTGAACTCGGTGAGCAGTGACCAGGCCTGCCCGCGGGTCAGGGCCGTTCCTCACCGTGGAGGCCGTCGCGGTCGACGAGCTTGCGCAGGCTGTCGAGGTCGGCCTCCAGCCCGCGGATCCGCTCCACCAGCTGTTCGATCGCGCGGCTGACCGGGTCGGGCAGGTCCGTCATGTTCATGTCGATCCCGCTCACGCGCTGGCCGTCCTTCGAGGTGACGCGGCCCGGGACCCCGACCACGACGGCGTTGGGCGGCACGTCCCGCACCACGACCGAGCCGGCCCCGACCCGGCTGTTCTCGCCGACCGTGATGGCGCCGATGATCTTGGCACCGGCGCCGACAATGACGTTGTCCCGTAGCGTCGGGTGGCGCTTCTCCCGGCGGGTGCTGGTGCCGCCCAGCGTGACCCCTTGCAGCAGGCTCACGTTGTCGCCGATCTCGGCGGTCTCCCCGATCACGATGCCCATGCCGTGGTCGATGAACAGGCCGCGGCCGATGCGGGCCGCCGGATGGATCTCGATGCCGGTGAGGAACCGGGCCACGTGCGACACGAAGCGCGCGGTGCCCGCCCACCCGCCACGCCACAGCCGGTTGGCGAAGCGGTGACTGGCCAGGGCGTGGACGCCGGGGTAGCAGAGCAGGACCTCGAATCGTGAGCGGGCCGCCGGGTCGCGCTCCATGACGGTGCGGATGTCACTGCGGATCGCCTCGAACATCAGGCCACTCCTCCCTGCCGCCGCCGCAGCGCGTCGAGCGCGGCCGCCCGCAGGGCGCCGGCGACCACGTCGGCGGCGTGCTTGCGGTCGTCCGGCAACCCGTCCACGGCGTCCTCGATCTCTTGAGGCTTGAGGTGCGCCAGCTCCTCCACCAGGCGTCCCGTCACGCGTTCGCTCGCCGCGCTGGCAGCGGCGATCGTGGGGCCGCACCCGTAGGTCTGGAAGCGCGCCTCGACCACGTGACCGTCGCGCACCCTCAGATAAAAGCGCGCCTGATCGCCGCAGCCCTCGTATTCGTCCACGCCCGTACCGTCGGGCTCCCGCATCAACCCGGCGTTGCGGGGGTTGAGGAAGTGGTCGAGCAGCGTCGGGCTGTATCTCATACGGCGCCCACGGGCAGCGCCGCCCGCAGCTTGCGCACCAGCGGTTCCACCGTCTCGATCACGTAGTCGATGTCCTCGCCCGTCGTCGAGCGGCCCAGCGAGTGACGGACGGCGCCCATCGCCCAGTCGAGGGGCTGGCCCATGGCCACCAGCACGTAGGACGGCTCCACGGTGCCGGTGGTGCAGGCCGAGCCGGCCGACACGCCGATGCCCTTCAGATCCAGGCCGAGGACGACGGATTCCGACTCGACGCCGCGGAACGAGATGTTGGCCGTCCCCGGCAGCCGCTCGGTGGGATGGCCGTTGAGGCGCACCTCGGGCACGCGGGCCTGGATGCCCTCCCACAGCCGGTCGCGCAGCGGCGTCAGCCGCCGCGCCTCCTCGTGCATGTCCCGGGCCCGGATCTCCGCGGCCTTACCGAGGCCGACGATGCCGGGGAGGTTCTCGGTGCCGGCGCGCCGCCGGCGCTCGTGCTCGCCGCCGTGCTGGACGGCGGCCGTCTTCGTGCCCTTGCGGATCCAGAGCCCGGCCACGCCCTTGGGGCCGTAGATCTTGTGGCCCGAGAACGACAGCAGATCGATGTGCGCGGCCGCGACGTCGAGGTCGAGCTTGCCGAAGGTCTGCACGGCGTCCACGTGGAAAGGCACGCCGCGCTCGCGCGCGAGGGCACCGATGGCGGCCACCGGCTGGAGCGTCCCGACCTCGCTGTTGGCGTGCATGATCGAGATGCCGATCGTGTCGGGCCGGATGGCCCGCTTCACGTCGTCGGGGTCGACCATGCCGTGCTCGTCGACGCCGAGGTACGTCACCGCGAAGCCCTGGCTCTCCAGCCACTGGCAGGCGCGGAGCACCGCGTGGTGCTCGACCCGGGAGGTGATCAGGTGGCCGCGCCCGCGCGCCCACGCCAGGCCCTTCACGCCGAGATTGTCCGACTCCGTCCCGCCCGAGGTGAACACGATCTCGTCGGGCGCCACCCGGAGGAACCGCGCCACCCGTTCGCGCGCGGTGTCGAGCCCCGCCCGCGCCTCGCGGCCGAAAACGTGCGCGCTCGACGGGTTGCCGAACCGCTCGGAGAAATACGGCAGCATCTCCGCCAACACCTCCGGGTGCACCGGCGTCGACGCATTGTGATCGAGATAGATGCGACGGCTCATTTCTTGCTCTCCCCCCACCCCGATGTTACGCTCGGCCGGCGATGGACCTGGCCAAGAAGAAGTTCGGTCTGCTGCTCTCCACCGGTCCCGAGCATCCTGGTAACCTCGAGACCGCGGCCGGCCTGGCCGCGGCCGCGCTCGCGCGCGGCGCCCAGCTCTATCTCTACCTGATCGACGACGGCGTGCGGGCGATGGACGATCCGAGGATCCGGGCGCTGCCCGACCGCGGCGCCCGGGTCTTCGTGTGCGCCTACGGCTGCCAGAAGCGCGGCCTGCCGCTCGCCGACGCCGAGCGCGTGACGTACTGCGGCCTCGTCGTGCTGACCGACCTGATCAACGGCACCGAGCGCTTCGTCGCGCTGAACTGACGCCACCGCGCCCGTGCCCGACGCGCAGCCCGTCCTGGTGGTGATCGCGGCCGACCCGCGCGCGTCGCACCGCGCCTTCGAGGCGATGCGCATCGGCGTGGGTGTGGTCGCCGGCGAGAACGATGTCACCTTCGTGCTGCGCGGCCCGGCCGTCCACCTGCTCGACGCCGACACCGACGACCTCGTCGACGGCGACGACATCGCCAAGTTCCGGGACAACCTCAAGCGCCTGGGCGTGCCCTTCCACGTCGAGACCGACGCGATCCCGGCCGACCCCGACTGGAACGAGGGCGGCCATCCGATCGTCCGCGTCTCGCGGGCGCAGATCGGCAAGCTGATCCGCCAGGGCCGGCGCTTCCTCGTCTTCTGATGGCCCGTGTCCTCCACCTGCTCAAGGCCGGCGACCCGCTCGCCCTCAGCCTCGCCGGTGAGCAGCAGGCCGCCGGCGACGACGTCACCCTCGTGATGCTGCCGGGTGCGCCGGATTTCACCCCGCCGCCCGGGGTGACGCGCTGCCGCGTCCCCGACGAGCTGTCCTGGGAGGCGCTTCTCGAGCGCATCTTCGAGTCGGACCAGGTCATCACCTGGTGACTCGGAGGGGAGCTGCGCTGCCTCGGAGGGGGGCCGCTCCTCCCTGCCTCCCCCCAGAAGCAGGATTGCGCCGGCAACGCCGGCCCTCGAAGGCGGGCACTCGACCGTGTGAGGGCTAGCGGTTGCGGTATTCATCGAGCCAGGCCATCTGGATTTTTTCGAGGGTGGACTCGCTGGAGGTTTTGGGGTCGTCGGCGAAGTCGGGGAGCTCGGTGACCCAGCGGTGGAGGTCGGTGAAGCGGACGGTCAGCGGGTCGACGTCGGGGAACTTCTCGCTGAGGGCGATCCCGATGTCCTCGGCGTCCCGCCACGTGAGGCTCATTCCGGCACCTCCACGACGACGTCGCCCCGGACCACCGCCTGGCAGCCCAGCCGCGAGCGGATGGTCAGCCCCACGGCCGTGTCGAGCCGGTCCTCCTCGTCCTCCTGCATCTCGCTGAGGTTGTCGGCGCCCTCCTTGACGACCACGTGACAGGTCGTGCACGCGCACGAGCCGCCACAGTTGTGCTCGAGGTGGATGTCGTTGGCCAGCGCGATGTCGAGCAGCGAGCCCGGCCGGCCGTGGTCGGCCAGCGGATACTTCTCGTCGTCGACCTCGACCGTCCGGTTGAAGGGCAGGAACGTGACCTTGTGTACTGCCATTACGACTCTCCGCCGGCGGGAGGATTCCCCCGGCTCATGATCTCGGCCGCGCGCCGGGTACGGAGGGCGTCCTTGAGGGCGGCGTCCATCATCGCCTCGGCCAGGCGCTCGGTCGTCCGGTTCAGGTCGGTCGTCCGCTCGCGGATGCGGTCGCGGTCCTCGCCCGCGCGCGCCTGCCGCAGCGCCGCCACCGCCGCCTCGATCCCCCGTCGCTCCTCGGCGTCCAGCAGCGGGCCGGCCTGGCGCAGCGCGCGGTCCACGTGGGTGAGCACGGTGTCCGCCTCGTTGCGCGTCTCGATGAGCAGCCGCGTCTCCACGTCGGCCTCGGCGTAGGTGAACGACTCCTCGACCATGCGCTCGACGTCCGCCTCGCTGAGCCCGTAGGTCGGCTTCACCTCGATCGACGCCGCCTTGCCGGTCCGCTGCTCCCTGGCCTGGACCTGGAGGATGCCGTTGGCGTCGATGAGGAACGTCACCTCGATCTTCGGCATGCCGGCCGGCATGGGGTCGATCCCTCGCAGCTCGAAGCGCGCTAGCGAGCGGTTGTCCTTGGCCAGCTCCCGCTCGCCCTGCACGACGTGCATGTCCACGACCGTCTGGCCGTCGACTGACGTGGTGAACATCTCGCGGGCGCTGGTCGGAATGGTGGTGTTGCGCGCAATCAGGACCGACACGATGCCGCCCAGCGTCTCGATGCCCAGCGACAGCGGCGTGACGTCGAGCAGCAGCATGTCCGTGATGCCGCCGGCCAGGATCCGGGCCTGCACCGCCGCGCCCATCGCCACCACCTCGTCGGGGTCGAGCTGGCTGTGCGCCGGCCTGCCGAACAGCTCCTGCACCCGCCGCCGCACCAGCGGCACCCGCGTGGAGCCGCCCACCAGCACCACCTGGTCGATGGCGGCCGGCGTGAGCCCGGCGTCGGCCAGCGCCTGCCGGCACGGCCCCAGCGTCTTGGCCACCAGCGGCGCGATCAGCCGCTCGACGTCGGCGCGGGTGATCTCCCGGCGGTAGGTGAAGCCGGCGAACGGAATGGTCAGCATCGTCCTCTCGTCGCTCGAGAGGCGGATCTTGGCGGCCTCGGCGGCCAGTCGCAGCTCCTGCATCGCCTCGTTGTCGCGCGCGAGCTCGACGCAGTCGCGGTCGAGCTCGGCGTGGTGGCGGGCCTGGACGTCCTCCAGCAGCCACAGCACCAGCACGCGGTCGAAGTCGTCGCCGCCCAGGTGCGTGTCGCCGTTCGTCGCCAGGACCTCGAAGATCCCGTCCTTGACGCGCAGGATCGAGATGTCGAAGGTGCCCCCGCCGAGGTCGTATACGGCGACGACGCCCTGCCCCAGCCGGTGCAGGCCGTAGGCGAGGGAGGCCGCCGTCGGCTCGTTGACGATGCGAAGGACGTCGAGGCCGGCGATGCGCCCGGCGTCCTTGGTCGCCTGCCGCTGGCTGTCGTTGAAGTACGCCGGCACGGTGACGACGGCCTTCTCGACCGGCTCGCCGAAGTGGGTCTCCGCGCGCTCCCTCAGCGCCTTCAGCACGCTCGCGGACACCTCGGGCGGCGTGACCTCGCGCCCGCCCACCGCCAGCTTCACGGCGCCCTCGCCCGGCAGCACGCGGAACGGCAGGTAGCGCAGCTCGTCTTTGACGTCCTCCCAGCCGCGGCCCATCAGCCGCTTGACCGAGAACACGGTATCGGCCGGTCGCCGCGCGAGCTGGCGCCGGGCCCCCTCGCCGACGACGATGCCGTCGGGCGTGAACGCCACCACGGACGGGAGCAGGCGGCGGCCCTGGTCGTCCGGGATCACTACCGGCAGTCCGGTACGCTCGTCCACGTAGGCCACCAGGCTGTTGGTGGTTCCCAGGTCGATGCCGACGATGCGTGACATGCCTGTTCTCAGTCTGGATGGGGGGCCCCGACCTGGCCCCCCATCCCCCCCGACGCTCGGGGCGCCCCGGCGCAGCCGTGACGCCCCTCGTCGTCCCGCGACGTTTCCAGGGCGGTGCCGAGGTCGTCGATGACGGTTCGCAGATAGGCGCGGGTTGCGAGCGCCTCCTTCAGCGCGGCCAGGGCGGCGGGCCGGTCCCCGGGCGCGGCGTCGTCCCAGGCCCGGCTGAGCGGCCCCACGAGCTCAGCCTCGCCCTCCGCCTGGCGCGAGGCCAGCGCCTCGTGCTGCGCGCGCAGCGCGCCGCGGGTGGCGTCGTCCAGGGTACCGGCCCTCGCGTCCTCGAGAGCCTCCTGGATCTCGAACATCTCCACCAGCAACTCGGGCGGCGCCTTGGGCTTCACGAGGGCGCCCTCCCGGGTGTCCCGCCCCTCTTCCAGCCGGATGAGGTACTCGACGCGGGAGATCGGGTCGCGCAGGGCGCGGTAGGCGGCGTTGACCCGCGCCGACTCCTCCAGCGCCCGCGCCTGCTCGGCCGGCGCCGCCGCCTGGTGGAAGTCGGGGTGCCACTGCCGCGACAGCTCGTAGAAGCGTCGCTGCAATGCGGCCACGTCGAGGCCCAGCTTGCGCTCGAGCCCGAACACCTGGAAGAAATCACTCATTCGCCATCCTCAGGCTCGCCCGGCCGCCGAAAATGCGAACGGGCCCTCGACCGGGCCCGTTCGGTGCGCGCGCCGGGCCCGGCTACGCCGAAAACGAGGTCCCACAGCCACAGCTCGACTTGGCCTGGGGGTTGATGAACGTGAAGCCGCCCGTCAGCCCCTGCTGCACGTAGTCGAGCGTGGTGCCGTTCAGGTAGAGGTAGCTCTTCTTGTCGACGACCACCCGGACCCCGTCGATCTCGAACTCCTTGTCGTGCGGGCCCAGCTCGGTGTCGAACTCGAGGCTGTAGCTCATGCCCGAGCACCCGCCGCCCTTCACGCCCATGCGCAGGAAGACGTTCTCGGGCAGGTTCTGGGCCTGCCTGAGCTGCTTCACGTGCTTGCTCGCGTTCTCCGACAGCGCGACGGCCATGGATCCTCTCCTCCTCGTCCTATTTGGATGCCGCGCCGGCTTCGGCCGGTGCGTGCTTTTCCTTGTAGTCGGCCAGGGCCGCCTTGATGGCGTCCTCGGCCAGCACCGAGCAGTGGATCTTCACGGGCGGCAGCTTCAGCTCGTTCACGATGTCGGTGTTCTTGATCTTGGCCGCCTCGTCGACCGTCTTGCCCTTGAGCCACTCGGTGGCCAGGCTCGAGGAGGCGATGGCGCTGCCGCACCCGAAGGTCTTGAACTTCGCGTCCTCGATGAGGCCCGTCTCGAGATTCACCTTGATCTGCAGCTTCATGACGTCGCCGCACTCCGGCGCCCCCACCAACCCCGTGCCCACGCCCGCGACGTCCTTGCCGAAGGACCCCACGTTGCGCGGGTTGTTGTAGTGGTCCACCACCTTGTCGCTGTATGCCATCGCGGGCTCTCCCCCTTACTCGGCTTTCCACTTGATCGACTTCAGATCGACGCCTTCCTTGGCCAGCTCGTAGAGCGGCGACATGTCCCGCAGCCGCTTGACGACCTCGATCGTGCGCTGGCCGACGTATTCCACCTCTTCGTCGGTGTTGAACCGGTGCAGGCTGAATCGGATCGAGGAGTGGGCCAGCTCGGCGCTGGCCCCCAGGGCCGCGATCACGTAGGACGGCTCCAGGGTGGCCGAGGTGCAGGCCGAGCCGGATGACAGGGCGGTCTCCCGGTTGAGGCCCATGAGCACCGACTCGCCCTCGACGTAGGCGAACGAGATGTTCAGGTTCCCCGCCAGCCGCCGGTCGGGCCGGCCGTTGAGGAACGCCTCGTCCACGCTCGCCAGGATCATGTCCTGGAGCCGGTCGCGCATCCTCGCCAGCCGCGCGTTCTCCTCCGCCATGCTCTCCTGGCAGAGCTCGGAGGCCCGCCCGAAGCCCACGCACAGCGGCACCGGCAGCGTGCCGGAGCGCATGCCGCGCTCGTGGCCGCCACCGTCGAAGAGCGGCGCCAGTCGCACCCGCGGCCCCTTGCGTCGCACGTAGAGCGCCCCCACGCCCTTGGGGCCGTACAGCAGGTGCGCGGTGGAGGACAGCAGATCGATGCCCATGGCCTCGACGTCGATGGGAACCTTCCCGAGGGCCTGGGTCGCATCGGTGTGGAAGAGAACGCCTTTGTCCTTGGCCAGCCTGCCGATCGCCGCCACGTCCTGGATGGTGCCGATCTCGTTGTTGGCGAGCATCACCGAGATCAGGATGGTCTTGTCGGTGATCGCCTTGCGGATCTCGTCCGGGTCGACGAGGCCATCGGCCTGAACGGGGACATACGTCACCTGGAAGCCCTGGCGCTCCAGGCGCTTGGCGACGTCGATCCCCGCCCGCTGCTCGATGACCGTGGTGACGATGTGCGTACCCTTCTCGCGGTACATCTCGGCCACGCCCTTGAGCGCCAGGTTGATCGACTCCGTGCCCCCCGAGGTGAACACCAGCTCCTTGGGGTCTCGAGCGCCCATCAGACGCGCCAGCCGCGCGCGCGCGGCGTCGACGGCCGCCTCGGCCTCCCAGCCGAACGGATGGTTACGGCTGGCCGGGTGACCGAATTTCTCCGTGAAGTACGGGATCATCGCCTCGACGACCCGCGGGTCGCAGGGCGTGGTCGACTGCGCGTCCATGAAGATCGGAAACTTCAGCGCCATCGCTCGCGGGGCCCCCCTACTTGCTGATCGTCAGGAGTTCGGGCACATCCTGGCTCGTCAGCTCCGCCAGGCTCATCGTGTCCAGCATCTGCGTGATCGCCGCCTGGATCTTCTTCACCGGCAACCGGAGGCTGCAGCGCTCCATCTGCGGACAGTCGTCGTCCTCCAGGCACGAGACGATGTTGATCGGCCCCTCCAGCGCCCGGATCACCTCGCCCACGGTGATCTCGGCCGGCCGCCGCGACAGGACGTAGCCGCCTTTGGGCCCGTTGTGGCTCTCGATCAGCCGTTCCTTGGCCAGCCGCTGGAGGATCTTGGCCATCAGCTCCTGTGGAATCGAGAACTCCTCCGCGATACGCTTGGCGCTGACGGCCCCCAGGTCGTCGTGAACGGCGATGTAATGGATCGCCATCAGGCCGTAGTCAGCACGCTTGGTGAAGCGAAGCATTTCTTACCTCTCTTCGACCTGGTCGCCCGAGGCCTTAGCCGACGAATTTGATCGGCGACCGAATCAGTCGGATTCTGCCACTCAACCGGCCGGTTGTCAACGAAAGGGTTCTCATGACTGACAAATCCGACTTTGACTCGCCGATGCTCCGGACAGCCCTGGCCCAGCTCGACCAGGTCGCCGGGCGTCTCAAGCTGGAGCAGGAGATCCACGAGCGCCTGCGGCACCCGCGCCGGGCGCTGGTGGTCTCCATCCCCGTTCGGATGGACGACGGGAGGACCGGTGTCTTCACGGGCTATCGCGTCCACCACAACTCGGTCCTGGGACCCACCAAGGGTGGTCTCCGCTACGACGCGGACGTCAGCCTGGGCGAGGTCTCGGCCCTGGCCATGCTCATGTCCTGGAAGTGCGCCCTGATGAGCCTGCCCTACGGCGGCGCCAAGGGCGGGGTGCGCTGCGATCCCCGGAAGCTTTCGCGCCAGGAGCTCGAGAACCTCACCCGCCGGTACACGGCGGAGATCATCCTGCTCATCGGCCCCGACCTCGACATCCCGGCTCCCGACATGGGCACCGACGAGCAGACGATGGCGTGGATGATGGACACCTACTCGATGACCCAGGGCCGGACGGTCCCGGGGGTCGTCACCGGCAAGCCGCTCATCATCGGTGGCTCGGCCGGTCGCCGCGAGGCCACCGGCCGGGGCATCGTCTACGCGCTCTATCAGGCCGCGCGCCGCCTGGGCCAGGAGCTGCGGGGCAAGCAGGTCGTCGTGCAGGGCTTCGGCAACGTGGGCTCGGTCGCGGCACGGCTGCTCTGGCGCGAGGGCTGCCTGGTCGCGGCCGTCAGCGACGTCAAGGGCGGGATCTGGAATCCCGGCGGGATCGACATGCGCCAGCTGGAGGCGCACGTGGCGGAGGCCGGCGGCGTCACCGGCTTTCCGGGCGCCGAGCCCGTGTCCAACGCCGACATCCTCACCCTGCCGTGCGACGTGCTGATCCCGGCCGCGGTCGGCTCGGTGATCCGCGCCGACAACGCCGACCGGATCAAGGCCACGATCGTGGCCGAGGGCGCCAACGGCCCCACCACTCCCGAGGCCGACGTGATCCTGCGCGACCACGGCGTGACCGTGATCCCCGACATCCTGGCCAACGCCGGCGGCGTGGTCGTCTCCTACTTCGAGTGGGTGCAGGGCCTGCAGTACTATTTCTGGCGTGAGAGCGAGATCACCGCCCGGCTGCAGGAGGTCATGACGCGTGCCTTCAACCGGGTGTGGGGGCTGGCCAGCAAGGAGGGTACGGACCTTCGCACGGCCGCGCTCATGGAAGGGGTCCGCCGGGTGGCGGAGGGTTACCGGGTCCGCGGCCTGTATCCGTGACGGGAATCGAGCGCGGCGGCGGCGTGATCGGCGAACGCGGCCCCCGCGGGGGGCTGACCCTCAGCGAGCCACCCACGCTTCCCGTAGCTCCGCCGCGGTGGTCTCGGGCGCCGTCTCGTTGATGAAGATCCCACCCAGACGGTTGACCCGCTCGGGCTCGGCCAGGATCTCGATGTGCCAGTGGTAGTCGTCCCGGATCGTCGCCCAGTCGCCCTGCAGGATCCGCGAGCGGAGGTTGGGCGCCGTGTGCAGCGCCATCTCGTAGCCGGGATCGCCGAAGGCGCGCGCCACCGCCCCGAAGCCCTCGGACAGCAGGCGCGCCAGGTCGCCGGCCGACTCGGCGGTCAGCGAGTCCTCGTAGGAGCAGCCGTGCTGGCGGGGGACGATCCACAGCTCGAGCGGACCGCGCGGTGCGTAGGGCACCAGCGCGGCGAAGCGCGGCGTCAGCTTCACGATCCGCTCCTCGGCGGCGATCTCCTGGCGCAGGATGTCGCAGTTCAGACACCGGCGCTTGTACTGGTAGTACTCACGCGCCTCCCGCAGCTCGCGCCGGGTCTCGTCGAAGACGATCGGGATGGCGGTCACCCGAGAGTAGGGGTGGTGGGCAGCCACGCCGGGCTTGCGGTGGCGGCGCGAGATCAGGATGTCGCGGATCTGCGAGTCGCGCTTGAGGTCGAGCAGGCGGTCGCGGTACATCCACAGCACCGCCTCCATCTGGGGCAGCGGCATCGTGGCGGGCGTGTCATCGTGGCGCGGTGACTCGATGATGAGCTCGCTCGCCCCGCGGGGCGTGATCATGTCGAACATGCCCACGCCCTCGCGGACCAGCTCCCACTCGATGCGGAAGTAGGCGTTGGACTCGGGCACCACCCGCACCATCCAGTCGGGGCTGTTGGCAGGTGAGCCCTCCTTGCGGTAGGCGGCGATCTCGCCGCCCGACAGGCCCTCGGCGCCCGGGCAGTACGGACACGGGCCGTCGACGGACACCTCGGCCTTGGGCCGGATGAGAACCCACTGACCGCGGGTCGGATCCTTGCGCAGTTCGTCCACTGGGCCCTCCGGCGGCGCGGGAACAGCCGCCGCTCTTCCATCGTACCGGCGGCTCCGACGATCGCGGAGGATTTTGAGCCGGGCGTCAGTCCTTGATCTGGCTCTTGAGCTTCTTCAGATGCTGCCGGGCGACGTCCACCCAGTCCTTCTCCGACGGCAGCTGCGAGGCCAGGGCGATGTACCGCTCCCACAGGGTGATGGACTCCCGCGGATCGACCTTCTCGTAGACTAGGGCCAGGTTGTACATGGCGCCGGTGTGCTTGCCGTCGAGGTCGATGACGCGCCGGTACTCCTCGATGGCTTCCTTGTACAGACCCTTGTCCTCGTAGACCTCGCCCAGCCCCATCCGGGCCTCGACCGAGTTGGGGTCGAGCTCGATGGCCTTCTTGTAGGCGCTGACCGACTCGTAGTAGAGACCCTTCTCAGAGTAGTAGATCTTCCCCAGGCTCATGTGCACGCGGGGGTTGACGGCATTGTAGGCCAGCGCCTTCGTGTAGGCGCCGACGGCGCCGTCCACGTCGCCCTTGGCCGCCTTGGCATCCCCGAGACCGACGTAGGCGTCGGCGTAGAACGGCCGCAGCTCGATCGCCTTGTTGTAGGACTCCACTGCCTGGTCGAACAGCCGGCGCGGTGCGGCCAGGAGCAGGTCGCCGAGCGCCTTGTACGGCTCGGGATAGGACGCGTCGAGCTGGGTCGAGGCGCGGAACTGGGCGGCGGCCTTCCAGCGGTTGCCGAGCGCCTGGTGCACGGTTCCCTGCACGAAGTAGGCGACGACGAAGTTGGGATCGACCTCGATGGCGCGGGCCAGCAGGTCCACCGCCTGCTCGCTGCCCTCCTGCCCGGGCCGCTGCGCCAGCGCGATGCCGGCGCGGGAGAACAGCTCGAACGCCTTGAGGGAGCGCGTCGGCTGGGCCGCCTTCTCGATCCGCCGGGCCTCGGCGTCGGTGAGCCGCACCTTCAGCGTCCGGGCATAGGCGGCCGGCAGCGCCGCCAGGCGTCCGAGCAGCTCGCCCGCCGGGCTGGCCACCGGCTCCAGCGCGACCGACTCGGTCGGGGTAGCCTTGATCTCGAGCAGACGCGGCTGGACGGCGAGATCCGTCCCGCTGCGGACGACCCGCCCGTACAGCGCCGCGTCCGCGCGCAGCGCGCGGGCGGCCTGCGCCACCACCGCCTCGCCCCACACCTCCGGCCGGCCCACCGCGCGCACCCGGGCGTCGTCGAGCTGGACGAAGGCCGGGTGCTGGTCCAGGCCCAGGCCGATGATCTCCGCGATGCCCTGCCCCAGCCACTGCTCGTCGCGCTCGAGGGCGTTGGTGTCGAAGGGCACGATCAGCACGACCCGGGGCTTGACGGCCGCCTCGGCGACCTCCGCGAGCAGAGCCAGCGCCACGAGCACGAATGCCCATCGAGCGCACCGTCTGGCGTCACCACGTATCATGTGTCCTCCTCCGTCCCCGCGGCGACCTCGCGGCGGCGTCGCCACTGGAGCGGCAGCAGCCACCCGCCGAGCCGGCTGAAGCCGCCCGGGCCGAGGCGCCGCAGCGCCACGTCCGGGATGAGTAGGAACGCGACCAGCCCCACGAGCCACGGCCAGATGTCGACCGCGATGCGCGACTGGCGACGCCCCTTGAGAAAGGCGTCGCGCGGATCCTCCAGGGCGCCGCCGCCCGTGAGCTCGGCCAGCTCGCGAAGCAGGGTCTCGTCGACGCCGAGGTCGCGCAGCTCTTGAGCATACGGTACCACCAGCCCCGCCAGTTGCGAGCCGACCACGCGGTCGGCCTTGCGCTGAGCCATGCCGACCAGGTACACGCCCTCCTGCGGCGCCGGGAAGCGGCCGCGGTAGCGGCCGGGGCCGATCTGCTCGAGGTCGACCACATTGCGCTCCCGGTTGGGCGCCACCACGCCGACCTGGGAGTCCAGGAAGTTGATGAACTCCCCCTTGCCGTCGACGGCGTCGACCACGACTTCCCCGGTCTGGTCGGTGCGGTTCACCCGGGCCGTGGTGTCGCTGCGCGAGCCGCTCCGCAGGGTCCATCGGGTCATCTGCGCCCAGAACTTGTTGAAGTCGCGCCAGCGCAGCCACAGCACGCCCCACTTGGCCTTGGCGTCGGAGGTGAAGGCGGCGGCGCGGCCCAGCCCGAACCGCCAGGTGGCGAGGACCGGATCCTCCTGGTGGCTCATCAGCACCAGCTCGGCGGTGGGTTTGAGCGTGGTGGCCACGTAGCCGCCGAGCGGTGGGACGGCCTTCCAGTCGATCTCCTGCATCGCCTCGTGGGAGGGCGCCGTCAGCTGCGGCTTGAACGGCTGCTCGACGAGCGAGGCCTTGGAAGCGAGCTGCGTCTCCAGCGTGAAGATGCGGGGGATGGTCTGGGAGTCCTCCGTGTAGTAGAAGCGGCCCCGACCCCACTTGGCCACGTCCACCATGAGCTGGACGTCGGCGTCCTTGCCGATCGCCACCGTGGACACGGTGATCTTGTCCTTGGCCATGCGGCGCAGCAGCCCCTGGAAATCGCCGCGGGTCATCTGACCGTCCGAGAGGAAGATCACGTGCTTGAGCAGGGCGGGACGCTCGAAGAGGACCGCGTACGATTCCTTGAGGGCGGGGTAGCCGTCGGTGCCGCCGCCGGCCTTGATGGTCGCGATCGAGTGGTGGATGGCGCCCTTGTCGCGGGCCGGCCGCACGGTGGCGTCCCAGATGAACTCGGTGTCCCAGGACATCACGCCGATCTCGTTGCGCTCGTCGAGCAGGTCCACGACGAGGTGGCCGGCCTCCTTGGCGAGGTCGAGCTTGGTGATCTTCTCGTCCGTGGACATCGCCATCGAGCCCGAGCGGTCGATCGAGAGCACCACGGCCAGGCTCGGGATCTCCACCTTCTGCTTGACGTCCATGGTGACGGGCAGCGCTTCCTCGATCGGGGTGCGGTAGTAGCCGCCGAGACCGAAGCTCTCCTCGCCCCCGAGCATCATGAGCCCGCCGCCGTGGTCGCGGACGTAATCGCGGATCTGCGCCATCTGCGGCTTCGTGAGCTTCAGCGATGACACGTTCGAGAGAACCACGCCGTCGTATTTCTGGAGACCCGCGATGTCCTTCGGGATCGCGGCGGCCTCCACCACCGTCACGTCGATGTTCTGCGAGCGCAGGGCGGCCGCCAGCGACTGGGCGTGCGAGCGGTCCTTCTCGGCCAGCAGCACTTGAGGCCGGCCGCGGACGACCACCGTGCCCACCGCGCGGTTGTTGTCCTCGATGGTGTCGCCCTCGACCTCGATGGCGGCCTGGTAGACGTGGATCCCGCTCTGGTCGAGCGACTGGCGGTAGGCGAACACGTTCTTGCCGGCGCTGAGCCGCACGATCTGCGAGCCGAGGAACTCGCCGTTGCGGAACAGCGAGAGGCGGCCCTGGGTCTCGCGGTGGCTCCACGCCACGACCTTGGCCTGGAACGGCTCGCCGTATTTGACCTCCTGCGGGAGAACCATCGACTCGGCCACGACCTCCTGGGTGAAGGTCAGGGGCGCGGCGACGTAGTAGAGGTCGGCGCCGGCGTTCTTCGCCGCCTGGGCGCCGGCCAGCGCGGCGCCGGCGTTCTGGCGCCCGTCGGTCAGCATCACGACCCGGTTGGCCTGCCCCGGGGGCAGCGTCGCGAGCGCCAGCTGGATGGCCTGGTGGATATTGGTGCCACGGCCGGCCACCTCGGCCCTGGGCCGGTCCACCGTGGCCCGGTTCGACAGCGGCTGGTCGACGACCGCCTGCTCGCCGAAGACGATCACGCCGTGGCGGTCACCGGACTTCAGGGCCTGCACCGCGTCGGCGACGAAGCGGTAGGCACGCTCGCGGGCGGCCAGGCTCACGCTGTCGGACAGGTCGAGCAGGAACACGACGTTCTGGCGGTCCACCCACCGGGGCAGGGCGGGACGCAGCAGCGTGAGGGCGAGGATGACGACCAGCGCGCCCCGCAGTGCGAGCGCCCACCGGTCGCCGGCGCCCGCCGGCAGTCCCATCCGTCCGCCGCTCTGCCGCCGCCAGTAGAGCAGGCCCTCCAGCGCCAGGAGCGCCGCCGCCGCCACGACGAACAGCGGCCACAGGTCGCGCTGGATCGGCACCGGCGCCGTCGCCTCCGGCAGCGGTCCGCTGGCCGCCGGCAGCGGACGCGGCTCGAGGTTCGACTCGTCGGCGTCCATGAGGTTGACGGCGACGCGCAGGTCGCCCCGGGCCGTCCCCAGCGTGTAGAGCCCGACCTCGTCGGTCTCGGTGAAGCTCACCGCCCCTCGCGTGACGGGGGCCTTCACGGCGCGGCCGCTCGGGGTGGTCACGGTGGCCGCGACGATGCCGTGGGCGACCGGCAACAAGACCGGCTGGCCGGCCGCGAACTGCAGGCTCGTCTGGTCGAGGGCGGCCGGGTGCAGCCAGCGCAGCGTGTTGGACAGGATCAGCGGGAAGGCCACCCGCAACGGGAAGTCCGTCTTGAACAGGTCGAAGCCGACGATGATCGCCTTGCGGTCCTGCTCCTCCAGGGCGTAGATGAGCGGCCCGCCGACCGCCTCCACCAGCGGGCGCCCGGCCGACAGGGGCCGCATCCGCATGGCGTCCTCGATGGCGACCTTGGCGAACTCGACGTGGCGCATGACCGGGTGGGCGCGGTCCCAGTCCATGATCTGCGGCTGCTCGAGCCGGCCGAGCACTTCCATCGGCACGTCGGGGGGCACCGTGTTGACGAACACGAAGCGGCCGGGGCCGACCTTGGTCGACGTCGGCGCGTCCAGGACCACCACGTCGGCCTCGCCCATCCCGCCCTGGTACTGGTCCGGTGTCTTCACGTCGAGGGCGACCTGGGGATCGGTCTTGAGCACCTTCTCGAGAAACAGGTTGCCCGGGCTGACCAGCGTCACCGCGATCTTCTTCGGCGGCGGCAGCACCGCCCACGCCGTGTTGTCGGCGGCCAGATCGTCGCTGATGTGCAGCCGCGCCGCCACCGCGCCGCCGCCGCCGTGGCTGAACGGCACCACGACCGAGCGGCGCACGCTGGGCTCCAGCGTGATCGAACGGTCGGCGAGACTCTTGCCGTCCATCTCGAGCGAGAATTTGAAGGCCTGCGGCTCGGGGGTGTAGTTCACCAGCGAGACGAACGCCTGGTAGTCGAACGAGCCCGCATAGCTCTTGCGGACCGACAGGTTGGTGATGGCCACGTTGTGGCTGCGGCGGCCGAGGCCGACCCAGCGCACGCGGGGATCCGTGCTCTCGGGCGTGCGGCCCAGCGCGAAGGCGCCGTCGGTGAAGACGTGAATCTCGGCCCGCGGGTCGGCGCCCACCAGCGCGCGGGCGGTGCGCACCGCCTCCGTCAGCCGGTTGGGCAGGTCGCGCGCCTGGGCTGCGCGAACGGCCGACAACGCCCGGTCGCGGTCGCGCGACAGCGCGGCCGTCACGGTGGGCTGCACGCCCGCTTCGATCACCATGATCTCGGCGCCCTCGCCGAGCCGCCGCACCAGCCCCGCCGCCTCGCTGCGGGCCGCGTCGAACCGTGACGGGCTCACGTCGCGGGCCTTCATCGAGGCCGAGGTGTCCAGCACCACGACGACCTTGCGCGCCCCCTCACCCATGACGGTGACCACCGGGCGGGCCAGCGCCAGCGTCAGCGCCAGCAGGGCCAGGATCTGGAGGATCAGCAGCGGGTCGCGCTGCAGGCGCTGGAAGAAGGTCGACGCCTCGCGATCGCGCACGACGGCCTGCCACAGCAGCAGGCTCGGCACCCGGCGCTCGCGCCGCCGCACCTTGAGGAAGTACAGCAGGACCAGCGGCAGCGACAGCGCGAAGACGGCGAACGCGAGCGGAGCGAGAAAGCTCATCCGAGCACCCGGCCGCGCAGCTGGGCGACCACGAACGCCTCGACGGGCGTGTCGGTGACGACGCGGTGGTAGCCGATCTCCTGCGACCGGCAGAACGCCTCCACGCGCTCCAGGAAGTGGCGGAGGCGCTCGCGGTACCCCCGCAGCGCCTCGCCGTCCACGGTGATGTCGCGCAGCTCGCCCGTCTCGCTGTCGATCAGCCGCAGGTCGCCGCCCAGCGTCGGGTTCATCTCCTCGGGATCGAGCAGGTGGACCACGTGCACGTCGAACCGGCGCTCCAGCAGCGCGCGCACACCCCGCTCGTACCCGGCCGGGTCGAGCAGGTCCGAGACGATCACGACCAGCCCGGGGTCCCGGGCGCGCTTGGCGTAGTTGGCCAGCCCCTCGTCCAGGCTGGTGCCCCCGCCCGGCCGCACCTCGGCCAGGAAGTCCATCAGCGGCAGGATCTGGCCGCGCCCGCGTGTGGGCGGCCAGCCCTCGGCCACGCGCTCACGCAGCAGGCCGAGGCCGACCCGCTCGTGGTTGACGAGCCCCACGAAGCCCATCGCCGCCGCCAGGCGAACCGCGTAGTCCAGCTTCGAGGGTGCGCCGAACCCCATCGACGCCGAGGCGTCGACGAGCAGGTGCAGGCAGAGGTCTTCCTCGTCCACGAAGAGCTTGACGTGCAGGCGGTCCGTCCGGCCGTAGATGTTCCAGTCGACGTAGCGCAGATCGTCGCCGTGGCCGTACGCGCGGTAGTCGGCGAACTCCACGCTGTGACCGCGGCGCGGGCTGCGCCGCTCGCCCTTGACGCTGCCGCGGAAGGTGCGCCGCGACAGCAGCGCGAGCCGCTCGAGCTGGGCGAGGAACTCGGGCGTGAAGAAGCTCGGGCGCGTGGCCGTGGGCACGGCTTATCGCTCGTCGAGCGCCTGGAAGTAGTCCTTGATCTGGGAGTGGAAGTCGCGCGGGACCGATTCCCGGGCGATGGCGTCCTCCATCATCTTGCGGTACTGGCCAATGACCCCCAGGTACTGCAGCCGCGAGCCCATCTGCCCGCCCCGCCCGGTCATGTTGGTGTCGTAGCCTTCCCTGCGCCCGCGGCGTGATTCGCCCTCCACGCCCACGTCGTAGGGGTTGCCGCGCAGCCGCTGCGTCGCCTCGCCCTTGGGGGAGACGCTGCGCCCCTTGCCCGGCATCATGCCCTCGCCCTCGCCGAAGTCCTGGTCCTCCGGCCCGCCGCCCTCGCCGGCACCGCGCCGGTCGCGGCCCTGGCCGCCGCGGCTCGACTCGCGGCCGCCCTTGAGGTTCTTGCCCGAGCGGGCGGCCTCGTCCTGAGCGCGCATCTTGTCGAGCGCGCGCTGCATCGCCTGCATCGCACGGTCCGGCTCGCCGCCCTCGAGGGCCTCCATGCCCTCCGAGGCGTCGCCCTGCCAGTTGGCGCCGCCCTTGCGCCCCAGCCGCTCCATCTCCTCCAGCAGCTCGCGCAGCTTCTGGGGCGAGATCTGATCGGGGCGCAGGCCGCTGGAGAGCGACTTCGACTTGCGGAACATCATCTTGTACTGGCTCGTGGTGAAGTCGGACTGGAGATCGGGCAGCCGGTCGGCTTGCTCGAGCAGCTTCAGGCGGTCGTCACCCTTCTTCAGGAAGCTCTGGAAGTCCGGCCGCTGCGCCGACAGGGCCGTGTCCTTGAAGATCGCGGCGAGGTCCCCGCTCATGGCCGCCCCGGTGCCGCCGGCCCGCGTGGCGAACTCCCGCTCCTCCAGCGACGGCGTCTTGAGCCGCTCCCGGGCCGCCGGACGGGTGCGATCGTCCACGAGCGCCGTGCCCGCGCGCTGCTCGGTCTGTTCCTCCTCGCCGCCGAGCGAGAAGTCCGGCAACCCGCCCGAGGGCACGGGGATCGCCGGCGCCAGCGCGAGCACGACCGCGAGCGCGAGCGGCAGGGGCAGGAAGCGGCCGTCTCGCGGGATCACCCGGCGGGCGGCGGTGCGCGGTTCCAGACGCTCGATGCGCTGCAGGGTGTCGGCGATGAGCGCCTCGACGAGCGGGGTGCGATCGGGCCGGCCCGCCCAGTCGATGGCCGTGGCCACGCGGTCCTCGAGGCCCCACGCCCGATCGGCCAGCCGGGCGGCGTCGGCGGGGGGCGTCCGCTTGAGCGCGCCCCACAGCCCGCCGGCCAGCGCGCCCGCGACGAGCACGCCCACGGCCAGCGGCAGCGCCCATGCGCCCAGCGGCCCCTTGA
>DASTOJ010000205.1:0-13255 GCA_035762565.1 Candidatus Methylomirabilota bacterium | reverse complement strand
GTACCGCGTGAAGGGGCCGGTGCCGGTCGAGGACTACACGATCCCGTTCGGCGTGGCCGAGATCAAGCGCGCGGGCCGGGACGTCACCATCGTCGCGACCAGCAGCATGGTGGCGGTGGCGCTCGGGGCGGCGAAGATGCTGGACGAGGCCGGCATCAGCGCCGAGGTGATCGACCCGCGCACGACCTGGCCGCTCGACAAGCAGGCGCTCATCGACTCCGCGAAGAAGACCTCGCGCTGCATCGTGGTGGACGAGGGCTACGAGCGCTATGGAGTCACCGCCGAGATCGCCTCGGTCATCGCCGAGGGCGCGTTCTACCACCTGGACGCGCCGGTCAAGCGCATCGGCGCCATGGACGTGCCGGTCCCCTTCTCGCCGGTGCTCGAGGACCTCACGGTGCCGTCGGAGAAGAGCGTGTTCGAGGCCGCCAAGGCGCTCTGCGGGAAGAAGGACTGAGGAGTTTCGGCGATGCCCGCGACCGTCATCATGCCCGCGCTGGAGCTGGCGCAGGAGACCGGCAAGATCCTGAAATGGCTCAGGCGCCCCGGCGACAGCGTCAGCAAGGGCGAGCCCATCGTCGAGATCGAAACGGACAAGGTGACCGTCGAGATCGAGGCCCCGGTCTCGGGCGTGCTCCGCGAGGTGAGCGCGCACCCGGGGGACGTTGTCCCGGTGGGGAAGACGATCGCGCTGATCTTCGCGCCAGGGGAGGCGGGCGCGGAGGCCCCGGAGTCCGCGGTCGAGGCGGTACGGCGCACGGGGGCCGCGGCGATGCCCTCGGTGCCGCCGGCCGTCAAGGCCTCGCCTCTCGCCCGGAAGCTCGCCGAGCAGCACGGTGTCGACATCGCGGCGGTGAAGTCGGCCAGCGGACGGGTGGAGAAGGCGGACGTCCTGGCCCACGTCGAGAGCCGGAAGGGGCCGGCGGGCAACGGCGCGCCGGCTCGACTCGCCGCGGCGTCTCCCAAGGCCCGCCGGCTGGCGGCCGAGCGCGGCGTCGACCTTGGCGTGGTCCCGGGTTCCGGCCCCGGCGGCGCCGTCCTCGCGGCGGACGTTCCAGCTGGAACGTCACCGACGAGCGCGGCGCGCCGCGTCGCTGCGGCGGGCGTCGTGGCGCCCGGCGTCGGCAACGTCTGGCGCATCATGGCCGAGCGCATGACGGCCAGCTGGACCACCGCACCCCACTTCTACCTGGTGCGCGAGGTCAACGTGAGCCGCCTGGTCAACTGGCGCGAGCGCGCGAGCAAGCAGACGGGCGTGCGGATCACCTACACCGATCTCCTGGTGAGACTGGTCGCGGCGGCGCTGGTGCAGCACCCGCGGGTGAACGTGTCGTGGCGCGACGGCGCGATCGATCAGAACGCCGAGATCAACATCGGCTTGGCCGTCGCCATCGAGGACGGGCTGGTCGTCCCAGTGCTCCACCGCGCGGACGCGCTCAGCCTGGCGGAGATCGCGACGCGGCGCGAAGACCTGGTGAACCGCGCCCAGGCCGGCAAGCTGCGGCCGGTCGACATCCAGGGCGGCGGCTTCACGATCAGCAACCTCGGGATGTACGGTGTCGATGCGTTCAACGCGATCGTCAATCCGCCGCAGGCCGCCATCCTCGCGGTGGGGCGCATGGCGGACCGTGTGGTCGCAGTCAACGGTCAGCCGGCCGTTCAGCCGACCATGGTCCTGACGCTGTCGTGCGATCACCGGGCCCTCGACGGCGCCCGGGGCGCCCAGTTCCTCGGGGCCCTCGCCGATCTGATCGAGGAGCCGTTGGGTTTGCTCGCTTGACGTCGGTTTGGGGACCGGGACCGCCACGCTTGGTCCGGCTGATGCCCACCGTACGCTTCGATACGATCGCGAAGCAGGCATCCTTCACATCACGAGTCGTCCACCCTATCCCGAGCAGGAAACCGAGGAGCTGGGCGACGACGTCGTCGCGCGGCTCAACCCTCACAGCGGTCATGTCGAGAGCCTCGAGGTCCTGTTCTTCTCCACTCGGCTTCAACGGAGCGGCCTCTTCGAGCTGCCCGTGACCGCTGATCTCCATCGCGCCGGGTAGCTTCGAGGCGTTCGCGAACAAGGAGGCTGCGATGGCCCCGGACGCCTGGAGCTACACCAGCGGCACGAGCGATGTCCCCCTGATCGGCCTCACCATCGGCGACATGTTCGACCAGACCGCCGCCCGGTACCACGACAACGAGGCGCTGATCTCCCGTCACCAGGGCCTGCGCTACACCTACCGCCGGCTCCAGGCCGAGGTCGACCGCTGCGCCCGCGCGCTGATCGCGCTCGGTGTCGAGAAGGGCCAGCGCGTGGGGATCTGGGCGCCCAACTGCGCCGAGTGGACGATCACGCAGTTCGCGACGGCCAAGCTCGGCGCGATCCTCGTGAACATCAATCCGAGCTATCGCCTCCACGAGGTGCAGTACGCCCTCAGGCAGTCGGGGTGCGCCTGGCTCGTCTCCGCCCCGCGGTTCAAGACCTCCGACTACACGGGGATGATCCACGAGCTGACGCCCGAGCTCGCCGGAAGCCAGCCGGGCGCGCTGAGATCAGCCAGCTTCCCGAACCTGCGCGGCGTGGTGCGGCTCGGTGAGGAGCCCTCGCCAGGGATGCTCGGCTGGAGCGCGCTGCTCGCGATGGCCGAGGGGGTCGGCGCCGACGAGCTGACGCGACGGCAGCGGCAGCAGGAGTTCGACGATCCGATCAACATCCAGTTCACGAGCGGGACTACCGGGTATCCCAAGGGGGCGACGCTCAGCCACCACAACATCCTCAACAACGGCTATTTCACCACCGAGCTGCTGCGCTTCACCGACCGGGACCGGCTGCTCATCCCCGTGCCGCTCTACCACTGCTTCGGCATGGTGATGGGCAACCTGGGCTGCGTGACCCACGGCGCGACCATGATCTACCCGAGCGACGGCTTCGACGCGACGGCCGTGCTGGAGGCGGCGCAGGCGGAGCGGGCGACCGCGCTCTACGGCGTGCCCACGATGTTCATCGCCGAGCTGAACCATCCCGACTTCTCGACGTACGACCTCTCGACGCTGCGCACGGGCATCATGGCGGGCTCGCCGTGCCCCGTCGAGGTGATGAAGCAGGTCGAGGCGCGCATGAACATGCGCGACGTGGCCATCGCCTACGGGATGACCGAGACGAGCCCGGTGAGCACGCAGACGCGCATCGGGGCGCCGCTGGCCAAGCAGGTGGGCACGGTGGGCCAGGTGCATCCGCACGTGCAGATCAAGATCGTTGACCCACAGACCGGCCAGGTGGTGCCCGTCGGCGAGCGGGGCGAGCTGTGCACGCGCGGGTATAGCGTGATGCTCGGCTACTGGGACAACGACGAGGCCACGCGGACAGCCATCGACGCCGCCCGCTGGATGCACACGGGCGACCTGGCGACGCTGGACGAGGAGGGCTACCTCAACATCGTCGGGCGCATCAAGGACATGATCATCCGCGGCGGCGAGAACGTGTACCCGCGCGAGATCGAGGAATTCCTGTACAGCCATCCCAAGGTGCAGGACGTCCAGGTCATCGGCGTGCCCGACGCGAAGTACGGCGAGGAGGTCATGGCCTGGGTCAAGCTGCGCGACGGCCAGACGGCCACGGAGGACGAGATCCGCGACTACTGCCGCGGCAAGATCGCCCACTACAAGATCCCCCGCTACGTCCGCTTCGTCGACGCCTTCCCCATGACCGTCACCGGCAAGGTCCAGAAGTTCCTCATGCGCGAGGAGAGCGTGAAGGCCCTCGGCCTGGAGCAGGCCGCCGCCATCAAGATGGCGTGACGCCTGCGGGACGTCGGCTAGAATCGGGCTGTGGCCCCTGATTCTACGCGGTCGCAGGAGCAGCGACGGGCCGGGCGGACGCACTGGCCGGTCGTCCGTCACCGGCTGGGTGAGGAGCCGTCCGACGACCTCTCGACCGTGACCACGCCGGTCGAGCGGATCGCGATGATGTGGGCGCTGGCTGAGGCGGCCTGGAAGCTCGCCGGCCGGCCCCTGCCCACCTACGACCGCCGGACCCTCCCGGGGAAGCTCTTCCGCGCCGGCACGCCACGTCCCGACGACGATGACGCTTGAGGGGCTGAACGAGGATTTTCGCGACCTCCTCGTTCTGCTCGCGGACGCCGGCGTCGAATTCGTGATCGTCGGCGCCTATGCGCTCGCGCTCCACGGAGCCCCCCGCGCGAGCGGCGACATCGACCTCTTCGTGCGGCCGTCGGAGGTCAACGCCCAGCGGGTGTTCGACGCGCTCGTTCGCTTCGGCGCGCCCCTGGAATCGGCAGGCGTGATGGCGGCCGATCTCGCCCAGCCGGGCATCGTGTACCAGATCGGGCTCCCGCCCCGGCGCATCGACGTTCTGACCGGGATCTCGGGCGTGACCTTCGACGAGGCGTGGGCGTCCCGGACGACCGCCGAGCTGGACGGACGACTGGTGTCGTTCATCGGCCGCGAGGCGCTCATCAAGAACAAGGAGGCGTCCGGCCGTCTCAAGGACGCCGCCGACGTCGCCCGGCTCCGCAGAACCGGCCCCGGCCGGGAATGCTGACCACATGAGGCCGTGCCGCCTGCGGTTGTCCCGTACAGCGGACCGCGGTAGAGTCCTTCTTCGAGGAGAGGCGCCATGGGCCTAACCAGCATCGTGGTTGACGAGGACCTTGTCCGCGAGGGCCTGCGCCGGTTCAAGTGTCACTCGAAGCGGGCGCTGGTTCACCTGGCGCTCACGGAGCTGCTGAGGGCCGCGCGCCGGCGGGACATGCTATCGCTGCGCGGCCGGGTCAGGTGGGACGGTGACCTCATGGAGTCCCGGCGCCCACGCGTGTAATCCTCGTCGATACGATTGGCCGGCGATCTCCGGCGTGAACCCGCTTCCCCCCGTTCCCGAGCCTCCATCATTCGGTCCCGATCCCCGGCAGGAAACGTTCTACGCGGTGGTCGGGCACCTGACCACGGCGCTTTCGGACGTGGAGGGCGAGGTGCAGGTGGCCGCGACATCGACCGGGTTTCCTGCCTCCGCCGTCGATCTTGGCCGCCTTCAGTCGGAAATGGAGGGCGCGCTCGCAGGCTGGTCGAGCAAAGACGTTCGCTCACGCTGGCGGGACGAGGTGTTCCCGTGGATCAGCCGGTTCACGCGCGCCTGGGTGCAGCGGCGCTCGATTCTCACCGCGAAGCGGACGCGGTCGGGAATCCGGATCGTGCTCGACACCAAGGACGATCGCGGCTACTACCACTACGTCTTCGAAGTCTTCCTCAACCGCCGCCGGCGGCCTTGAACGGCCACGTCTCGCCGGCGCCATGATCGCGCTGCGCGGCGTCAGCAAGCGGTTCGGCGAGCGGGTGGCGGTGGACGACGTGACGATCGCCGTCCAGCCCCGGACCACGCACGTGCTGCTCGGCTCTAGCGGCTCGGGCAAGTCGACCGTGCTCCGGCTGATCCTCGGCCTGGTGACGCCGGACTCCGGCGAGGTCAGCGTGGACGGCGTCCCCGTCACGGCGTCCACGCAGGCGGCCCTCGTCCGACGGATTGGCTACGTGGTGCAGGCCGGTGGGCTCTATCCCCACCTCACCGCCTACCAGAACGCCGCCCTCCCGGGCGAGGCCCACCGCTGGCCCCGCGCGCGCATCCACACGCGCGTGGCTCAGCTGGCTGAGCTGGTCGGTCTCGACGACGAGACGCTGCGCCTGTACCCCGGCGAGCTGAGCGGCGGCCAGCGGCAGCGCGTGGGGCTCATTCGGGCGCTCGTGCTCGACCCGCCGCTGCTGCTGCTCGACGAGCCGCTGGGCGCGCTGGACCCGGTGATCCGCGCCGAGCTGCAGGAGCAGCTCCGGCGCCTGTTCGCGGAGCTGGGCAAGACGGTCGTGCTGGTGACGCACGATCTCCGGGAGGCGGCGCTGCTGGCCACCACGATCACGCTGCTGACCGCGGGCCGCGTCGTGCAGGAGGGGGCCTTCGCCGACCTCATGGAGCGTCCGGCCACGCCGTTCGTGCGGCAGTTCCTGACGGCGCAAACCCTCGCCCCGGCCGGCCCGGAGGTGCGCCGCTGACCCCGCGGGCAGCCGCCCTCGTCCTCGCGCTGCTCATGCCGGCGGCCGCCGCCCAGGCCGCGCCGGACGGCGTGATCAGGGTCGGCTCGAAGTCGTTCACCGAGAGTTACATCCTGGCCGAGATCGCGGCCCAGGTCATCGAGCAGGCCGGCGAGGCGCGCGTCGAGCGGCGCTCTGGCCTGGGCGGCACCGGCCTCACCTATCGTGCCCTCGAGTCCGGCGCCATCGACCTCTATCCCGAGTACACCGGCACCCTGGCCGAGGTGCTGCTGAAGGACCCCGCGCTGAAGACGCTCGACGCCATCCGCGCGCGCCTGGCGCCGCGGGGCCTGACCACGAGCGCGCCGCTGGGCTTCAGCAACACCTACGCGCTGGCCGTGCAGGCGGTGACGGCCGAGCGGCTCGGGCTGCGGACCATCGGCGACCTCGCGCGCCATCGCGGGCTGCGGGGCGCGTTCAGCTCGGGATTCCTCGAGCGCGACGACGGCTGGCCCGGCCTCACGCGCCGCTACGGGCTGGCCCTGGCCGACGTGCGCGTGATGGAGCACGCGCTCACGTACCGCGCGCTCACGAGCGGCGAGGTGGACGTGATCGACATCTTCTCCACCGACGGCCAGCTCGAGCGCCTGCGGCTGCGCATCCTCGCGGACGACCGCGGCTTCTTCCCGGATTACTCGGCGGTGCTCCTCGTGCGCCGCAGCATCGTGGAGCGGTTCCCGAGCACCTGGGCCCGGCTGCGCGAGGCGCTCGAGGGCCGCCTCGACGACCGGCGCATGGCGCGCCTCAACGCCCGGGCGGATCTCGACGGCCGCAGCGTGCCCGCCGTCGCGGCGGAGTTCCTGGGGACCGCCCGGCCCGGGGCCGCCGGCGGACGCGTCGCGATGGCCGAGATCGGCGCGCTCACGCTGGACCACCTGGGGCTCGTGCTGGTTGCGCTGGCCGCGGCCGTCGCGCTGGGGATCCCGCTCGGCGTGCTGGCCGCGCGCTTCCGGCGCGCCGGCCAGGTCGAGCTGACGGCGATCGGGATGCTGCAGACCATCCCGGCGCTGGCGCTGCTCGTCTTCATGATCCCGCTGTTCGGCATCGGCAAGGCACCGGCGCTGGTCGCCCTCGGCCTCTACGCGCTCCTGCCGATCGCGCGCAACACGTACGCGGGGCTGATCGCCGTCGACCGCCAGCTCCTGGAGATCGCGGTCGTCCTCGGCTTCCGCCCGCTGCGCCGGCTCCTGCGCATCGAGCTGCCGCTGGCCTCCGTCTCCATCATGGCCGGGATCAAGACCTCGGCCGTGATGACCGTGGGCACCGCCACGCTGGCCGCCTTCATCGGGGGCGGCGGCTACGGCACGCTGATCGTCCGCGGCCTCGCCCTCGACGACGTGTGGACGATCCTGGCCGGCGCCGCCCCCGCCGCAGCAATGGCCGCCGCCTTCCACGTCCTCTTCGAGACCATCGACCGCCTCGCCATCCCCCGCGGCCTCCGCCAGGAGATCGCCCGCGTGGTGTAGCTCGGGACTATTCACGAACGGCCACCGGCCGTGGGCGGGCGCTGGCGGCGGGGCGCGTGGGCGTCGGCGGCGCCATCATGGCGAGCCGTCGTCGCGTGCGCGAGCGCAGGACGGGGCGAGCGCGCGATCGGCGCTTCGGCTCATCGCCGTCCCAGCCCCCTTTGGGGGATGGGGGGATCGCGCTCGCCCCGTCCGGAGCGAGCTGGCCGCGACCGGCGAGCCATGCAGGCGCCGCCGACGCCCACGCGCTCCGCTGCCAGCGCCCGGCTGCGCGCCGTGACCATTCACGCGAGGTCCGGCCCGGCCTCCAGCAGCGCGTTCAGGCGGCGGCAGAGGTCGAGCACCTCGTCGGCCCGGCCGGGGAACCAGGCGCGGATCCACTGCGGGCGCTCGAAGAAGGCGAGCGGCGGGGCGCCCCGGCGGCGGATGGCCACGCGGAGCACCAGGCCCGTGGCGTTCAGGAAGCTCACGTCGTGCAGGATGCGCCCGGGCGCGGCGACGCCCACGGTGATCGGACAGAGGGCCGCGAGGGGAAGCACGGACTCGGCCACCCCGCGCAGGGCGAAGGCCCGCGTGCGCGCCCGCACCTCCGGCGATAGCGCGGCGAGCACGGTCCGCATGGTCAGCCCCGAGAACACCGTGTCGTCGACCACCGCCAGCGAGGCCGCCGTGTCCACGCCCTCGAGCTGATCCGCGAGAGATGCGGCCTCGGTGCTCACCACACGGTAGCCGCCGCGCCCGTCCTCCTCCCGCGTGAGCCCGACGCGCCGGATGCGCGGGAACCACCCGGCCCGCGTGTGCAGGGCCTCGGCCACGCGCACGCCAGCCCGCCCGATGCCGAGCGCGAGGGCGAACGGTCCGTGCGCGCCCTGCGCCACCACCCGCTCCACCTGCTCCTCCACGGTCAGCACGACGACGCGCGCGGGATCGCGCGCGAGCGCGGCGAAGAGCGCGCGGGCGAGGGCGGCGGCCGGCGAGTCGGCGCCGAGGCGTCGGCGTACCTCGGCGGTCAGGTCGTCGTGGACGTAGAGGACCTTCGGCGTGGGCTGGGCGTAGGCCGCGCCCTCCGAGGCGGGCGTCTCAGCCGGCGGCACCGGGTTCGGGCGGGCGATAGGCGTAGTCGGGCCGGCAGCCCTCCATGATCGCGCGCAGGTCCTGGCGCAGCTCCTCCAGCGTGGGGCGGCCGACGAACCACCACCCGTTATAGATCCGGTGGATGGTGAGGTCGGGGAACAGCGAGAACGTGTAGGGCAGCGCGACGAGGCCGTGCTCGAAGCCGGGCCGGGTCACCTCGACCATGTCGAGGCGGGTGATGGCCTTGCGGTCGGCGTCACTCAGGAAGGTGAACGTGGCCCCGAGCCCGGCGCGGAAGGCGGCACAGACCTCCGGCCGATCGGTGGAGACGACCGCCAGCCGGCAGTAGTTGACGGCCAGCTCGTCCTGCAGCTCGGTGAGGTGCCGCAACTGGCACGCGCATTTGGGTCACCAGTAGCCGCGATAGAAGCTGACGATGAGCGGGTACTCCCCGGCCAGGGCCGAGAGCCGCACAGCCTGGGCCCCGTGATCGGGCAGCTCGAGGTCCGGAAAGCGGCCGCCGGGGACCAGGTCCGGATGCATGGACGTTCCTCCTCGGCTATCGGGGCCCGGCCAGCGCCAGGGCGAAGCGCCGTTCGGGATCCGTGTGCCAGGCGTCGAGCGTGAGATCCGCTTTCTCCAGCATCTGCCGGACGGACGCCGGCGTGAACTTGTACGAGCTCTCCGTCCAGATCCCCTCGCCGGGCGCGAACTGGAGCGTCAGGTCCAGATCGGCAAGCCGGACCACCTGGGCGGCGGCGGCGACCAGGTGCATCTCGATGCGCGCGCGCCCGGCGTCGTAGAAGGCGACGTGCTCGAAGGCCTCGGGCCGGAAGTCGGCGCCCAGGGTCCGGTTCACCACTCGCAGGATGTTGCGGTTGAACTCGCGCGTGACGCCGGCCGCGTCGTTGTATGCGGCCTCGAGCGTGGCGACGTCCTTCACCAGGTCGATCCCGAGGATGAACCGATCGCCCGCGCGCAGCAGGCCGCGCACCTCGGTGAGCAGGCGGTGCCGCTCGGGCGGGTCGAGGTTGCCGATCGTGCTGCCCAGGAAGAGGACGAGCCGGCGGCCGGCCGCCGGGGGCACGTGGGCCAGGTGCCGCTCGAAGTCGCCGGCGAGGCCGTGCACGCGGAGGAACGGATAGTCGCCGGTCAGCCGCGCGGCAGCGGCGGCGAGGCCGGGCGCGTCGACGTCGATCGGCACGTAGCGCAGCGGCCCGCCGCCGTCGCGGGCGTCCAGGAAGCGCCGCGTCTTGGCCGAAGAGCCCGGGCCCAGCTCGACCAGGTCCGCGGGGACGAGCGCGGCCATGAGCGTGGGGGCCACCGTGTCGAGCAGCCCCGCTTCCACCCGCGTCAGGTAGTACTCGGGCAGCTCGGTGATGCGCTCGAAGAGCGCCGAGCCCGCCGCATCGTAGAAGTACTTCGGGGGCAGGCTCCGGGGGTGGCCGCCGAGGCCGCGGCGCACGTCGTCCGCGAGCGCCTGCCGCCGGCCCTGGTCGTGCAAGTGGACGTCGACCTGATAGCGCAAGGTGATTGGTGGTCGCGGCGGCGTACCCGCGGTTGATTGCAGAGCGTAATCCCGGCGTGGCCGGCGATCAAGCCGTACACTGCAGGCGAGGCCGGCATGGGCGAGACGGTGATCGAGCGCCTCGGCGCCACGTGGGACCGGACCGACCGGATCTTCGGACTTCTCCGCCCGGAGGCGATCCTGGCCCGGCCGATCGCCCTGCGCCACCCCTTCATCTTCTACGTCGGCCACCTGCCGGCCTTCGCGTGGATCCACCTGGGGATGGGCGTGCTCGGCCGGCCCTCGTTCGACCCTGGCTTCGACGAGCTGGTCTCGCGCGGCATCGACCCCGACGTGGACGATCCCACCCGTTGTCACGATCACCCCGCCGTCCCCGAGCAGTGGCCGGATCTCGCCACGGTCCTCGCCTACCGGGACCGCGTGCGGGCGGCGGTGGCCGACTCGGTGGAGGCGGCGGCCCGCCAGGGCCGGATGCTCGAGATGGTGATCGAGCACGAGCTGATGCACCAGGAGACGCTGCTCTACATGGTCCAGCGCCTCACCTTCGAGGCCAAGCTCCGGCCGTCCTGGCTGCCCGCCTACCGGCTCGGTCCCGGGCGGCCGGGCGGGACGGTGGAGATTCCCGCGGGCCGGGCCGCGCTCGGGGCCGCCGTCGAGGATCTCCCGTTCGGGTGGGACAACGAGTTTCCGCCGGCCACGGTGGAGGTGCCGGCGTTCCGGATGGACGCCACGCCGGTGACCAACGGGCAGTTCCTCGAGTTCGTGGCCGGCGGCGGCTACGAGACCACCCGCCTCTGGGACGACGACGACGGCGCGTGGCGCCGCCGGGAGGCGCTCGCGCATCCGGTCGTCTGGGAGCGCGAGGACGGGCGATGGTGGTACCGGACGCTGTTCGATCGGCTGCCGCTCGACGACGTGCGCGACTGGCCGGTCTACGTGAGCCTCGCCGAGGCGCGCGCGTATGCGCGCTGGCGCGGCGCGCGCCTGCCCGCCGAGGCCGAGTTCCACCGCGCGGCCTTCGGGGAGCCCGGCGGCGGGACGCGCGCCTTCCCGTGGGGGAGCGCGCCGGCCGGAGAGGCGCCCGGGAACTTCGACTTCCGCCGGTGGGCGCCGGCGCCGGTGGGCTCGCACCCCGAGGCCGCGAGCGCCTGGGGCGTCCACGACCTCATCGGTGACGGCTGGGAGTGGACGGAGACGCCGTTCGCCGGCTTCCCCGGCTTCGAGGCGAACATCCCGGGCTACGCGGGCTACTCGGCCGACTTCTTCGACGGCAAGCACTACGTGCTCAAGGGCGCGTCGTGGGCCACCGCCGCGCCGCTGGTGCGCCCGAGCTTCCGCAACTGGTTCCAGGCCCACTATCCGTACGTCTTCGCCAAGTTCCGCTGCGTCGCCCTGCCTTGACAGTGGGTCGCCTGGGCTACACCGGGCTCTTGCCCTTCGGTCAGGCGACGATCTTCGGCTCGGCCGTCTACGTGGCCGGCTAGCTGCTGAAGTACTACGCTCGGCATCGGTCATCGTGGCGCTGTTCTTCCAGGGCGGCGTCGTCGAGGCGTGGGCGCGTTTTCTGGGCGTGGCGATGCCGCTTCTTAGAACGGAGCGGAGCGCAGGGCTCGGCGAGCGAGCCGGGCCCGGAGCGAGTGACGGCGACAGGCGAGCCATGCGGGCGCGCCCGCGGCCCCTACGGCCGGCCCCCGGCGTCACCACGCGCACGAGAGTCATGAGCCGGGTGGGGCGTCGGACCAGAGGCCCAGCGTGCGCATCAGCGCCAGGGCGTTCGACGTCTGCACGACGCCGGGGCGCATGCGGTAGTCGAAGACCATCTGACCGTCCTCGAGCCGGTCCTCGAAGTGCACGTTGGCGCCGCGGACGTCGGGATCGGTGGCCACGGCCGACAGCGCGAGGTCGTGGGTGGTGACGAGGCCGATGGCGCCCTTCTGGACCAGACCGCTCACGACGGCCGCGGCGCCCAGCCGCCGGTCGTGCGAGTTGGTCCCGTGCAAGATCTCGTCGAGCAGGAACAGCAGCGGGACCGGCCCGCCGGCGATGCGCACGAGGTCGCGCAGCCGGACCAGCTCGGCGTAGAACCGCGAGGTGCCCTCCTGCAGCGAGTCCCGGATGCGCAGCGTGGCGCCGACCGACAGGCGCGAGAGGCGCAGCCGCGACGCCCGCACCGGCGCGCCGGCCAGCGCCAGCACGGTGTTGACGCCCACCGCCCGTAGCAGCGTGCTCTTGCCCGACATGTTGGAGCCGCTGACGATCAGCACGCGGATGGCGCCCCCGAGCGCCACGTCGTTGCGCACGCAGCGGGGCTCGGGGATCAGGGGGTGCCCGAGCGCCTCGGCCTCGAACTGCGTCTCCTGCTCGTCGAGGTCGGGATAGACGTCGGCCGGATGCTCCCAGGCGAGTCCCGCCAGCGAGGACAGGGCCTCGAGCTGGCCGACGCCCGTGAGCCACCTCCCGACCGAGGCGCCGTGGCGCGCGCGCCAGGCCTCGATCGCGAAGGCGCAGTGCACGCCCCACATCGTCATGAGCGCGAGGGCGGCGAAGAACTGGTTGCGCCGGGAGTCGAAGAGGTCGACCAGGAGCCGCAGCCTCCGCACCGCCCGCGAGGGGCGCAGCCCCTGCGTCAGCATGTCGGCCTGCACCTGCGCCAGCAGGGGGCTCGTGAGTGGCTCGCGCTCGAACCGGTCGAGCACGGCGGCGAGCAGATCGAGGTCCGGGCCGTGGCCGGCCACCGCCCGGTCGGCCTCCCGCTCGTGCGCCCGCAGCCGCCGGCCGACGAGGCCCTGGACGACCAGCACGCCGAGCGCCAGCATCAGCGGCGCCCAGCCGGCCGCCCACAGCGCAACCACCCCCAGCGTCACCGCGGTGACCGCGGCCGCGCCGAGGCGAAGCCGCGTGCCGGGCGGGCGTGTGGCCGGCGCCGACAGCGTGGCCAGAGCGTCGGGGCGAACGGTCGCCGCGACGTCCTCGCCGAGCACGGCGAGGTCCTCGCGGAGCTCCAGGCGCGGGGTCAGCTCCTGCACCGCCGCCTGGCGGGCCCGGACCGAGGAAAGGTCCGGCGGCGCCAGCAGCCAGGCAGCCAGCGTCTCTTCGCCCA
>DASTOJ010000204.1:0-3717 GCA_035762565.1 Candidatus Methylomirabilota bacterium | reverse complement strand
TTGCTCGTGCCGTCCTTGTTGAACTTGCCGATGCGGGGACCGAGCACGAGCGCCCCGGCCAGCGCCGCGGCGCCGCCCATGCCGTGCACGACGCCCGAGCCTGCGAAATCGACGTAGCCGAAGCCCAGCCCCATGCTGTTGCCGAGCTGGCTCAGCCAGCCGCCACCCCAGGTCCAGGCACCGAACAGCGGGTAGAAGATGGCCCCACAGAACAGGCCCCAGCCCACGAACGCCTTCCACTTCCACCGCTCGGCCATGGCCCCGGTCGGGATGGTGGCGGTGGTGTCCATGAAGGCGACCATGTAGAGGAAGAAGCCCGCCACCGCGGCGCCACCGGCCTTGCCGATGTCGCCGAGGGCGAAGCCGCCCTTCCACAGGAAGACCCACTCGCCGCTACCGATCAGGTTTTCGCCGACCGGGCCGGTGTAGCCGAAGTCGAAGCCCGGCAGCACGTAGCTGTAGCCGCCGAACATGAAGGCGTAGCCGACGAGGAAGAAGCCGACGAAGCCGAGGCCGAAGATGGCGAAGTTCGTCGACATGACGTGAGCCGCGTTCTTGGCCCGGCAGAAGCCGGTCTCGACCAGCGCGAACCCCGCCTGCATGAAGATGACGAGGACGGCGCCGATGACGATCCACAGCAGGCTCGTCTGCTGGCCGAGCGCGGTGAGCCCCTCCTGCACGCTTTCAGGCGTGGGTTCGTCCTGCGCGGAAGCGACGCCCGGGAGGGCGACGACCAGGGTTGCGGCGAGCCCGAGCGCGGTGAGGACTTTGCGACGCATCACGTGCCCTCCTCCCGCCCGAGACACGACGAGCTCATGGTGAGCATGCGTGACTTCCTTTCGTGATGTCAGCGGTCAGGGCAGTTGTCTGACCCGCCGCTGAACGTAAGGAAGCGCTGTCACGCGTCAATGTCGCTCGCGTGAATCGACTACTTCGATTCACCTGCGCGTTTCCGTCGGTTGTCTTTCACCAATCTGACAAAGGGGTGGCGCTGCGCTTTCGTCCCGGCAACGCACCGGTGCCGGCCCCGACGAGGTGTGGGTAGGCTCGGCGGCCGTGAGTCTCTCCGACGAGCCGGTCGTCAACCCCCAGAAGGTGCGCCTGGGTCTGGCCCTGATCTCCGTGACCGTGCTGGCCGCCGTCGTGCTGTTCTTCGCCATCGAGGCACCCGCCGGCAAGGCCGTGATGCTCGCCATCGCCGTCATCGGGGTCGTCCGCGCCTTCCTGCTCTACCGCTCGATCCGCCGCGAGCCGCCGGGCGCCTGACCGCTGCCCACTGCCTGGTGGTGGGCGACGACCTCGAGGACGTGACCGACGCCCCGCACGCTGTGGATGGCCACGTCGAGCGGCCGGAGGCGACGACGAAGGCGTCGGATCGACGTGTCGAGGGAGCTGGAGGTGGTGGCCGTCGTGTGCGGTCGCGCGGCCGCCAGCAGCTCGGCCCGGGTGACCACCCGGTCGGGGTTGTCGATCAGCGGCCGGATGAGCGCGACCTCCAGCGGCGAGAGCGCCACCCAGGCCGCACCGCGGTGCACGAGGCCGTCGTCGTCGAGGGTCAGAGGACGGACGACGGCCTGGCGGCGTAGCAGTTCGGCGCGCCGGGTCGCGAACTCCGAGGCATCGAGGGGGAGTCGCAGCCAGTCCTCGAGGAAGCCGAGCCGCGGCGGCGGTTCGGCTTCCGGGGCCACGAGCAGCAGCCGCGGCGCGCTCGGGGGCCCGGACGAGCGCATCTCTGCCTCGTCGGGCCACCAGATGAGCTGGACGTCGTCCCCGGTGGGGGAGGCCGCGCGCTCACCGGTGGTCTGGGTCTGCGCCCCCATGTCGGCGACGGTACGCACTGGTCGTAGCGGGCACGCGCGCGCGATGTTGCGCCTCTGCGCCAACTTCCTTTCAGCGATCTGACGTCTCGGCGGCGAACCACGTACGAAAGCGGGGGTCAGGACCCCCGCTCTTGAACCACATTGCCCCGGGATGCCCGGCCGCTCGCCCGGGGCGCCGACGACTCGTGATCCGGGCGCTACGCGCCGGTCGTGCTCCAGTGCCACGACTCGGTGGGCAGGTTGTAGAGGCCGTACTCGTCGGCGTGGGCGGCCAGCCAGTTCCAGCATGAGCTGCCGCGAGCGATGGCGCCCCCGCCGTTGCAGGTGAAGTCGATGGCGAGGCCCTGCTCGTGCAACGACGTGCCGGGCCGGGCCGTCGGCGGGTCGCACTGCGACGCGGGCATCTCGTAGATCGCGTAGTTGGAGCTGCCGCAGTGGGCGATGCGGAGCTGGATCTGCGCCTCGGGGTCCCGGTAGCCGCCACCGCACAGGGCCACCCCGTCCGCGGCGGCCGCGTCGAGCAGCGCCTGGACGTTGCCGGCGATCGATCCGGCGACGGTGATGGATCCACCGCTCGGGCACGTGACGGTGGCGAGGCCACCGGGTGCGGGCGCGATGGTCGACGGCGCCGAGTCGACGGCCGGCTGGGCAGCCGCAGCTGCCTGCGCAGCCTGCAGGCTGGCCGCCAGTTGGGCCTGCTCGAGCGCGATCTGGTTGGAGAGCTGGGCGTCGTACAGCTTGAGCGACTCGGCCTCGGCGAGCTTGGCGTTGAGCCGCTCCTCGACGGCGGCCGCGAACTCGCTCTGCTGGGCGAGCGCGGTCTCCAGGCCGGCCAGCGCCTCGTCCGCCTCGGCCTTCTTGTCGGCCGCCACGGCCACGAGCTCCTCCTGCGCAGCCTGGTCGACCTCGAGCTGGGCGCGGGCCTGGTCGAGCTGCTCCAGCGTGTCGGCGTCGGCCTGGGCCTGGATCTCGACGAGCGCCTGCTTCACCGTGGCCTCGGTCAGCGTCCGGGCGCGGAAGGCGTCGAGCGCGTGGTTGATCGGCGGATCGACGAACGCGTCGATCACCATCTGGTCGGCTGCCTGGTCGAGCTCGACGATGCGCTGCTCCAGGGTGGCGATGGCCGCGGCGGATGTGGCCACGTCGCCCTCGGCGGTGGCGAGGGCCTGATCCGCGGTCGCCACCGTGGTCTGCTGAGCTGCGACGTTGTTCTGGAGGGCGGCCAGCGCCGCCTGGATCTCGGCGTCCTGGGCGGCGAGCACGTCGATCTCGAGTGCGACCTCGGCCCCCTGGGCGCGCACGTCGTCGAGCTGCTCCTCGGCCGAGGGCTCCTGGGCGGCGCTGGGTGCGGGTACCAGGGCCGCGGCGGCGACGCCGGCGGCGATCATCGCCCTCGTCAGCGCGCTACGTCGGTGGCTCGATCTCACGAAGCTCCCCAGCTCGTCTCGTCGGCGGCCGGCGTGGCCACCGCTCATCGTGTCACCCGCGCTCAGAACACGTTGCCGGCGAATGTAACGAACTGGGCGGCGCTTGTCACCAGACCGCAACAACGCCGCCAGGAATCGCCTGACTATCGCCTGTAGGCGTCCGCCTGCACGCGCCCGCTGGCCACCGCCTCCACGAGGGCGCGGTGGTCCCGCTCTGTCTGATCCGCGTACCTCGTGGCGAACGTTGCGATCGCATCGGCGAAGGTCCGGCCGTTGCCGAGGTAGCCGGCGATCAGTCCCGGCCCGAGGGAGCGGGCGTGGGCGCGTGCGAGCGTCCGTCCGCAGAGCGCCGAGTAGCGCACGAGGCTCGGCGCCCGCATCCGGAGCAGATCGACGGACCCCTTCAGGTCTCGGAGCTGGCGAACGTAGAAGTCGGTGCCCTCCGCGTGTGCCCAACCGAGGAAGATGTC
>DASTOJ010000203.1:0-6672 GCA_035762565.1 Candidatus Methylomirabilota bacterium | reverse complement strand
CGAAGTCCCGCCGCCGCCCGCGGTGCCCGCGGATCCGGTGGAGGTCCTCCGAGCACAGCACGTGGCCAACGGACTGGTCCTGCACGGGCACACCGCTACCCCGTCCTGGCTGGGGGAGCGCCTGGACGTGGACTACGCCATCGGCGTCTTACATCCCTTGGCCCGGTAGACGTCAGAGGGTCCGGTACACCTCCGTCTCGAACTTCGTGTACAAATCGACCGCCGTGTGGTCGTAGAAGGGCAGGAGCTGGGAGAGGAACACGCCCGACACGCGGCGGGTGCGGTCGATCCAGAAGTAGGTGTTGGCCAGGCCGGCCCAGGCCAGGCTTCCGGCCGAGCGGCGGCCGGGCACCGGCTGCGTGTTGATCAGGAAGCTCAGGCCCCACTTCTTCGCCACGCCGGGGAGCCATTCGATGTCGTTGGAGAGCGGCGGCGCTACGGTCCTCATGACGCCGAGCTCGAGCGGGCCGATGTGGCTCTGGGCCATCAGCTCGACGGTGTCGCGCTGGAGCACCTGGGCGCCGTCGAGCGTGCCGCCCTGCGCGAGCATCTGCGTGAAGGCGAGGTAGTCGCCCGCGGTGCCGTACAGCCCGCCGCCGCCCATGAGGAACTCGGGGTTCTCGGGCAGCCCGAACTCGACCGGGGCCAGCGCGCCCTTGTCGTCGCGCTGGTGCACGCTCGACAGCCGGCTCTTCTGCGCGGGCGAGAGTGCGAACGACGTGTCCTTCATGCCGAGGGGGCCGAAGATGTTCTGCTGGAAGTACGCGTCGAGCTTCTGGCCGGTCGCGGCCTCGACCATCTTGCCGACCCAGTCGATGTTGATGCCGTACTCCCACCGCTCGCCAGGATCGAAGAGCAGCGGCGTCGTCAGCGCGGCGTTCTCGCAGGTGGTGATGCCCGGGGTGTTGGTCGCCTGCTGGTAGCGGGCGATGTCCGCCTGCCAGATCTCGTAGGCATAGCCGGCGGTGTGGGTGAGCAGGTGCTTGAGCGTGATCGGCCGCCTCGGCGCGCGCAGCCGCGGCTGGCCGGCGGCGTCGAAGCCCTCGAGGACCTGGACCTTCGAGAGGTCGGGCACCACGTCCGCCGCGGGGCGGTCCAGGCTGAGCTTGCCCTTCTCGACGAGCTGCATGGCAGCGGTGGCCGTGATGGCCTTGGTCATCGAGGCGATCCACACGACGGTGTCGAGCGTCATGGGCAAGTTCTTGCCGATCTCGCGCGTGCCGAAGGCGCCCTCGTAGATGCGGCCCCTGTCGGTGGCGGCGACCGCGACGATGCCGGGCATCTGCTTCGACTCGACGGCGTGGCTGAAGATCGTGTCGAGGGACGTGAGGCTAGGCATGCTGGGTCCTCCTTCGGGGCGGATTCTACGCCCGCGCGGCCTGGATCGCGCGCCAGACGCGCTCGGGTGTCGCCGGCATCTCGATGTGCTCGACGCCCAGCTCGGCCAGCGCGTCGACGATCGCGTTGACGACGGCGGCCAGCGCCGGCGTGGTACCGCCCTCACCGCCGCCGCGCAGCCCCAGCGGGTTGGACGTCGACGGCACCTCGCTGATCTCCGTCACGAAGCTCGGCAGGGCGTCGGCGCGCGGCAGGGCGTAGTCCATGAACGTCGCCGATAGCAGCTGACCGTCGGCGTCGTAATGGCACAGCTCCCACAGCGCCTGCCCGAGGCCGGCCGCGATGCCGCCGTGGGTCTGGCCGTGCAGGATCAGCGGGTTCACCGCGCGGCCGACGTCGTCCACCGTGGTCCAGCGCACGACCTCGACCACGCCGGTCTCCGGATCGACCTCCACCTCGCCCACCGCGCAGCCGTAGGGATACGACGGCACGCTCATGGTCTCGTCGCTGACGCCGGCCAGCGGCCCGCGCAGATCCTCGCGGGCGTCGGGGCGCAGCGCGGCTGCCGCCGCCTCGAAGAGGCCGACCGAGCGGTCGGTGCCCTTCACGGTGAAGCGCTGCCGCGCGAAGTCGATGTCGGCGCCGGCGGCCTCGAGCAGCCAGGCGGCGATCCGCTTGCCCTTGTCGACGATCGCGTCCGAGGCCTTCGCCATCACCACGGCGCCCAGGCGCATCGAGCGGCCGGAGTGCGAGCCGCCGCCGACCGGCATCAGGTCCGTGTCGCCGGTGATGAAGCGCACCTGGTCCAGCTCGACGCCGAACCACTCGACGATGAGCTGCGGGAAGCTCGTCTCGTGGCCCTGGCCCGACGAGAGCGTGCCGAGGACGACGTCGATGCGACCCTCGGGATGGACGGTGATCTGCGTCCGCTCGCGCGGCATCCCGGTGTTCAGCTCGATGTAGTTGGCGAGGCCGATACCGCGGTAGCGACCGCGCCGGCGGGCCTCGGCCCGGCGCGCCTCGAAGCCGGCCCAGTCGGCCAGCGCCACGACGCGGTCCTGCGCGGCGGCGTAGTCGCCGCTGTCGTAGAGCAGGCCGACCGGGTTGCGATAGGGCATGGCGCTCGCCTCGATCAGATTTCGCCGCCGCAGCGCGACCCGGTCGAAGCCGTGGCGGCGGGCCGCCAGGTCGATGAGGCGCTCGATGACGAACATCATCTCGGGACGGCCGGCGGCGCGGTAGGGATAGGTGGGGGCGGTGTTGGTGTGGACGGCGCGGCCCCGCAGGTGGGCGGCCGGCACGTGATAGACGCTCGGCAGCACGCCGATGCCCTTGGCCAGCGGGATGAACGACACGGCGTGGGCGCCGACGTTGCTGACGTTCAGGCCGCGCAGCGCCAGGAACCGGCCGTCGGCGTCGAGCGCCAGCTCGACGTCGGCGACGAGGTCGCGCGCCTGGTAGTCGGTGAGCAGGGCCTCGCGCCGGTCGCACGTCCATTTCACGGGTCGCCCGAGCCGCCTCGCCGCCCACGCGACCAGCACGAACTCCGGGTAGCAGGCGTTGCGGGTGCCGTAGTTGCCGCCGACGTCGCGCGCGACGACCCGCACGGCGTTCGAGGGCACGCCGAGCGCCGCCGCCACGTCGGCCCGGATGCGCCAGGAGCCGCCGGAGCCGGCGTGGAGCGTGTAGCGGCCGGCCGCCGCGTCGTAGGCGGCGACCACGGCGCGCGGCTCCATCGGCACGCCGGTGACCCTGTTCACGCGGGTCGGCAGCCGCACGACGTGCGCCGCCCGGGCGAACGCCGCCTCCGTCGCCGCCGCGTCGCCGGCCTCGGACTCCACGCAGACGTTGGTGCCCGCCTCCTCCCACAGCACCGGCGCGCTGGCCGCGGTCGCGTCGGCGGCGGTCACTGCGGCGGCGAGCGGCTCCCAGTCCACGACGACGCGCTCGGCGGCGTCGCGGGCGCCGGCCGCCGTCTCGGCGACCACCAGGGCCACGGCCTCGCCCACGAACCGAGCCCGGTCCAGCGGCAGGGGCAGCTGGGACGCGACGAAGAACGGCCTGCCGTCGGGGCTCCGGAGCGGCACCTCGTGCGGGTTGGTCGGCACCGGCCCGTGCGGGATCGGGCGCAGCCCGGCGAGCGCCGCGTCCTCGCCGATGAGCACGGCGAGGAACCCGGGCACCTCCAGCGCCCGGGCGGCGTCGACGCGGCGGATGCGGGCGTGAGCGTGCGGGGAGCGCACGAACGCGGCGTACGCCTGGCCCGGAAGGTTGACGTCGTCGCTGAAGCGCCCGGCGCCGGTGACCAGGCGCGGATCCTCCCGGCGGGGCACCGGGCGGCCGAAGCCCCGGGGCGCCGAGCGGGTGCGGGAGTCGAGGAACGAGGAGGAGGTGGTCATCTACCGGATCCGCTCCGCACACGTCATCGCTAGTCGGCGAACTGGGCGGCACGCCAGCGCAGGGCGGCGCCGAGGCCTTCCTTCTCGCGGATCGCGTCGAACGTCGTCCCCACCTCGGTGCGGGCGGCGTAGAGCGGGGCCAGCACGTCGAGGCCGGCCCGGATGGCGTTGCGGAAGCCGGCGGCGTCGGCGCCGCGGTTGATGGCCAGCTTGGTGGCCATCAGCGACTCGGGCGAGATGAGCGCCATCCGGCGGGCGAGCTTCAGCGTGGCGGCCTGCAGCTCGGCCCGGGGCACCACCCGATTGACCATCCCCCAGGCCAGCGCCGTCCGGGCGTCGATCGGGTCACCCAGGTAGAGTAGCTCGCGCGCGCGCTTGAGGCCGACGATGAACGGCATGACCAGCGCGGGCCCCACGTTGGAGAAGCGGATCTCGGGCTCGCCGAACTGCGCGTCGTCGGCGGCGATGGTGAGATCGCACATCATCACCATCTCGCAGCCGCCGCCCAGGCAGTGGCCCTGCACGGAGGCGATCACGGGCTTGCGCAGGTCCCAGGGCGTCATCTCCAGCCGGACGTCGTCGGTGAGCGACTCGTGCCAGGCCAGCGCGTTGCCGCGGCGGGCGGCCCGGGCGGGGCTGGGACCGATGTCGTAGCCGGCGCTGAAGCTGCGTCCTTCGGCCCGCAGGACGACGACGCTGGTGGCCGGGTCGCGGTCGGCCTCGTGGAAGCGCTCGATCAGCAGCGCCTTCAGCTCGGGCGTGATGGCGTTGAGCTTGTCGGGCCGGTTGAGGGTGATGATGCCGACACGGCCGTCGGCGGCATAGAGCACGAGCTCGCTCATAACAGGCTCCTCACGGGTCTGGGATGACGCGCCATTCCAGCGCGACCGTGATCGCACATGGCCCGGCGATTGTCCAGCCCGCCGCCACGTCGAGCGCGTTGACAAGTCGAACGCCGAGGTGTCATATACAGCCCCCTGACCGACCGTCTCCCGTGTGGAGGCTCTCGTGGCCTGGGATCGGATCGTGGCCGGAAGCCTTGCGCTCGGCGCTCTGTTCTGGGCGTCGCCGCCACCCGTCGCGCCTGAGCCCCGCCCCGTGGCGGACGGGGTTGTCGTGTCGCTTGACGCCCCGAAGGGGAGTGTCACCCTCGATCACGGGCCCATACCTGGTGTCATGCCGGCGATGCGCATGGCATTTCGGGTCGCGCGACCCGACCTGCTTGCGGCTCTCCAGCCCGGGGACACCGTGCGATTCACCCTCGAGTCGCGTGGTCCCGAGTGGCTGATCGTCGAGATTGAACGCCCCGAGAAGGCGTCGGTCGCCGGCGCTCGCGCGAGCTTTCCGGCCCCCGACTTCGCTCTCCGCGGGCTGGATGGCGCGACCCTCACGTTATCCGCTCAACGCGGCAAGACTGTGCTCCTGAACTTCTGGGCGACCTGGTGCGTGCCGTGCCGGACCGAGATGGCGGCGATCGAGCGCCTGTACCAGCGGTACAAGGACAACGGCCTGGAAGTCCTCGCGATCAACCTGGATGTGCTCTCCACAGCCGGCGTCGAGGCGTTCGTGAAGGAGGTGACGCTCACGTTTCCGATCCTCCTGGATCCGGAGTGGTCCACGGCGCGGGCCTACCGGGTTCTGGGATTGCCGACAACGTACGTGATCGATCCCACCGGCCACGTCGTCGTTCGCGAGACGGGCGCTCGTGACTGGGACGACGCCCTCACACACGCGGCGGTGACCAAGCTCCTCGAGCGAAGGAGTCAACGATGAAGCGACTGAGCGTGGGTACGGCTGTCCTCGTGCTCGCCCTGTTGGTGGGGGTGGCGTCGGGAGGAGCGCAAGAGAAGTACACGGTGGGCTACGGTGCCGGGACGTGAATGCTGCCGCTCTACGCAGCCCTCGTGAAGGGCTTGTTCGCCGAGGAGGGCCTGACGGTCCAGGGCCTGCCCGTTGACACGCGGGGCGCGATCGAGCAGGGCAAGACGAACTGGCTTCACGTGAAGACCGACAAGGGGCTGACCGAGGCCGATTTCGGCTTCATCGACGTGGACCAGCTTCACTACATGGCGGCCGGCAAGATCGGACACTACATCGTCGACGGCATGAACTTCGGGTGCATGGACATCATGGTGCCGGCCGATTCCACCCTGACGTCCGCCGCCGACCTCAAGGGCAAGACGGTCGAGATCAATCCGTGGTGGATCGAGCCCTTCCGCATCCAGCGGGGGCTCACCTTCGTCAACTCCGAGCTCAAGACGTCGGGCGTCGACGCGCAGAAGGACGTCACGCTCCGTCCGATGCCGTGGGAGGCCTTGCCGCGGATCGCCGACTACGTCGGGGACGGCTTCAAGGCGGGGCGGTTCCAGGCGGTCGGCGTGACCGAGCCACAGCAGACGATCCTGAAGGAGCGGAAGATCGCGAAGGTCCTCTTCTCCCAGACGTACCAGGCGCCGCACAACCAGGAGTACTGCTGCTTCTTCGGCATCAAGCGCGAGCTCGTCGATCGCCACCCGGACAAGGCGGCGGCGATCGTCCGGGCCTTCCGGCGGGCCAAACTGTGGGTCGCCGAGAACCCAGCGCGGGCCGTGATCACGACGCAGGCCGCCGGCTACTTCCCCGCCAGCGTGCCAGTCCAGCCCTCGGCGAATACGGTGTCGGCCCTCGGGTTCGACCGCAAGGTGGACGTGGGTGCCAATCTCGAGCGTGCGTTCAAGGACCGCATCGAGGCCGGCCTGATCAAGACCGGCAAGAGCGCGGCCGACCTGGTGCGCCTCCACTACCGCAAGTTCGACTAGTGTTCCGTCCGGAAAGTCATGTTAACGACCAGAGCCCCGGCGGAGGGCTTTCTTGATGATGGCGGCCGGCTCCTTGGTCCAGACAAAGGGAGTAGGGTGAGCATTCCACTCCGTGAGGTAGCGCTCGATGTGACGGA
>DASTOJ010000202.1:0-11286 GCA_035762565.1 Candidatus Methylomirabilota bacterium | reverse complement strand
GCGGCGGGGTTCGTGAACCTGGTTCGGTCGGTCAAGCGACCTTAGGTCGGCAGCGCGCGGGCGGAGGCTGGAAGTTGACCTAATGGCGGGGGTGTCTCGGGGCCCCACGTCGATCAGGTCCGGGCGCGCAGGAAGAGGGAGGTGCCGAGGCCAAGGAAGATGATGTTCGCGGTCCAGGCGGCGAGCAGGGGGGGGAGGAGGTCGGCGCGGGCGAAGGCGAGGGCGACGTAGTGGACGACGAGGTAGCCGGCCATGATGGCGATCGCCAGCCCGATTCCGAAGAGGCGGCCGCCGCGCGGCGATTGCAGCGAGAACGGGATCGCGACCAGGACCATGATGAGGTTCACCAGCGGGAAGGCGACCTTCGAGTACAGCTCGACCATGTACTTCTTCACATGGAAGCCCGTGGCCTCCAGCCGGTCGATGTAGTCGCGCAGCTCGCGATAGCTCATGGCCGACACCGGCTTGTGAATCTTGGTGAAGTCCTCGATCTGCTCGCGCAGGTCGATGGCGGTCATGGTGAACGGCACCGTGTGCACCTCCCCGCGCGGCCCGAACTCGCGGAAGGCGCCGTCGGTGAGCTCCCAGCCGGCCGGGGTCCAGTGGGCGCGGCGGGCATCGAGCCGGCTCTGCAGGCGAAAGGATCCCTGATCGACCTCGAGCACGGTCACGCCGTAGAGATCCGAGGTGCCGGGGTGGAGCAGCTCCACCCGGTAGAAGCGGCTGTCGGCGGTGCGCAGCCACATCCGCTCGCGCGACTGCAGATGGCGTGGCAGCTGGCCGCGGATCTTGACCCGGTCCACCTCGTCGCCCAGCTCGTTCAGGCGCGGCAGCAGCAGCTCCTGGAAGAGCCCGGAGACGACGGCGACGCCCACGGCCAGCAGCAGCACGGGCGCGGCCACCCGGTACAGGCTCATGCCGGCCGCCTTCATCGCGGTCAGCTCGTGGGCCCGGGTGAGGGCCAGGAACAGGAAGATCGTGGCTACCAGCATCACCACCGGCAGCCCGTCGTGGAGCGCGGCCGGGACCCGATAGACGAAGTGCTCGACCACGTGGATCAGCGCCGGCTTGAGGCGGATGAAGCGGTCGAGCGTCTGCAGCAGGTCGATCACCACGAACAGCGTCGCTGCCACCGCGAGGCCGATGCCCGTGAACGCCAGGTGCTCGCGCAGCAGGTAGCGGTCGAGGATGTGCGTCGAGTCGCGGCCCCCCGCGATCAGCCGCTCGGCGGCAGTGCCGCCCCGCCGAGGCAGGGCCTCGCCGGCGGCGGCCAGCGCCCGCCACAGCGGCGCCAGCCGCGGTGGCCGCCACTCGCGCACCGTTGCCGCCATCAGGACGCCGCCGATCGCGGTGAACAGCATGTTGGGCGCCCACACGGCCAGCCAGGGGGGCACGCGCTGGCGGAGCGCCGAGCCTTCCAGGGAGGTCAACACGAGGTAGTAGGCCACGAGGATGGCCAGGCTGCCGCCCAGCGCGATCGAGCGGCCGCCCCGGTGCGAGCGGACGGCCAGGGGAAAGGCCACGAGCGCGAAGACCAGCGCGGCCACGGGCAGCGCGAACCGCTTGTGCCACTCGACCAGGAACGGGGCGCGGGCGGCCCGGTCGCCGCCCAGCGCTTCGAGACGGCGGGCCAGGGCGGGCAGCGAGAGGTCCTTCTCCGGCTTCTCCACCCGCGGAGCCGCCCGCAGGGGCGAGTCCACCGACAGGCTCATGTCGTAGATGCTGAAGCTGGTGAGACGGTAGCGCGCGGCGCTGGCGGCGCCGCCGGGCGGGGGCGTCACGCCGGCGGCGGCCGCGGGGCCGGCGGGCAGGACGTCGGCCTCGCTCACGGCGCCGTTGATCAGGCGCAGCGTGATGCGCCGGTTGGCCTCGTCGGTGAGCAACCGTCCTTCGCGGGCCGTGATGATGCGCGAGAGCTTCGTGTCCCGCTCGTCGGACACGAGCAGGCCGCGCAGCGCGACCTGGGAGGCGCTCACGTCCTCGACGTAGATGATGATGTCGCCGAACGTCGGGTTGAACACGCGCTCGACCAGGCCGCTCACCGCCCGGGCCTGGAGGATGCGGAAGAGCTGGCGCTGGAACTCCTGGTTGGCCAGCGGGTTGACGGCGAGGGTGAGGGTGGCGGTGGCCGCCATCACCACCAGGGCGACGGCCAGCACCGGGCGGAAGAGCCGGAGCGTGCTGAGGCCCGCCGCCTTGCAGGCGATGATCTCGAGGTCGCCGGCCAGGCGGCCGCCGGCCAGCAGCACCGCCACCAGCAGCGCCATCGGCAGCGTGTGGGCCAGGAACGAGGGCAGCATGAAGACCAGCAGCTGCGCGACCAGATGGAACGGCACGCCCTTGGTGATGACGAGATCGGTGAGATGGTAGATGCGGTCGATGACGAGGAAGAACGTGAAGAGGGCGCCGCCGAAGCAGAAGGGCGAGATCAGCTCGCGGACGACGTAGCGGTCGAGCACCGGCACCGCGGGCGACCTCACCCGTCTGTTGTACCATAGGGCGGTGGCGGCGAACTTCCGCTGGGTGCTCGTCGTCGGGCTCACCGTGCTCGCCGGCGCCGGCCCCGCCGGCGCCGGCCGGGTCGACCGGCTCGACCGCTTCCGCGAGCTGGCTGCCAGCCGGCTCGGCCTGGCCCAGATCTTCGACGACGCGGCCCCCGCCGAGGCGTTCCGCGAGATCTACGCGCTGCTCGACGACGAGATCGTCGAGAGCCTCGCCTCCGGCGGCCCCTTTGCGTCTCTCGAGTTCCTCCAGGACCGGCTCGACACCTTCGGCGAGACCTGGGGCGGCGCCGCCCTGCGGCTGGTACGGGCCGGCGGCCTGCTCGTGGGCGCCTTCACGCTCGACGAGCGCTCGGCCGCCAACAGCGTGCGGGTGTACGGCCCGCTGCGCGGTGAGCCGGCGCTGCTGACCGCCCTCTACCGCGAGGGCCGTCCGACCGTGTACAGGGTGCCGGGCGGCCGCGACACGGCGCCCTTCCTCGTGGCCTGGGAGGGGCCGCCGTCGGGGTGGGGGACGCGCCCGCTGCGGGTCGAGCTGCTGCGCCGGGAGGCGGACGACGTGCGCGTGGCATGGTCGACGGTGCCGCTGTTCGGCGATGACCTCCGCGCGCGCAGCTGGAGCGTGCGGGGCGGCGAGCTGCGCATCCGTTACGAGGTGCGCTATCCCGGCTGGGCCCCGGGATGCGCCGGCCAGACCGAGCAGGAGGACGTCTACCGGATCGTCGGAGCCGGCGCGGTGGCCCGCGTCGCGCGCCAGGAGCACGACGCGTGGCACCGCGACCTGCATGCGGTGGTCGAGCGACTCGTCGAGGCCCTGGCCGCGGGCGACCGGAGGACCCTGAGCGCGCTCGTGCCGGACCGCGCGCTGCGGAGCCGGCTGCCGGCGACGCTGAGGTCCGAGCCGACTTGTGACGCGCGCGAGGGGGCGTCGGGCGAGGCGGTGTCAGTGGCGGCGGCGGCCGACCGCCAGCCGTGGGCGCTGACCTTCCGTCGCGTCGGGGCCGGCTGGCGACTGACGGCCGCCACCCGGGTGCTACAATGACGCGCTCCAGGGCATGACGCAGTCGAACCCGTCCTCCAGCGCGCCCATTCCCGACCGCTACGAGCCCGGCGCGGTCGAGGCGCGCTGGTATCCGGAATGGGAGCGGCGCGGCTATTTCCGCGCCGAGCCCGAGCGTCCCGGCAAGCCGTACTGCATCGTGATCCCGCCGCCCAACGTCACGGGCTCCCTCCATCTGGGCCACGCGCTGGTCAACACGCTGCAGGACATCCTGATCCGCGCCAAGCGCATGGACGGTTTCAACACGCTGTGGGTGCCCGGCACCGACCACGCCTCGATCGCGGTGCACGTGCTCCTGGAGCGCCAGCTGGAGGCGGAGGGCAAGACGCGCCAGGACCTCGGCCGGGCGGCGTTCCTCGAGCGGGCGTGGACGTGGAAGGAGGAGTCGGGCGGCACCATCACCCGCCAGCTCCGGCGCCTGGGGGCGTCGTGCGACTGGAGCCGCGAGCGGTTCACGATGGACCCGGGGCTGTCGCGCGCGGTCCGCGAGGCGTTCGTCCGCCTCTACGACGCGGGGCTCATCTACCAGGACGACTACATCGTCAACTGGTGTCCGCGCTGCCAGACCGTGCTCGCCGATCTCGAAGTGGAGCGCGAGGAACGCGACGCCGAGTTCGTCTACATCAAGTACGGCCCGCTGACGCTCGGCACGGTCCGCCCCGAGACCAAGCTGGGCGACACCGGCCTGGCCGTCCACCCCGCCGACCCGCGCTACGCCCAGTACGTCGGCCGCACCCTGCGCATCCCCTCGGTGGACGGCGAGATCGACATCCGGGTCGTCGCTGACGAGGCGGTGGACCCGGAGTTCGGCACCGGCGTCATCAAGGTCACGCCCGGCCACGACCCGACCGACTTCGAGATCGGGCGCCGCCACAACCTGCCGGTGCGCACGGTCATCGGCTTCGACGGACGGATGACGGCGCTGGCCGGCAAGTACGCGGGTCTCGACCGGTTCGAATGCCGCCGGCGGATCGTCGAGGATCTGCAATCGCTCGGCCTCGTCGAGCGCATCGAGCCGTACCGCCACGCCGTCGGCCTCTGCTACCGCTGCAAGACCGTGGTGGAGCCGCTGGTCTCCAAGCAGTGGTACGTCAACGTGAAGCCGCTGGCCGAGGTGGCGCTCCAGGCGGTGCGGGAGGACCGGATCCGCATCCTGCCGCGCAGCTGGAGCAAGACCTACTTCCACTGGATGGAGAGCATCCGGCCGTGGTGCATCTCCCGCCAGCTCTGGTGGGGGCACCGCATCCCGGTCTGGTACTGCGACGCCGACGGGTCGGTGCACGTCTCCCGCACCGACCTCGAGGCCTGCCCCAAGTGCGGGGGTCCGGTGCGCCAGGATCCCGACGTGCTGGACACGTGGTTCTCGTCCGGCCTCTGGCCCTTCTCGACGCTCGGCTGGCCCGACGACACGCCCGAGCTGCGGACGTACTACCCGACGTCGGTGCTCGTGACCGGCTACGACATCCTGTTCTTCTGGGTCGCGCGCATGGCGATGCTGGGCCTGCACCTGATGAAAGAGGTCCCGTTCCGGGACGTCTACATCCACACGCTGGTGCGGGATCCGCAGGGCCAGAAGATGTCGAAGTCGAAGGGCAACGTCATCGATCCGCTCGGCGTCATGGAGCGGTTCGGCACCGACGCCTTCCGGTTCACGCTGGCGGTCCTGGCCGTCCCCGGCGTGCACGACATCCGCATCGCCGACGAGCGCGTCGAGGCCCACCGCAACTTCGCCAACAAGCTGTGGAACGCGGCCCGGCTGGTGCTCTCGAACCTCGACGGCTACGCTCCGGCCGGCGCCCGGGCGGCCGCGGGGCTGCCCGAGCGCTGGATCGAGAGCCGGCTGTGGGGGACGGTCAGCGCGGTCCGCGAGGCTCTGGACGCCTACCGGTTCAGCGACGCGGCGGGCGCGCTCTATCAGTTCGTCTGGGACGATTTCTGCGACTGGTACCTGGAGATCGCCAAGCCCGCGCTCTACCGGGCCGACGACCCGGCCGGCCGCAATCGCGTGCAGCACGCGCTGGTGACCATGCTGGAGACGACGCTGCGGCTGCTGCATCCGGTGATGCCGTTCATCACCGAGGAGCTGTGGCAGCGGCTGCCGCACGAGGGCGAGTCGATCATGCTCGCGCCGTATCCGAGCGCCCCGGCCGGTGCCGACGAGGCGGCCGAGCGGGAGATGGGGCTGCTGATGCAGGTGGTCACCGCCATCCGCAACATCCGCGGCGAAATGCGCCTGTCGCCGGCGTCGACGCTGGCGGCGATCGTGAAGGCCGCCGCCGCTGACGAGCCGCTGCTGCGCGCCCACGCTCCGCTCATCGAGACGCTCGCCCGGGCCCGGGTCACCCTCGATCCGCACGCGACCCGGCCCCGCGCCTCCGCCCTCGGCGTGGCCGGCAGGTCGGAAATCTACGTCGAGCTGGAGGGCCTGGTGGATGTCGACGCCGAGCGCCAGCGGCTGGAGAAGGAGATCAAGCGCACGGCCGAGGCGATGGCGTTCACGCGGGCCAAGCTGGCCCGCCCCGAGTTCACGGAGCGCGCCCCGGCCGAGATCGTCGACAAGGAGCGTGAGAAGCTGGCCGAGCAGGAGGCGCTCTACGCCAAGCTCGTCGCCAGCCTGAGCTGGATGGGATGAGGGTCGCCGCCCCGGCGCCGGTCGTCGTGCGCCTCGGCCGCGTCGAGTCCACGCAGACGATCGCGTTCGCGCTCGCCGCCGACGGCGCCGCCGACGGCACGGTCGTCGTCGCCGACTCGCAGGCCGCCGGCCGCGGCCGCCGTGGGCGGGCCTGGGTGGACGAGCCGGGCGCCAGCCTGCTGGCCTCGATCGTCCTGCGCCCCCGGCTCGATCCCGTCCGCCTGCCGGGCCTGTCGCTGGCGGCCGCGGTCGCCGTCGCCGAGGCGCTGACACGGACGGCCGGCCTCACGCCCCGGCTGAAGTGGCCCAACGACGTTCTGGTCGGCGGCCGCAAGATCGCGGGCATCCTGCTGGAGAGCCGCGTGACCGGCGAGCAGGCGACGACGATTATCGGCGTCGGCGTCAATCTTGCGCAGCGGGTGTTCCCGGCGGACCTGGCCCAGCGGGCGACGTCCGTCTGGCTCGCCAGCGGCCGGGTGGTCGACCGGGATTCACTGCTGGCCGCGCTACTCGACGCGCTCGCGGAGTGGCGCCGGCGGCTCGAGCGCCAGGGGTTCGCGCCCGTGCGGACCCGGTGGCGTGCCCTGGCCGACACACTCGGCCGGCCGGTCACGGTGGATGGCGTCAGCGGCGTGGCCGTGGACGTCGATGCCGACGGCGCGCTGGTCGTGGCCGACACCGACGGCCGGCGGCGCCGCGTGATGGCCGGCGAGGTCGCCCAATGACTCTCGTGAAATCCGGTGACGCCGGGCGTCGGGTGCGGGGGCCCCGGGCGCGCCGGCATGGCTCGCCTGTCGCCGTAACTCGCTCCGAGCACGGCTCGCTCGGCCCCCCATCCCCCTAAAGGGGGCTCGGGCGCAGACCAGTCGAATCGGTGGCGGTTCGCTCGCCGCGCCCTGCGCTCGAACGGCGACGACGGCTCGCCATGACGGCGCGCCCGGGGCCCCCGCACCTGACGCCCGGCGTCACCACGTCTCACGAGGGGCATTAGCACCCGTGCTGCTCGTCATCGAGGTCGGCAACACCAACACGAAGATCGGCGTCTACGAGGGCGCGCGCCTGCTCGTGTCCTGGCGGCTGACCAGCCGGCGGGAGCAGACGGCCGACGAGTATGGCCTGTTCATCGAGACCCTGCTGCGCACGCGCGGCCTGGCGCCGGCCACGATCACGGGCGTGGCGATCTCCAACGTGGTGCCGCCGGTCCAGCAGGCGCTGGAGTGGATGTGCGAGAAGTACTTCGGCGTGGCGCCGTTCACCGTCGAGCCCGGCGTCAACACGTCGATCCCGCTCAACGTCGACCACCCCCGCGAGGTCGGCCCCGACCGGGTGGTGAAGGCGGTGGCGGCGATCGCGCTGTTCGGTCCGCCGCTCATCATCATCGACTTCGGCACGGCCACGACGTTCGACTGCATCAACGCCCGGGGCGAGTTCATCGGCGGCGCCATCGCGCCCGGCATCTCGACGGCGGCCGACGCGCTGCTCAACCGCGCCGCCCGGCTCTTCCGCGTTGAGCTGGTGCGGCCCAAGGACGCGATCGGGCGCAATACGGTCAGCAACGTGCAGTCGGGTGTCGTCTACGGCTGGGCGGGACTGGTCGACGGCCTCGTGGAGCGCATGAGGGCCGAGATGGACGGCACCCCTCGCGTGGTGGCGACGGGGGGCCACGCCGCCCTCATCGTCAACGTCGCCCGCTCGATCCAGGACGTGCACGAGCACCTGGCCTTCGAGGGGCTGCGCCTGCTCTGGCAGCGTGGGCACGGCGTCGACCCCGGCCGTTGACACGCCGCGGGGTGGCCGGTATACTGCCGCAAAATGTAGTGGGTCGCCGGGGGGCGATCCCTACATTTGGGGATCCGGCGGGGAACCCGTAGCCCGGGAAAGGGAGACAGACGCATGGGGATGTGGGTCGGTCGCGGGCGCAAGGCCAGGGTCGCGTACGGCTTCGACGACATTGCGCTCGTCCCCGGGACCCTGACGGTCAACCCGAGCGAGGTCGACATCTCCTGGGAGCTGTGCGGCCACCGCTACGAGCTGCCGATCATCGCGGCGGCCATGGACGGTGTCGTCGGCCCGCGGCTGGCCGTGGAGATGGGGCGCCTGGGCGGGCTCGCCGTGCTGAACCTCGAGGGCGTGTTCTCGCGCTACGCCGATCCCGACGACGTGCTCGACCGCATCGTCTCCGCCAGCCAGGAGGAGGCGACCAAGATCATCCAGTCGATCTACGGCGAGCCGATCAAGGAAGAGCTGATCCACCGGCGCATCCAGGAGATCAAGAAGGGGGGCGGCCCCGCCGTGGTGTCCTCCATCCCGCAGCGGGCCGAGCGCTTCGCCCAGATCGCCCAGGAGGCCGGCGCCGACATCTTCGTCGTCCAGTCGACGGTCACCACCGCGCGCCACATCGCCACCGAGTACGCGCCGGTCGACTTCGGCAAGCTGAAGAAGTCACTGGCCATCCCGCTGATTCTCGGCAACTGCGTCACCTACGAGGCCTGCCTGGAGCTGATGGACACCGGCATCGATGGGATGCTCATCGGCGTGGGGCCCGGCGCGGCGTGCACCAGCCGCGAGGTGCTCGGGCTCGGCGTGCCGCAGGTGACGGCGACGGCCGACGCCGCGGCCGCCCGGGACCAGTACTACAAGCAGCGCGGCCGCTACGTGCCGATCATCACCGACGGCGGCATGACGACCGGCGGCGACGTGTGCAAGGCCTTCGCCGCCGGCGCCGACGCCGTGATGATCGGCTCGGCCTTCGCCCGCGCCATCGAGGCGCCCGGGCGCGGCTACCACTGGGGCATGGCCACGCCCCACGCCAACCTGCCGCGCGGCACCCGCATCCGCGTGGGCGTGGCCGGCACGCTGGAGCAGATCCTGTTCGGCCCGGCCTTCACCGAGGACGGCACGCTGAACCTCGTGGGCGCCATCCGCACCTGCATGGGCTCGGTCGGCGCCCAGAGCATCCGCGAGCTGCAGCAGACCGAGCTGATCATCGCGCCCACCATCAAGACGGAGGGCAAGGTCTTCCAGCAGGCGCAGAAGCTGGGGCGCCCGCGGTAAGCGGCACGCCGGTGCGGTCCCGACCGGCGTGCAGGGGTCAGTCGTGAACCAGATCGTCGTGCTCAACGCCGGTGGTCAGTATTGCCACCTGATCGCCCGGCGTATAAGGGAGCTGGGCGTGCACGCGGTCGTGGCGGACATCAACCGGCCCGCCGCCGAGTTCGAGGGCGTGCGAGGCATCATCATTTCGGGCGGGCCAGCGAGTGTACTCGAGCCGACCTCACCCGCGGTCGATCCAGACATCTACACGCTCCGGATTCCAATCCTGGGGATTTGCTACGGGCATCAGCTTCTCGCGAGGGATCTTGGTGGGCCGCACCATGTATCCAGAGGCGACGTCAAGGAGTACGGGCACTCCGCGTTGACAATAACCTCCAGAAGTGAATTATTTCGCAGCCTTCCTGATCGAGACATAACAGTCTGGATGAGCCATGGAGACACCGTCGTCAGGCCCCCAGAGGGATGCACGGTCATTGGCCGGACGAGTGACTGCAGCATCGCGGCGATGGAGAACATCACACGCCGTGTCTTCGGCCTGCAGTTCCACCCCGAGGTCGTCCACACCGAGTTCGGCACGGAGATCTACCGCAACTTCGTGTTCGACGTCTGCGGCGCCACGGCCGACTGGGACCCGCGCGCCCGGGTCGAGCAGGTGGTGGACGGGATCCGGGCGAGGGCGGCCGGGCGCAAGGTGTTCTTCCTGATCAGCGGCGGGGTGGACTCGACGGTTGCCTTTTACTGCTGCTATCGCGCGCTCGGACCCGAACGCGTGCTCGGCCTCTACGTCGACACCGGCTTCATGCGGGAGGGCGACACCGAGGCGATCGAGCACCTGGTGCGCGAAGCCGGCCGTGACGCGATCCACGTCGCCGACCGCAGCGCCGACTTCTTCGAGCGCCTGGCCGGGGTGACGGATCCCGAGGCGAAGCGTGCGATCATCGGCGACACCTTCGTCGCCGTGCAGGAGGACGAGTTCGCGCGGCTGGGGCTGCGCGAGGGCGAGTGGCTGCTGGGGCAGGGCACGATCTATCCCGACACAATCGAATCGGGCGGCGCCCGCCACTCGGCCAAGATCAAGACCCACCATAACCGCGTCGAGCGCATCCAGCGGCTGATCGAGCAGGGCAGGGTCATCGAGCCGCTGGTCGAGTTCTACAAGGACGAGGTGCGGGTGCTCGGCGAGCAGCTGGGCCTGCCGCACGAGGTCGTCTGGCGCCACCCGTTCCCCGGGCCGGGGCTCGCGGTGCGTTGCCTCTGTGCCGAGGAGACGGTCGCGGTCGCGGCCCCCGGCATGGCGCTGCCCGGCGCCGTGCACGGCTGGGTCGTGCCCGTGCGCACCGTCGGGGTGCAGGGCGATGAGCGGTCGTACTCGCAGCTGCTCGCGGTCGAGGGCTTCGCCGACGCCGAGGCGGCCGGAGTGTTCGCGCGGCGGATCACCAACGAGCACCGGACGCTCAACCGGGTGGCGCTGGTCGTCCACCGGCGCGAGGGGCGGGGCGTGGCGGGGCTGGCGATCCATCCCGCCACGCTGACGCGCGGGCGGGTCGCCCTGCTGCGAGAGGCCGACGACGTCGTCACCCGGGTCGTGCGCAAGCACGGGCTGTACGACGCGATCTGGCAGTTCCCGGTGGCGATGCTGCCCCTGGGCGCCGCGCCCGGGCGCGAGACGATCGTGCTGCGCCCGGTGCACTCGCGGGACGGCATGACGGCCGATTTCGCCCAGTTGCCCCCGGTGGTCGTGGACGAGCTCGCAGCGGCTCTGGGCCAGCTCGAGCGCGTGGACGCCGTCCTGTACGACGTGACCAACAAGCCTCCGGCCACCATCGAGCTCGAGTAGCCTGGATACGGGCCAATGACCCGCGTCGAATCCGATAGGCTAATGGGTCTCGTGGTATGCGGTGACGCCGGGGGGTGGGCGTCGGGGCCCGGGCGCGCCATCATGGCGAGCCGTCGTCGCCGTTCGAGCACCGGGCACGGCGAGCGAGCCGCCGGCGATTCGATTGGCCTGCCGCCAAGCCCCCTCTGGGGGATGGGGGGTC
>DASTOJ010000201.1:0-17634 GCA_035762565.1 Candidatus Methylomirabilota bacterium | reverse complement strand
CGGGCGACCAGCCGCGCGATCGGCGTGCGTGGATCGTCGAGATCGCCGGCCACGATCGCCTGCTCGGGGCAGACGATCACGCAGGCCGGCGCCAGCCCCACCTCCAGGCGGTGCGCGCAGTAGTGGCACTTGGCGGCGGTGTTGGTGTCGGGGTCGATGTAGAGCGCGTCGTAGGGGCAGGCCTGCATGCAGGACTTGCAGCCGATGCATCGGCGGCCATCGAAGTCGACGATGCCGTCGTCCCGGCTGTAGAGCGCCACCGTCGGACAGATGGTGACGCACGGGGCGTCGTCGCAGTGGTTGCAGCGGAGCACCGAGAAGTACCGCCGGGTGTCGGGGAAGGTCCCCTTCTCGACGTACTTGACCCAGGTGCGGAAGGCGCCCAGCGGCACCCGGTTCTCTTCCTTGCACGCCACCGTGCAGGCGTGACAGCCGATGCACCGCCGGTGATCGATCACGAAGCCGTAGCGCACCCGCGCGTCTCCTCCCTCCGGCGGCTCACGCCGCCCGCCACAGCGTGGCCAACGCCGCCAGCAGCACCAGCCCGACGATGGCGAGCTTGAGCCCGCGGCCAGGCAACCGCGCGGTCGCCCGGGCGCCCGCCACCGCCCCCACCAGCGAACCCGCCAGCAGCAGGGCGAGCAGCGACCACTGGATCCCGCCGACCAGCCCGTGGGTGAGCCCGGCCGGAATGACCATGATCAACGCGATGACGATGTTGCAGCCGATGATCGCCTGGGCGGTCATACGGAACAAATACACCATCGACAGGATCACGAGGCTACCGCTGCCGACCGACGTCACTCCGAGCAACACCCCCACGACGAGCTGCACGGCGCCGATCACGGCCACCCCGCGCCAGGTGATGGCGTGCGGGGACAGCGGCTTGCGCCACGCGGCGATCGACCGGATGCCGGTCTCGAGCAACAGCAGCACCGCCACCAGCACCAGCACGGCGACCATCACGAACGGGAACACCCGCTCCCCGCGGGCGCCGGCCAGGTGGATCACCCACGAGCCGGCGATGGCGCCCGGGATCCCCGTCAGGCCGTACAGCAGCGTGATCGGCCAGATGACCGTGCCCTGCCGCACGTGCTCGACGGCGCCGAAGATCTTGGTGAAGATGGAGAAGACCAGCGAGAGGGCCACGGAGTCCGCGTACGCGAGGCCGAGGACCGTGTAGAGGACCGGCGCGACCAGCGCGCCACCTCCGACGCCGGTCAGCCCGATGAGGAAGCCCAGGCCGAGCCCGAGGCCGACCGGGATCAGGAGATCCAGCCAGGGCTACCTCAGGCTCGAGTAGTACGCCGCCACGTCGGCCAGCGCCGCGTCGGGGATCGCCTTCAGCGCCGCCTTCATCTTCGTCAGCTCGGCGTCGCCGGGGCTGCGCTTGTCCGCCTTGAAGAGCAGGAGCTGGTTGCGGATGTAGGTGGCGGGCTGGCCGGCGATCATGGGGACGACCTTGGCCGGGTCCCCCCGCCCCTCGGGGCCGTGGCACGTCGCGCACTGGGTCGCGACCGCGCGCCCGCGCTCGACGGCGGCGCGGTCCTGTTTGGCCGGCGCCGGCTCGCGCCGCTGGGCGGCGAAGTACGCGGCCACCTGGTCCACCCCGAGCAGCTTCACCTGCTTGGCGAACGGCTCCATCTCGGCGGATACGCGCTTGCCCGTCGCGTAGTCCTCGATCGCCTTCTTGAAGTAAGCGGGCGTGACCCCCGCCAGGATGGGCACCGCCTCGACGCGGCTGTTGCCGCCGAAGCCGTGACACGCGCTGCACGTCATGGCCTGCGGGTACCCCGGCGCGTCCAGCGGCCCGGCGGCCACCGGCGCGACGAGCCCGACCAGCGTGACGAACGCGACACCGACCACGACACACCACGGCTGACTCATGACGGTCCTCCCCAAGGCACGCGGCGGACGGCGTGTGGTCATCGGCCTACCCGAGCATGTCGGTCCAGATGCTCCGGGCCCACCCGTCGGCGTGCTGGGCGTAGAGCGTGGAGTGACCGGGCGTGAGCTTCATCTCGACCTGCACCACTTTTCCGTTCTCGATCTTGTAGGCGTTCACCACGGCCATCGCCTCGCGGTCGTTGACCCACGAGTAGCAGGTGTTGACCGGCGGCACCGGCGGCACCGCCCGGCCACCCAGGAGGCTCACGACCGCGTTCGCGCAGATCTTGCCCATGGCGTTGGCGATCGTGCCCGACTTGGGCACGGGCAGCCCCGTGGTCGCGTCGCCGACGACGTGCACGTGCTTGTGCTTGGCGGACTCGTACGTCACGTGGTCCACCTCGCACCACCGCTTGTCGGCGCCGACCAGGTCGGCCTGGACCGCGATCGCCCCGGCGCGCTGCGGCGGGATCAAGTTGATCACGTCGTACCGCACCTTGTCGCCGAAGTCGGTCGAGACCTCGCGGGCGCCGGCGTCGACCCTGGCCACCTTGTGCGAGGCCCGGTACTCGATGTTCGGGTAGTCCTTCCAGGCCGCGCGGAACAGCCCGGCCTTGGAGACGATGTTCTGGTTGGCGTCCAGCACGATCAGCTTGGCCTTCGGCTTGTGGGTCTTGAGGTAGAACGCGACCTGGCAGATCCGCTCGTAGGGGCCGGGCGGGCACCGGTAGGCGACCGGCGGCACCGTGAGCACGAACACGCCGCCGTCCGGCATCGCGCGCATCTGCCGGGCCAGCTCGACGGTCTGGGGGCCGGCCTTCCAAGCGTGCAGCACCTTGTCCTGGGCGGCGGCCAGCCCCTCGACCTGCTCGAGCAGGAAATCGACGCCGGGGGCGACGATGAGGCGATCGTAGGCGAGGTCGCCGTTGCCGATCCGGACCCGCCTGGCCGCCGGGTCGATGGCGGTGGCCGCCTCGTGACGGACCTTGACGCCGTGGTCGCGCAATCCTCCGTAGCCGAACGTCAGCGCTCCCAGGCTGCGCGAGCCGCCGAGGACCAGGTTGCTGAACGGACAGGAGATGAACTCTCGGTTGGGCTCGAGGAGGACCACCTCGATCGACGGATCGGCCAGCCGCACGTATTTCGCGGCGGTGGCGCCGCCCCAGCCGCCGCCGACGACGACGACCCGGCGGCCGGTCTTGACGTCGGTCTCGCCCCGCAGGCGCGCGCAGCCCGTCCCGCCGCCGACCGCCAGCACGCCCGCGGCGCTCCCCGACGCCTTGAGAAACTCTCTCCGTGTCATCCGCGCCATGGCCGACCTCCTCCCTCCGGTGCGCCGGTAAAATAACAGAGGCGTCCCGAATGGGGGGCCCGGAAATGGCCCCCAACCCCGCGCCTCAATCGAGCGCGCTCACAATGCGCGCGTCCTCGTTCCAGGTGGCCAGGAGCGCCCAGGCGGCCAGCACCGCCAGCGTCAGCACGATGGCGGCGCCCCAGCCGAGCGCCGACGGCAGGAACACCGCCCAGCCGAGCTTGCCGAGCGCGCCGGCCTGCACGAGCGCCAGCCGCGCGAGCGAGGCGCCCAGGGCGAAGCCCGCCAGCGCGGCCCAGAGCTTGACCTGGCCCTCGCCCGCCCGCCAGATGGAGCCCGCGCCGCAACCGCCGGCCAGCGTCATCCCCACGCCGAACAGCGTGCCGCCGGCCAGCGCGCCCACGCCGGCGCCGGGAAACACCCAGTCGCCCCGGTCCTTGAGGTCGGCAAACTTGAGAATCGCGAACCCGAGCATGCTGACGGCCAGCGCCAGCGCGGCGGCGCGCGTGTGCTCGGCGTCGCCGGTCATGAACGGCTCGCGAAACGCGCGAACCAGGCAGAAGCGCGAGCGCTGGAAGACCACCCCGAACGCGACGCCGAAGAGCAGGAAGACCCCCTGCGCGTGATATCCCGTCCGCACGTAGAGGAACGGCAGGACGAGCAGGCCCGCCACGAGCAGCACGCCGGCCACCGGCTGGCGGCTGGGCCTCGCGGCCGCCGGCGCGCCCCACACGCGCGCCGTCCCGCTCGACCACGCCGGCCGCCGCTCCATCTCCCACATCAAGTAGCGAAGCCCGAGGAAGGCGCCCAGCCCGAGGCCGAGCATCATCCCGAAGCCGGAGAGGCTGAGCGCGCTCACCGCCGAGAAGAAGCCGCCGACGTTGCAGCCGAACGCGAGCATCGCGCCGACGCCCATCAGCACCCCGCCGCCGGTCCCCTTGACCAGCTCACCCCGCGGCGGCACCCGGATCGCGAACTCGCGGCTGAGCAGGGCCGCCGCGAGGCCGCCCAGCAGGACGCCGAGGTTGAGCAGCGAGCCGGAGTAGAGCCAGGGCGCGACGAGATCCGGACGGTGCGCGAGGCCAAGGCCGGTGAGCGCCCAGTCGCCCCAGTTGCGCAGGCCGTCGGAGGCCGTCCACGGCCGGTCGAACGCGAACAGGAACACGTTGATCGTGGCGACGAGGAGGGCGGCGCCCCAGACGGGCCAGGGACGGCCGAACACGGCCGCGTACTGCGCCGAGAGCGCCGGACCCATCAGCGGCCGGTCACTGTGCGCGCTGGACGAGGAAGCGGAGCACCACGCCCGACTGCGACTGCTCGACGATGCGGTGGCCCGTGCGGCGCGCGAAGGCCTCGAGGTCGCCGGGCGCGCCGGGGTCGGTGGCGAGGACTTCCAGCACGCCGCCGGGCTCCACCTCCGTGATGGCCTTGGAGACCTTCATGCTGGGCCACGGGCACGACAGCCCGCGGCAGTCCACGACCAGGCGCGTGCCGGCGGCAGGCTCCGTGATCGCGCTCGGCGGCGCCGGGCGCTGCCGCGTGAAGCCGTAGCCGGCCTTGGCCCAGGCCGCCATGCCGCCGGTCACGTTGTGGAACCCGCCGAGCCCGTGGCGCTGCAGGACGCTGATCACCGCGCTCGAGCGCAAGCCCCCGGCGCACACGACTGCCTTGGCCCGGTCGTCGGGGACCTCCGAGCGGCGCTCGACGGCCTCGAACATCGGCAGGTGCAGCGCGCCCTCGATGTGGCCCTCGTCCCACTCCGACGGCTCGCGGACGTCGATCACGACGACGTCCCGTCCCTGCTCCAGCCAGGCGGCGAGATCGTGGACCGTGATCTGCGGCACCGTCTCCACCGGAAAGCCTTCGCTGCGCCACTCGACCATGCCCCACTGCAGGAAGCCGACGACGTCGTCCACGCCGACCCGCGCAAGGGCGGCCACCGCGCGGTCGACGTCGGAGGGCGCGCCCATCAGGAGCACAGGCGCCCCGGCCGGCGCCAGCCCCGCCACGCGCTCAGCGAACTGCGGGCCGTCGATCCACACGTTGACGGCGCCGGGCACGTGGCCGTCGCCGAAGTCGGCGACCTCGCGCAGGTCGAGCACGAATGCACCCTGGGCCACGGCCTCCCGCGCCTCCCGCGCCGAGTACGGGCGCGGCTTGGCCGCCGCCAGCGCCACCAGGCCCTTGTTCTTGGCCACGATCTTGTCGAACGCAGCCGGCTTGGGCGGGAGACCGGCCATGATGAAGTCCACGAAGGCGCGCCGGTCGTCGTAGCGGAAGGCCGGGTTGAACCGCCGCTCGAACCCGATGGTGGACCCGCTCTTGGCCGACATCGCCTTGCCGCACGACGAACCGGCCCCGTGGGCCGGGTAGATCTCCACGCTGTCGTCGAGCGGCAGCAGCACCCGCCGCAGGCTCTCCCAGATGTCCTCGGCCGCGGTGGCGCCGCCGAGGTCGGGCCGGCCGACCGAGCCCACGAACAGCAGGTCGCCCGTCAGAACGAACCACGGCGCATCGCTACGCGCGTGGTCGGTCACGAACAGGCAGATCGAATCCGGCGTGTGGCCGGGCGTGTGGGCCACACGGACCTCGACGTTGCCCACGCGGACGGTGGACCCGTCGCGCAGCGCCTCGTGCTCGAAGGCCACCCCGGCCGAGGCGTGGACGTGGATCGCCGCCCGGGTGGCGGCGGCCAGGTCACGGTTGCCGGAGATGTGGTCGGCGTGCGTGTGGGTTTCGAGGACGTGGGCGATGCGCAGCCCCTTCTTGCGGGCCAGTCTCAGGTACTCGCTCACCCGGTCGCGCCCGGGGTCGACGACGATCGCCTGGCCGGCCTCCCCGCACCCGATGAGGTAGGACAGGCAGCCGGAGTCCTCGTTGACCAGCTGCTGGAAGATCATGGCGCCCTATTCTACGCCAGGGGCCGGCCGAGCAGCAGACGGTTGTCAGGTGGAGGCGAGAATCACAACCCCCGCTGCTCGAGGCGGTCCACCCGTTGCTCGAGACGGACGACCCGCCGATCGAGGTCGGTGTACGACAACCGCAGAAGGCTGCGCGTCCTGATGCTCGCGCCGATTCTCGACGATCAGGTCGTCAATGCGGCGGCCAAGCACGCTATCCTGCTCCGCGATCAGCTGGATCGCCCTCACCTATCGGGACTACGCGGCGCTGCCGGCGCCGGCTCAGTGCTTCTCGGCCTTTTCCTTCTCGGCCTTGGCTTCCTTCACGATCTTCTCGGCGAGGAACGTCGGCACTTCCTCGTAGTGGGAGAACTCCATCGAGTAGCCGCCCCGGCCGCCCGTCATGCTGCGCAGGCTGGACTCGTAGGTCAGCATCTCGGCCATCGGCACCGTGGCGCGTACCGAGGCGGTCTCGCCGGCGGGCTCCATGCCCACGATGCGGCCGCGGCGCGAGTTCATGTCGCCTATGATATCGCCGGCCACCTCGGCCGGCGTGGTCACCTCCACGGTCATCACCGGCTCTAACAGGATGGGGTGGGCATCCATGAACACCTTCTGGAGTCCCATCGACGCGGCGATTTGAAACGCCATATCGGAAGAATCCACGTCGTGGTAGGACCCGTCGTAGAGCGAGACCTTCATGTCGACGATCGGGTAGCCGGCCAGGATGCCGCGCTTCATGCACTCGCGGACGCCCTTCTCCACCGACGGGATGAAGTTGCGCGGGACGGCGCCGCCGAAGATGTCGTCGACGAACTCGAAGCCGCCCCCCCGCGGCAGCGGCTCCACCCGCAGCCAGGTGTCGCCGTACTGCCCGCGACCTCCCGTCTGCTTCTTGTACTTGCCCTGCCCCTCGGCCCGGCCCTTGACGGTCTCCTTGTAGGGGATGCGCGGCGGCAGCAGCGTGACGTCCACGTTGTACTTGCGCTTCATGCGCTCCACCGTCATCTCGACGTGGAGGCTGCCGACGCCCGAGATCAGCAGCTGCTTGGTCTCGGGATCGAAGTGGTGGTGGACGGTCGGGTCTTCCTCGCTGATGCGCGAGAGCGCGGTGGAGATCTTGTCCTCGTCGCCGCGCGTCTTGGGCTGGACGGCGAAGTTGATGGCCGGCTCCGGGAAGGTGATCCGCGGCAGCTCGAACGGCTGCGCCTCGTCGGTCAGCGTGTCGCCGGTCTGGGTCTCCTTCAGTTTCTGGGCGACGCCGATCTCCCCCGGTCCGAGCGCCTCCACGTTCTTCTGGGTCTTGCCCTGCAGCCAGGAGGCGTGCCCCATGCGCTCCCGGACGCCGCGGCCGGGGTTGAGCAGCGTCGAGTCGCTGCGCAGCGTGCCCGAGTAGACCCGGAAGAGCGAGAGCTTGCCGATGTGCGGATCCGACAGCGTCTTGAAGACGAGCGCGCTGACCGGCGCCTTGGGATCGGCGGCCCGCGTGCCGGCCTGCTTGGCCTTGAGGTCGGTGCCGCCGATCTCGCCACGGTCGGCCGGCGACGGGAACTCGTGGATGACGAGGTCGAGCAGCGCCTGGCTGCCGATGCCCCGCGTGGCCGCCGCGCACAGGACCGGCACGATCTTGCCCTGGGTGATGCCAGCCCGCAGCGCCTTGACCATCTCGGTCTCGTCCAGCGAGCCCTCCTCCAGATACTTGGCGAGCAGATCGTCGTCGGTCTCGGCGGCGGCCTCGACCAGCTTCTCGCGCCATTCCTTCACCCGGTCGGCCGCCTCGGCGGGGATGCCGGTCTCGCTCGCCTTGCCGTCGGCGAAGACGGTCGCCTTCTGCGTCGCCAGATCGACGTAGCCCCGGAAGCCGCTCTCCTCGCCCACCGGGATGTGCAGGGGCACGATCCGGCCCTTGAGCCGGCGGCCCAGCGACTCCAGCGTCCGGAAGAAATCCGACCGCTCGCGGTCGAGCCGGTTGACGACGATGGCCCGCGGCAGCTCGAACTCGCTCGCGAACTTCCACACCTTCTCCGTCTGCACCTGCACGCCGGCGACCGCGTCCACCACCACCACCGCGGCCTCGACCACGCGCAGGCCCGCCCGCGCGTCGGCGATGAAATCGCCGTATCCGGGGGTGTCGACCAGGTTGATCCGGTGACCCTTGAAGTCGCAGTAGGCGATCGACGTGTTGATCGAGATCTTGCGCTTGATCTCGTCGGGATCGAAGTCCGTGGTGGTGCTGCCGTCGTCGACCTTCCCGAGCCGCGTCAGCGCGCCGGCGGTGTAGAGGAGGGATTCCACCAGCGAGGTCTTGCCGACGCCCCCGTGACCGACGACACCGACGTTGCGGATCTTTCCCGTCTCGATCGCCATTGACCCGGCCTCCTGGACAAGCGATGCGGTGGGGCGAATGCTACCACCGAACGGGAATCGGGTTAAGCCCCGAGCGCGCCCCGGACCTGGGCCTGAACCTCTTGATCGGTGCCGGTGAGATCGATCGGGGTCGGCAGCTCGGGGGGCGTGTACTTGATGCCCGCTCCCGTGAGCATGACCACGATCCGGGCGTCCGCCGTCACCTGCCCCACGTCCTTCAGCAGGCCGAGCGCCGCGACCAGGGCCGCCCCCTCGGGCGAGGTCCAGACGCCCTCCAGCCGCGCCAGCAACCGCTGGGCCTCGACGATGGCCCGCTCGCTGACGGCGATCGCCGCGCCGCCCGACTCGCGCAGGATGCGCAGCATCTGCCGGCCCGCGAAGGGCGACGGCACCCGCAGCCCCGCCGCGTCGGTGGTCGGGTTCTCCCACGCCGACGTCGTCTCGGCCCCGTCACGAAACGCCCTCACCACCGGCGCGCACCCCTCGGCCTGCACCGCGACGAAGCGCGTCCGGCCGGCGACCCAGCCCAGCTGCCGCAGCTCCTCGAAGCCCTTGGGGATGCCGACCAGGCCGGTGCCCCCGCCGGTCGGATAGAGCAGCACGTCGGGCAGGGTCCAGCCGAGTTGCTCGGCCAGCTCGAGCCCCATCGTCTTCTTGCCCTCGAGCCGGTACGGCTCCTTGAGCGTGGAGAGATCGAACCAGCCGAGCCGCGGCGCGACCGCGCTCACCACCTTGCCCGCCGTCGCGATCGAGCCCTCGAGCGTGAAGACGCGGGCGCCCCCGATCGCCGCCTCGGCGATGGCCGCCGGCGGCGTGCCGCGCGGCACGATCACCGCACACGGCAGGCCACAGCGCGCGGCGTACACTGCCGCCGCCCCGCCCGCGTTGCCCGCCGAGGGGATGATGAAGCCGCGCGCGCCCAGCGTGCGCGCCTTCGTGATCGCCATGCCCAGGCCGCGCGCCTTGAAGGAGCCCGTGGGGTTCTGCCCCTCGTCCTTGCCCCACAGCCGACGCACGCCGAAGTGTGACGCCAGGCGCGGAAGCTCCAGCAGCGGGGTGCTGCCTTCGCCCAGCGTGACCGGCTCCTCGTGGTCGTCCAGCGGCGTCAGCTCGCGGAAGCGGTACATGCCGGGCGGCCGCGGCCGCAGCGCGTCCTTCGTGACCGCGGCCTGCACGCGCTCGAGGTCGTAGCGCACCGCCAGCATCTGGCCGCACGTCTCGCACACGGTGAGCGTGCGCTTGGCGTCGTGGCGATGGCCGCAGACCGTGCACTCGACGTGGCTGACGAAGCTCATGGGCGATCTCTCCCGCGCGGACTCGGATCAGGCGAGTGTAGCCGATCGGGGCGTCACAGGCCTCGGCGCGCCGCCGACCGCGCGCCGAGGCCATGACTCAGCCGATCGGAGATCTCAGCGCGGCGGCCGCCTGCGCCAGACAGGCGATCATCCTCATGTCGCGGTACATCATGGCCGCCGTGGTCAGGTGCTCGCGGCCCTGGGCCGTCGCCCGTGCGGCCGTACAGCCGGCCGAGCGCGAAATGGCAGTGGGCGACGAGCGGCCGCATGCCGAGCTCGGTCGCCAGCGCCAGGGCGTCGTGGTAGTGGCCATCGACCTGCCGGGCGTCACCTGGATCGCCGTGCGACGCAACGTCGCCGAGCAGGCGCAGCGCCCAGGCCTCGTGACCCCGCTCGCCGTGCTCGCGGGCCAGCCGGAGGCCCTCGTCTGCCAGTGTCCGTGCGGCATCGAGGCGGCCGGCGAGCAGGCAGGCCGTCCCGCAGTGGACCGTCAGCAGCCCGCGGAAGGGCCACGCCCGTGTCGCATCGTAGACGGCGATTGCCCGCTCCAGCAACGACAGCCCCTCGTCGATGCGTCCGGTCTGCGCGTACGCGTGGCCGAGGTAGCCGGTGAGCTGCGGCAGCCACACGCCGAATTCCCGCGCCTGGCAACGGGCCAACCCGCGCTCGAGCAGGGGAACCGCCCGGTCGATCTCGCCCTTCAGGCAATGCAGATACGCAAGACAGTAGTCCGCCGTCACGATGCGTCCGCGTTCTCAGGGCGCGGCGATGCGGTTCGCCAGCACGCCGATGCGCTCCACCTCGGCCTCCATCCGGTCGCCCCCCTTGAGGAACTTCCCGAGCGCGGCGCCCACGCCCTCCGGGGTGCCGGTGGCGATGACGTCGCCGGGCAGGAGCGTGAAGCCGAGGGAGAGGACGGCGATGCACTCGTCGACGGGGAAGATCATCCTGGACGTGTGGCTCGACTGCCGCGTCTCGCCGTTGATCCGCATCGCCACCGCCAGCGTCTGGGGGTCCGGGATCTCGTCAGCGGTCACGAGCACCGGGCCCATCGGGCAGAAGGTGTCGAGCGACTTGCCCTTGAACCACTGGCCGTGCCGCTTCTGGAGGTCGCGCGCAGTGACGTCGTTGACGATCGTGTAGCCGAACACGTGGCTCGCGAGCGCCCGCTCGCGGGGGATGTCGCGCCCCGCGGCGCCGATGACCACGGCCAGCTCGACCTCGTAGTCGAGCTCCTTGGTCGCGGCGTGATGGATCACCTTGGCGCCGGGCGCGACCACGGTCTCCGGGGCCTTGGTGAAGTACACCGGATGGGACGGCGCCTCGGCGCCGCGCTCGGCGGCGTGCTCCTTGTAGTTGCGGCCCAGGCAGAAGACGTTGCGGGCCGGCCGCGGGATGGGCGCCTCCAGCCGCACCCTGGCCGCAGGCGCGCCGAGCTTGCGCTCCGTCACGGCGCCGAGGCCGTCGCGCCCGAGCACGGCCTCGCCGTGGCTCAGCGCCTCGCGCGCGGCGGCCAGCGCGTCCGGCCCGCCCTGGATCAGCTCGAGCATCGTCCTGGGGAAACCGCCGCGGCCGCGGCGGACGGCGCCGCGCTCCCGTGCGAGGTCGGCGGCCAGCGCGCCGAGGTCGAGCACCGCGTCGTCGACCAGCGCGCCGACCCGCGGCCGGGACGATCCCTTGCGATAGGTCACCAGACGCATGCCTTCACCGGCCTTTCAGCAGCACGACGAGCACCCGGGCCGGCTTCCCGCCCTCGTTCACCGAGTAGTGCACGACGCCCCGCGGCGCCCACTCGGTCTCCCCCCGTCGCACCACCCGCTTGCCCTGTCCCCTGGTCACCACCGCGAACTCCCCCTCGACGACGTACGCGAACTCGTCCACCGGCGCCTCGTGCTCCTCCCCCCGAAACCCCGGCGGAAACACGAACTCCACCACCGTCACCCTCTCATTGTCGATCAACCACCTCTCCCCCGCGTACGCTCCCGGCCCGTCAGCCGGCGCGACGAGGATCAGCCCGAGCGCCACGACGAGTGCAACGGAGCCGAAGCCACGGGGGGCGGGCAGTGCGTGCTTCACGCGACGACCTCCTGGCGAAATGCTCGGCCTCGCGGAATGCTCGGCCGTTCCGAGCGCCGGCTTCGCCCGCGCAAGCCTCGTTTCCAGCGGGGAGGCAGGGAGGAGCGCGCCGTCAGGCGCGCGACGACCGCCGGAAGGGGGACGAAGTCCCCCTCCGGGTCAAATGCTTCTCCGCATCGCCGTCCGCTCCGGCAGCGTGAGTCCGCGGTCGCGGGCGGCGTGCGTCAGCTCCTGGGGCAGCGCGAAGCGGACGTCCTCCTCCACCACGTGGACCTCGCGCACCTTCACGCCGTCGTCGCGCAGCGCCTCCACGGCCTGGGTCACGAGGATCTCCGGCGTCGACGCTCCGGCGGTGATGCCGACCCGGGCGGCGCCGGCGAGCCACTCGGGGCGGATGTCGCCCACGTCGTTGATCAGATAGGCGCGGGTGCCGGCCGTCCGGGCCACCTCGACGAGCCGCTTGGCATTCGAGCTGTTGGCGGCGCCGATCACCAGCAGCACGTCGACGTCGTCGACCAGGCGCTTGACGGCCGTCTGGCGGTTCTGCGTCGCGTAGCAGATGTCGTCCCGGGAGGGACCGACGATCTTTGGGAACTTGCGCCGCAAAGCCTCGATGACGTCGCGCGTGTCGTCCACCGAGAGCGTCGTCTGGGTCAGATACGCGACCTTGTCGGGGTCGGGCAGCGTCAGGCGTTCGACCTCCTCCACGCTGTCCACCACGACGATGCGCTCGGGCGCCTCGCCCAGGGTGCCGATGACCTCGTCGTGATCCTCGTGCCCGATCAGGATGATCGAGTAGTTCTCCCGGGCGTACCGGATGGCCTCCAGGTGCACCTTGGTCACCAGCGGGCAGGTGGCGTCGATGACCCGGAGCCCGCGCCGCCCCGCCTCCTCCCGCACCGCCGGCGAGATGCCGTGGGCGCTGAAGACCACGGTGGCGTCGTCGGGGACCTCGTCCAGCTCGTCCACGAAGATGGCGCCCTTGTGGCGCAGCGTCTCCACGACCAGCCGGTTGTGGACGATCTCGCGGCGGACGTAGACCGGCGGCGGGCACACCGACAGCGCGACTTCCACGATGTCGATGGCGCGCTCGACGCCCGCGCAGAAGCCGCGGGGGCCGGCCAGGAGTATCTCGGCGATGGGGGTCTTCATCGTGACCTCACTCGAAGAAGAGCGACACCCCGAGCACGCCGGTGTGGGCCTCGAATCCACGGTTGGGGCGCTCGGTGTTGCCGTTGGACACGTGCTGGAAACGGTAGCCGCCGTAGACGGCGGCGCGGTCGGTCACGAAGTAGGACAGCCCGGCGCCGCCCCACAGCAGGAAGGTGAACTCGGAGCGGATCTCCTTGATCTTGAGGTCGGTCCCGCCCGCGAATGCCGCCAGGTCCAGAAACGGCACCAGGCGGCCGGCCCCCAGGAAGTGGTAGCGGGCGGTCAGCCCGAGCCCGGCGAAGAACGCGTCGACCGGATCGAGATAGCGCTGGTAGAGCGGCTCCAGGCCGACCTCGAGCGACCCGTACAGGGGCCCGGGACCGCCGGGGCTGAACGGCAGCCAGCCGATCCGCACGCCCATGTTCACGAAGTCGAGGTCGGTGAAACCCGACTTGCCCTCGAGGTCGAACTGGTGGCCGTAACCCGCCTCCGGCGACACCACGATCGAGCCCTGCATGAACGTCTGCGTCGGGTCGTAGGCGTGCACCGTCGCCGCGAGGGCGAGCAGCGCGAGCGCGGCCAGCGTTCCGATCAGTCGGTGGCTCATGGCTCGATGAGGACCTTTTGCGCCTGGCCGGCGGCCATCAACGCGAGCGCGTCGCGCACGCCGCCGAGGCCCATGCGGTGCGTGATGAGACCCTCGGGCTCGACGGCATTGCCCTCCAGCAGTTCCACGGCCCGCCGGATGAGGTCGGGCGTGTGATGAAAGGCGCCGAGGAGCGCCAGCTCCTCGTAGTGTGTCCGCCGCGTGTCCACGGAGATCGTGGTGCCCGGCGCGCAGCCGCCGAAGAACACGACGGTGCCGCCCCGCCCCACGGCGTCCAGCGCGTGCTGCCATACCTCGGGCCGTCCGGTCGCGTCGACCGTCACGTCGGCGCCGCGCCCGGCGGTGGCGGCCCGCACGGCAGCCACGACGTCGCCCGCCGCCGTGGCGTCGATCACCTCGCCGATGCCCAGGCCCTGCACCAGCGCCAGCCGCCAGCCCTGCTTGCCGACGAGGATCACGCGCGCCTTGCGGGCGCCGGCGACCATGGCCAGCAGGCAGCCGAGCGGCCCGTGGCCGAACACCACCACCGTCTGACCGCCCTCGACGCGCGCCCGCTCGATCCCGCCCAGCGCGCAGGCCAGCGGCTCGGCGAACGCCGCCCGGGCCGCCGGCGTGGCGGGCTCCAGGCGCACCAGGTTGACCGCGACCAGCCGGGACGGCAGCGTGATGAACTCACCGTACGCGCCGTTGACGAAGAGCAGGTCCTCGCACAGGTTGGGGCGGCCGGCCACGCACAGCGGGCAGGCGCGGCACGGCGCCGAGTTCGCGGCCACGGCCCGGTCGCCCTCGCGCACGCCGCGCACGCCCGCGCCCACGGCGGCCACCGTGCCCGCGAACTCGTGGCCGAACACGGTGGGCAGGCGCGGGATCATCACCGGATGCCCGCGGCGAAGCGTCTTGACGTCGGTGCCGCAGGTCAGCGCGGCCTCGACGCGGAGCACGACCTCACCGGCCTGCGGCTCGCTCACCGGGACCTGCTCGGCGCGCAGGTCCCCGGGGCCGTGGAACACCATCGCCCGCATGCTCTTCATGGCGTCACGTACACCTTGAGCGCCTCCCGGCGACGCATCAGCTCGACGCCCTCGGCGAGCCGCTCGAGCGGCACCCGGTGCGTGATGAGCCTGCCGACCTCCACCTTGCCCGCCGCGAGCAGCCAGAAGGCGCGCGCCAGCGTCGCGGGAGACGAGGAATAGGTCGAACTCACGGTAAGTTCCCGATGATACAGCGTCGCGAGGGGGAGCGGAAGGACTTCGCCGGAACCGCCGGCGAAGCAGTGCAGCCCTCCACCGTCGCGGCTGACCGAGGCCGCCCAGGGCAACACCGCCGCGCCTCCGCCCGTGATCACCACGTGGTCGGCGCCCCGGCCGTCGCTCACCTGGCGCGCGGCCCCCGCAGCAACGTCGGGGTCGCCCGCGACCTGGGCGCCCAGGGCCTCGGCCAGCGTGGCCCGCCCGGGCAGAGGGTCGGCGCCGATGACCGTGGCACCGGCCCGCCGCAGGAGCTGAACGAACAGGCAGCCGATCGAGCCCAGCCCGACCACCATCGCGGTGTCGCCGGGCTCCACGCGCGCCCGGTCGACGGCGCGCATGCAGCAGGCCAGCGGCTCCACGAACGAGGCCTCCTCGTCCGTGAGATGGTCGGGGACCCGGAACGAGGCGTGGCGCACGTTGGCGGGCGGCACCCGCACGTACTCGGCGAAGCCGCCCGGATCCAGGTTGGAGGCCTTGAACGCCCGGCACATCGACTCACTGCCGCGCCGGCAGTAGTGGCACTCGGCGCACGGCACGTGATGGGCCGCCACCACCCGGTCGCCCGGCCCGAAGCCGGTGACGTCCTCGCCCGCCTCGACGACGTCGCCGACCACCTCGTGACCGAGCACGACCGGCCCGAGGCTGTCAGGCGCCACGATCTTGGCGATGTCGGACCCGCACAGCCCACAGCCCCGCACGCGCAGTAGCAGCTCGCCGGGGCCCGCCGCCGGCCGGGGCCACTCCCCGGGGGCGATGCGGCCACCGCCTTCGAAGACAGCGGCCCTCATGACCGGCGGCCCTCGGCCCGGAGCGACGCCGGCATCAGGCCGCCCGCCAGCGCAGGCGCGCGGCGGCCCAGCAGCGCAGCGCGATGGCGACCTTGCGTCGCGCCGGCAGCGTGATGCGCTCGCCGAAGACCTCGAACCGGCGGGCCTCGATCTCCTCGAGCAGCGCGTGATAGATCCGTCCCATGATCTCGGCCGCCACCAGCGAGCGCGCGTCGGCGACCGGGAAGGCGGCCGCCGCCGCCGCGTAGAAGCGGCGGGCGCGCGCGGCCTGCTGCTCCATCAGGCGCACGAACCGCGCGTCGTGGCGGCCGGCGGTGAGGTCGTCCTCGCCGAGGCCGAACGCTTTCAGGTCCTGGAGCGGCAGGTACACGCGCCCGGCGCGGGCGTCGGCGCCCACGTCGCGGATGATGTTTGTGAGCTGCAGCGCGGTGCCCAGGTTCACGGCGTAGTCGCGGGCGCGGGGGTCGGTGTAGCCGAAGATCTCGATGCAGCAGAGCCCGACTGCCGAGGCCACCCGGTGGCAGTACGGATAGAGGTCCTCGGCGGTCTCGAAGCGGACGCGCGCGAGATCCATCTCGCAGCCCTGGATGATCGCTTCCAGCGCCGAGCGCGGGATGGGATAGCTCCGGACGGCAGCGGCCAGCTGGCGGGCGATCGGGTGCGCTGGGGCTGGCCCCGGCTGAAAGCAGCGCGCCACGTCCTCCCGCCACCTGGCCAGCTCGGCGCGCTGGGCCTCGGGATCGCGGCCGAGATCGGCCACGTCGTCCACGGTGCGGCAGAACGCGTAGACCGCGTAGAGCGCGTCGCGGCGCGACCGGGGGAGCGTGAGGAACGCATAGTAGAAGTTGGAGCGGCTGCGGCGGGTGAGCGTCGCGCTCAGGCTTCCGAGGCTCACGCGGCGTACCCGTGGGCCCTGAACCACGCCACGGCGTCGGCCAGCGCCTCCCGCACGTCCGTCTGCGGCAGGCCCAGCTCGTGCACCGCCCGGGCGGGGCTGAAGTACATCCGCTTGCGCGCCATCCGCACGGCCGTCAGCGGCACCGCGGGCGGCCGGCCGGTCACGCGGGCCAGGCCCTCGCTGCAGGCGGCGCCCAGCCACGCCACCGCGTACGGCACCTGGAAGCGCGGCGGCCGGCCTCCGGTGACGGCGGCCAGGAGACGGAAGATGTCGCGCAGCGGGAGATTGCCCTCCGCGTGACCGAGGATGTAGCGCGCTCCCGGCTTGCCGCGCTCCGCGGCCAGCAGGTGGCCCCGGGCGACGTCGCGCACGTGGACGATGTTGAGGCCGGTGTCGACGGTGGCGATCATGCGGCCGCGCATGAAGTCCACGATCATCTGTCCGGTGGGGGTGGGCTTGACGTCCCACGGGCCGAGGGGCGCCGAGGGATTCACGACCACGACCGGCAGCCCCCGGCGGGCGAAGTCGAGGGCGACCTGCTCGGCGAGGAACTTGGAGCGCTTGTAGTCGCCCACCATGTCGGCCAGCGTGACCGGCGTGTCCTCGGTGCCGGGCCGGCCATCCGTGGGAATGCCGAGCGCGCCGACGCTGGAGGTGTGCACGACGCGACTGACGCCGGCCTCGCCCGCCGCCTCGAGCACCGCGCGGGTTCCCTCGACGTTCGCGCGGTAGATCGTCGCCGGCTCGCGTGCCCACAACCGATAGTCGGCCGCGACGTGATAGACCGTGTGCGCACCGGCGACCGCGCGCCGCACGGAGCCCGGATCGAGCAGATCGCCCTCCGCGATCTCCACCGACACGCCGGCGAGCGCCCGCCGGTCGCCTCCCGGCCGCGCCAGCACGCGGACGGTCGCCCCCGCCGCGACCAGCGCCCGCGCGACGTTGGCGCCGACGAACCCCGTACCGCCGGTGACTACCGCATCGATGGGGCTTGCTCCCTCGGCGGGCGCGGGTGGGGCCGGGCTGGGGGGGCCGCGCGCCGTTCCGCGTGGTTCGTTCGGGTGCGCCCGCTGCCGTATGGCGAAGTCCGGCTTGGAGGCGG
>DASTOJ010000200.1:0-18263 GCA_035762565.1 Candidatus Methylomirabilota bacterium | reverse complement strand
CGCCTGTCGCCGTAACTCGCTCCGGGGCTCGGCGTGCGCGGGCCCCCCATCCCCCAGAGGGGGCTGGGTTGTCGGTGAGCCGAACCGTCGGCGGCGCGCACGCCGGGCCCCTCCGCTCGAACGGCGACAACGGCTCGCCGTCAAGCGGCGCGCCCGGGGCTCCCCGGCCCGCCCGACCCCCGGCGTCACCACGTTCCTCGAGACTCAGTTGCACGAGATTCATTAGATGCCGAAGCTGACGATCGACGGGAAAGAGATCGAGGTGGAGGCGGGGACCAATCTCATCGAGGCGGCCCGCCGCCTCGGCGTCGAGGTGCCGCACTACTGCTATCATCCGGGCCTGTCCATCGCCGGGCAGTGCCGTCTGTGCATGGTCGACATCGACAAGACGCCGCGGCCGACCATCGCCTGCAATACCCAGGCGGCCGAGGGGATGGTCGTCCACACCGACACCGAGCGGGTGCGGCAGTCGCGGCAGTCGATGATGGAGTTCCACCTCGTCAACCATCCGCTCGACTGTCCGGTGTGCGACCAGGCGGGGGAGTGCTGGCTGCAGATCTACTACATGAAGCACGGTCTCTACGACCCCCGCATGACCGACGACAAGGTCCACAAGCCCAAGGCGGTGCCGCTGGGCCCCCACGTCATGCTCGACGCCGAGCGCTGCATCCTCTGCTCGCGCTGCGTGCGCTTCTGCGACGAGATCACCGGCACCGGGGAGCTGGGCATCTTCCACCGGGGTGACCACTCCGAGATCGGACTCTTCCCCGGCCAGGACCTCGCCAACAACTACTCGGCCAACGTGGTGGACATCTGCCCGGTGGGCGCGCTCACCGAGCGCGACTTCCGCTTCCAGGTGCGCGTGTGGTATCTCGACACCGCCCGGTCGGTGTGCACGGGCTGCGCCCGTGGCTGCAACATCGAGGTCCACACCAACCGCCGGCGGCCGCACCACGCCGAGGGCCGGCGGGTGGCCCGGCTCAAGCCGCGCTTCAACCCCGAGGTCAACGCGTGGTGGATCTGCGACGTGGGTCGCTACCACTTCGGGTTCGTCGACGCGCCGAGCCGATTGACGACGCCGCGGCGCCGCGCTGCGGGCGCCTCGGCCGAGGCGAGCTGGGAGGACGCGCTGGCCGCCATCGTCGACGCGCTCCGCCGCTGCCTGCCCGAGGAGATCGCGGTGCTGGCCTCGCCGCAGATGGCCAACGAGGATCTGGTCGCGCTGCGCCGGCTCGTCGAGGTCTGCCGGATCCCGCACGTCGCGTTCGAGGTGCCGCCCGCATCGCCGGGCGCCCCGGACGACTTCCTGCTGCGCGGCGACCGCACCCCGAACACGCGCGGCGCCGAGCTGATCGGGCTCGGCGGTGACGCCGCCGGAATCCTGACGGCGGCCCGGGCCGGACGGCTGCGCTGCCTGTGGATCTTCAACCACGACCTGCTCGCCGGCGGCTGGCCGGCCGCCGAGGTGGCGGAGGCCCTGAGCCGCGTCGAGACGGTGATCTTCAGCGGGACGAACGCCCACGCCACCAGCGACCGCGCCCACTGGGTGCTGCCGGCGGCGGCCTGGGTCGAGCGCGAGGGGACGTTCACCAACTTCGAGGGGCGCGTGCAGCGCTTCCGAACGGCGCTGGCGCCCCCCGGCGTCGCGCTCCCCGAGTGGGAGGTGCTCGGCCGCATCCTTGGGGCGCTGGGCGCCCCGCCGCCCGGTGCCCGGGCCGAGCACTGGTTCCGCGACCTCGCCCGCGCCGTGGGCGCCTTCGCGGGCATGACCTATCAGAGCGTCGGCGACGGTGGCCAGATGATCGCCGGCGCCACGTCCTCGGGCGCGCCGGTGCCGCCCGGCCGGCGGACCCGGGTCCCGGCATGAGCGCCCTGCTCGACGTGGGCATCGTGTGCGGGCGCGCGGCCTTCGTCATCATGTTCGTGCTGAACCTGGGCGGGCTCCTGGGCTGGGTGGAGCGCAAGCAGTCGGCCGTCATGCAGGACCGCATCGGCGCCAACCGCGCCGCCATCTTCGGCTTCCGCGTGCTGGGCCTGTTCCACCCGCTCGCCGACGCCCTCAAGCTGCTGACCAAGGAGGACTTCCGGCCGGCCCGCGCCGACCGGTTCCTGTTCGCGCTGGCGCCGTTCGTCTCGGTCTTCTTCGCGCTCGTGGCCTTCGCCTCGATCCCCTTCGGCGACACGCTGCGGGTCGGCGAGCGCGAGATCCCGCTGCAGGCGGTGACGCTCAACGTCGGGATCCTCTACGTGTTCGGGATGCTCTCGCTCGGCGTGTACGGCGTGATGATGGCCGGCTGGGCCTCGGCCAACAACTACGCGCTGCTGGGCGGCCAGCGGGCGGCCGCCCTGATGATCTCCTCCGAGATCGCCATCGGGGCCTCGATCATGGGCGTGATCATGATCTATGGCTCGCTCAACATGCAGGACATCGTGCGGGGGCAGGGGCAGCTCCTGTTCGGCTGGCTGCCGGCGTGGGGCATCGTCACCCAGCCGCTTGCCTTCGTCATTTTCGTCACGGCCGGCATCGCCGCCACCAAGCGGGCGCCCTTCGACACGCCGGAGAGCGAGTCGGAGATCATCGGCTACTTCGTCGAGTACAGCGGGATGAAGGCCGGCATGTTCATGATGTCCGACTTCCTGGAGACGGTGGTGATCGCGGGCATGACGACCGCGCTGTTCCTGGGCGGCTGGCAGGTGCCGTGGCTGCTCGCCGACGGCTTCCACTTCCCGGGCGGCGCCGCGCTGCCGTTGCCGCACCTGGCCGTCGTCGGCCTGCAGCTCGGCGCCTTCGTCGTGAAGGTGTGCCTGATGATCTTCGTGCTGATGCTGATCCGGTGGACGCTGCCCCGGTTCCGCTACGACCAGGCCATGCGCCTGGGCTGGCTCGGCCTCTTCCCGCTGTCCGTCCTGAACATCGTGCTGACGGGGGCGGTGCTGCTCCTGATCGGAGGCAGGGGGCCGTGAGGCTCGGGCAGCGCTTCTACCTGGCGGAGGCCGTGCAGGGCGTCGTCGTCACGGCCGGCCACTTCTTCCGCAACATGGGCCAGCACATCGCCCACGCCCTCGGGCGGAAGAGCGCCCGGGGCGCGGTGACCATCCAGTACCCGGAGGAGCGGCGGCCCTACTCGCCGCGCCTGCGGTCACTGCACCGCCTGGTCCGGCGGGAGGACGGGTCGCCGCGCTGCGTGGCCTGCATGATGTGCGAGACGGTGTGCCCGGCCCGCTGCATCTACATCGTGGCCGCCGAGCACCCCAACCCCGACATCGAGAAGATGCCCGAGCGGTTCGACATCGACCTCGGCAAGTGCGTCTTCTGCGGCTACTGCGTCGAGGCCTGCCCGGAGGACGCCATCCGCATGGACACGGGCATCCTGGAGTTCTCCTCCTACAGCCGCCGCGGCATGATCTACACGAAGGAGATGCTGCTGTCCCTGGAGCCGGTCGGACCCGACGGTCGGCCCGCCTCGCCGGTGCCGATCCCGGCGAACCGGACGGTGTGATGTCGCTGCTGGCCTTCGCCATCATCGCGCTGGTCGCGCTGGGCTCCGCGCTCGGTCTCGTCGTGCGGAGGAATCCCATCCACGGGGCGCTCTTCCTGGTCGTGAACCTCGGCTCGATCGCCGCGCTCTATCTGATGCTGGGCGCCGAGTTCCTGGCCGCCGCCCAGGTCATCGTCTACGCGGGGGCCATCATGGTGCTGTTCATCTTCGCCATCATGGTGCTGATCCCCGGCAAGGAGGAGACCGGGCCCGACCCGCGCCGCGCGCTGCGTCTGTGGGCGCTGCCGGTCGGGGGCGTCCTGTTCCTGCAGGTCGTGGTCCTGCTCGTGATCTCCCGGGGGGCGCCGCCCGCCGCCCCGCCGGCCGTGAGCGGCGGCGTCGAGACGATCGGACGGCTCCTGTTCACCGACTACCTGTTCCCGTTCGAGCTGACCTCCGTCCTGCTGCTGGCCGCCATGGTCGGTGTCCTGCTGCTGGCGCGCCGGCGGGCCTGACCGGCTCATGGTCCCCGAGTCCTACTACCTGGCGCTGTCGGCGGCGCTGTTCGCCATCGGCGTCGTGGGCGTCATCGTGCGGCGCAACCCGCTGGTGATCTTCATGTCCATCGAGCTGATGCTCAACGCGGCCAACCTCGCCTTCGTCGCGTTCGGGCACCGGCTGGGCAGCCCCGACGGCCAGGTCCTGGTCTTCTTCGTGATGGCCGTCGCCGCCGCCGAGGTCGCGGTGGGCCTGGCGATCATCGTCGCCATCTTCCGCCTCCGCCGCCGGCTATCGGTCGACGATCTCAATGCGATGAGATGGTAGTGCGAGCCGAAGCGGCGGCCCTGCCGCCGCTGAGGCGAGCCCGCAAATCCGAAATGAGATAGACCGCAGGATGAACCGGTAGACCGCAGGACCCGGAACCGGTAGACCGCAGGATCCGAACCGGTAGACCGCACGATCCGACCGGTGGACCGCAAGGTCCGAAACGGTCGACCGCCGCTCCGCGACGCTGGACTGCAGATCCGACGCCCGGCCCGGTCAGCATGCCGAAACGGGGCGAGCCCTGTAAGATTGAACGGATAGGTCGAGCGCGGCGACAGGGGAGAGGTGGATGGCCCAGAAGACAGCGACCAAGCCGAAGACGGCTGCGGGCGACATCGATCCGGGGCTGGCCCGGCGGATCTACAACGACATGGTCCTGATCCGCCGGTTCGAGGAGAAGGCGGCCGAGGCCTATGCCCTCGGCAAGATCGGCGGCTTCCTCCACCTCTACATCGGCGAGGAAGCGGTGGCGGTCGGCGCCACCTCGGCGATGCGGCCCGACGACTACGCGATCGCCGCCTATCGCGAGCACGGGCACTGCCTGGCCAAGGGTTCCGATCCCCGGCGGGCCATGGCCGAACTGTACGGGCGTATCGACGGTCTCAGCAAGGGCAAGGGCGGCTCGATGCACCTGTTCGACAAGTCCACCAACTTCCTGGGCGGGCACGCCATCGTCGGCGCCCACCTGCCGCTGGCCGCCGGCGCCGCGTTCGCCGTCAAGTACCGTGGCGGCGACCAGGTGGTCGCGTGCTACTTCGGCGACGGCGCCGTCCCCGAGGGCGAGTTCCACGAGGCCATGAACCTGGCCGCGCTCTGGAAGCTGCCCGTCGTCTTCATCTGCGAGAACAACCGCTACGCCATGGGCACCTCGCTCGAGCGCGCGCTGGCCGAGACCGAGATCTGGAAGTTCGGGCGCAGCTACAACGTCCCCAGCGAGGCCGTGGACGGCATGGACGTCCTCGCCGTGCGCGACGCCGTCGGGCGCGCGGTGGCCCGCGCCCGGGCCGACGGGACGCCCAGCCTGATCGAGGCCCGCACCTATCGCTTCCGCGGCCACTCGATGCGCGATCCGGCCGGGGCCGTCTACCGCACCAAGGAGGAGGTCGAGCGCGAGAAGCTGCGCGATCCGATCGTGAGCTTCCGCGAGCGCGCCCTCAAGGCGGGCTGGCTGAGCGAGGACGACCTGCGGAAGATCGAGAAGGACGTCAACGACCTCGTCGACGAGGCGGTGGCCTTCGCCGACGCCTCGCCGGAACCGCCGCTCTCCGAGCTGCTCACCGACATCTTCAAGGAGAAGTGACGATGGCGGTGATGACGTACCGGGAAGCCCTCAACCTCGCCCTGCGCGAGGAGCTGAAGCGCGACGACCGTGTGCTCGTCATCGGCGAGGAGGTCGGCCTCTACGAGGGCGCCTACAAGGTGACCCAGGGGCTGCTCAAGGAGTTCGGCCCCCGGCGCATCGTCGACACGCCCATCGCCGAGTCCGGGTTCACCGGCGTCGGCATCGGCGCCGCCATGGTCGGCCTGCGGCCGGTGGTCGAGATGATGACGTTCAACTTCGCGCTGCTCGCCCTCGACCAGATCGTGAACTCGGCCGCCAAGCTCAACTACATGTCGGGCGGGCAGTTCAACGTGCCGATCGTCATCCGCGGCCCCGGCGGCCCCGCCCACCAGCTGGCCGCCCAGCACTCGCAGTCGATGGAGGTGTACTTCTATCACGTGCCGGGCCTCAAGGTCGTCCGTCCCTCGACGCCGATGGACGCCAAGGGCCTGCTGAAGTCCGCGATTCGCGACGACAATCCGGTGATCTTCATCGAGTCGGAGACGCTCTACAACATCAAGGGCGAGGTCCCCGAGGACCCCGACTTCACCATCCCGCTCGGCCAGGCGGTCGTGCGGCGCGAGGGGACCGACGTGACCGTGGTCGCCTACATGGGGATGATGTACCGCGCGATGGAGGCGGCCGAGGAGCTGGCGAAGGACGGGGTCTCCGTCGAGATCGTGGACCCGCGCACGCTGATGCCGCTTGACGCCGTCACGATCCTGGCCTCGGTGCGCAAGACGCACCGCGCGGTGGTGGTGGAGGCGGGGGCGGGCTTCGCCGGGATGGGCTCGGAGCTCTCGGCGGTCATCACCGAGCAGGCCTTCGACGACCTCGACGCTCCCGTCGAGCGGGTCACCGGCGTGCCGGCGCCGATGCCGTACGCGCGGAACCTCGAGAAGGCCAAGACGCCCTCGAAGGAGCGGATCATCGAGGCCATCCGCCGCGTCCTCTACCTGAACGGCCAGGGCAACGGGAGCCGTTGACCATGGCCGTGACCAAGGTCGTCATGCCCAGGCTGTCCGAGCAGATGGAGACCGGCAAGATCATCAAGTGGCTCAAGCGGGAGGGTGACCGCGTGCAGTCGGGCGACATCCTCGCCGAGGTCGAGACCGACAAGGCCGACGTCGAGATGGAGGCCTTCGGCGCCGGCGTCCTGCGCAAGATCCTGATGCCGGCCGGCAGCACGGCGCCCGTCGGGAGCCTCATCGGCGTCATCGCCGAGCCCGGCGAGGACATCAGCGCGCTTGACCGCCCCGGGGGCCCCGAGATGGCGAGCCGGCCCGCCGCGGTTCCGCCGCAGCCCCGTCGCGAGGACCCCGCAGCGCGCACGCCGGCGCCGGCCGCCGGACCTGACCGACCGGGGGTCTCCGCCACGGCCCCCGGGCCTCCCCAGCCTGCGCGGCCGGCCGCTCCCGCGGCGGCGCCCGCGGCGCCGGCCGCCGGTGACGCGCCGGGGCGCGTGAAGGCCTCACCGCTGGCGCGGAAGATCGCGGCCCAGTCCGGCGTCGACCTGCGGCTCCTCCAGGGCAGCGGGCCGGGCGGACGCGTCGTGCGGCGCGACGTGGAGGCAGCGGCGACGTCCGCGGCCGCGGCGCCGGCGGCCCCGCGGCCGGCGGTCGCGCCCGGCGTGGAGTTCGAGGACCGGCCGCTCAGCCAGATGCGGGCGGTCATCGCCAAGCGCATGCCGCTCGCCAAGGCGCCGGTGCCGCACTTCTACGTCACGTCTGAAATCGCGATGGACCGGGTGTGGGCGCTCCGGGAAGAACTGAACGGACTCGAAGGTCAACCGAAGATCTCGATCAATGACTTCGTCGTTCGAGCGTGTGCACTTGCGCTCCTCGACCACCCGGGCGTCAACGCGGCTTTCCAGGGCGAGTCGATCCGCGTCTTCCACCGCGCGCACATCGGCATCGCGGTGGCGCTGGAGGAGGGGCTCATCACGCCGGTGCTCCGCGACGCCGACGCGAAATCGCTCGCCCGGATCGCCGTCGAGGCGCGCGACCTGGCCGAGCGGGCGCGTGCCCGCAAGCTGCGCGCGCCGGAGATGAGCGGCGCCACGTTCTCGATCTCCAACCTGGGCATGTTCGACGTCGCCGAGTTCTCGGCCATCATCAACCCCCCGGAGGGCGCGATCCTCGCCGTCGGCTCCGTCCGCACGGTGCCGGTGGTGACCGAGGCCGGGCTCGGCGTGGGCCGGCGGATGATGCTGACGATCTCCTGCGACCACCGCGTGATGGACGGCGCCATGGGCGCGCGCTTCCTGCAGGACGTCAAGCGGCGGCTCGAGGAGCCGCTGCGGCTGCTCGTCTGATGGCCAAGACATTCGACGTGGTCGTGGTCGGGACCGGACCGGGCGGGTACGTCTCGGCCATTCGCTGCGCCCAGCTCGGACTCTCGGTCGCCACGGTCGAGGACGACCGTCCGGGCGGCGTGTGCCTCAACTGGGGCTGCATCCCGACCAAGGCCCTGCTGCGCAACGCCGAGGTGCTCCACCTGGTGGAGAGCGCCGAGCGCTTCGGCATCAAGGTCGACAACGTCCGCGCCGACTATGCCGAGGCGGTGAAGCGCAGCCGCGGTGTGGCCGACCGGATGGCCAAGGGCGTGGAGTTCCTGTTCCGCAAGAACAAGATCACGCTGTTTCCGGGCACCGGCACCCTGAAGTCCAGGACGACCGTCGAGGTGGCCGGGGCCGGCGGCGCCGAGACGCTCGAGGCCGGCCACGCCGTCATCCTGGCCACGGGCTCCCAGCCCAAGTCGCTGCCCGGCGTGAGCATCGACGAGAAGCTCGTGATCTCCTCCACCGGGGCCGTCCGCGCCGAGACGCGGCCGACGTCCATCGTCGTCATCGGGGCGGGCGCGGTCGGCATGGAGTTCGCCGACGTCTACGCCTCCTACGGCACCCAGGTGACCGTCCTGGAGGCGCTGCCGCGCGTGCTGCCGATCGAGGACGAGGAGGTCTCGACGCTGCTGGGCCGGCTCTTCTCCCGTCGGGGCATCACGCTGAAGACCGGCGTCAAGGTCACGGCAGTCAAGCCGGGTGGCCCCGGCGCGACCGTGGAGACGGACAGCGGGCGGCTCGAGGCCGAGCAGGTGCTCATGGCGGTCGGCCGCGGCGCCCGCACGGCCGGGATCGGCCTCGAGTCCCTGGGCATCCAGCTGGAGCGCGGCTTCGTGAAGGTCTCGCCGGCGATGGAGACCTCGGTCAAGGGCGTCTACGCCGTCGGCGACATGGCGGGCGCCCCACTGCTGGCCCACAAGGCGATGGCGGAGGGTGTCGTGGCCGCCGAGGCCATCGCCGGCCGGCACCCGCGTCCGATCGACTACGGCAACGTGCCCTCGTGCACCTACTGCCGGCCGCAGGTGGCGTCGCTCGGGCTCAGCGAGGCCAGGGCGAAGGAGAACGGCCGCGAGGTGACCGTCGGCAAGTTTCCGTTCACGGCCAGCGGCAAGGCCGTCGCCCTCGGCGAGACGGACGGCTTCGTGAAGGTCGTCGCCGACAAGGCGACCGGCGAGATCCTCGGCGTCCACATCGTCGGCCCCGAGGCCACCGAGATCATCCACGAGTTCGCCGTCGGGCGGACGCTCGAGGCCACGCTGGAGGAGATCATGCACACGATCCACGCCCATCCCACGCTCTCGGAGGCGGCGCTCGAGGCCACGCTCGCCGCGCTGGGCCAGGCCATCCACATCTAATGACTCTCGTGGACCGTGGTGACGCCCGGGGTCGAGCGTGGGGGCCGCGGGCGCGCCGGCATGGCTCGCCTGTCGCCGTAACTCGCGCCGGGCACGGCTCGCTCGGGCCCCCCATCCCCCTAAAGGGGGCTCGGGCGCTGACCAGTCGAGTCGTGGGCGGCTCGCTCGCCGTGCCCTGCGCTCGAACGGCGACGACGGCTCGCCATGACGGCGCGCCCGCGGCCCCCACGCTCGACCCCGGGCGCCACCACGGTCCACGAGAGTCATTAGGATGGGTCCCATGAGCTTTCCGCTGAGTTCCGAGCAGGAGACGCTGCGGGCGCGGGCGCGCGAGCTGGCCGACGGGGTCTTTGCCAGGCGCGCCGCGCGCTGGGACGCCGGCGAGGAATACCCGTGGGACAACGTCAAGGACCTGGCCGCTGCCGGCTTCATGGGCATGACGGTGCCCGTCTCCTACGGCGGCGGCGAGCGGCCGCTGCTCGACGTGATCCTCGTCATCGAGGAGATCGCCCGGGCCTGCGGCATCACCGGACGCATCGTCGTCGAGGGCAACCTGGGCACCGTGGGCGCGCTCAACGCGTACGGCACCCAGGCGCAGAAGCGGCGCTACTTCCCCTGGGTGCTCGAGGGCGAGAAGCCGGCCATCGCCATCTCCGAGCCGGCCGCGGGCTCGGCGGCCACCGACATGACGACGCGCGCGGAGGAGACCCCGACCGGCTTCCGCCTCACCGGTCACAAGTGCTGGATCACCGGCGCCGGCACCTCGCGCCTCTATCTCGTGTACGCGCGCTTCGGCGGCCGGCCCGGGGCCGAGGGCATCGGCGGCGTGTTCGTCGAGCGCGACACGCCGGGATTCCGGATCGGCCGGCGCGAGCTCATGATGGGGCTGCGCGGCATCCCGGAAGGGGAGCTGCACTTCGAGGGCTGCGAGGTGCCGCGCGACAACCTGCTCGTCGGCCCCGGCGACGGCTTCAAGATGCTCATGAGCGCCTACAACGGCCAGCGCCTGGGCGCGGCCACCGTCGCGCTCGGAATCGCGCAGGGCGCCTACGAGCGGGCGCTGGCCTACGCCGCCGAGCGCCGCCAGTTCGGCCGACCCATCGGCGATTTCCAGGGCATCCGCTGGAAGCTGGCCGACATGTCGATCAAGCTCGACGCCGCCCGGCTGCTGATCCACCGCGCCGCGGCGCGGGCCGGGCGGGGCTTTCCCGACGCGCTCGACGCCGCCAAGGCCAAGACGTTCGCGGCGGAATCCGCCCAGGAGATCACCAGCCAGGCGCTGCAGATCCACGGCGCCGCCGGCTACGGCCGCTCGCTGCCGCTCGAGCGCATGATGCGCGACGCGCGCATGTTCGCCATCGGCGGCGGCACGCTGGAGATGATGCGCAACCTCATCGCCGACCGGCTGCTGCCCACGCGCGCCAGCTGGCGCGGATGACCACGTGGGGACGGCCACGCTGGCGCCAAAAGCTTGAAACCCGCAGCGCTTGGGGGTATGACTAGCAGCGGCATGCCAGTGTCGACGCGCGGGCTCACGCTCCGCCTCCTCGCCCTTGCCGTGCTCGTCATCGCCGCCGGGACGATCGTGGGCGGCGCGGAGGCCGCGCGGCACCATCACGACACACCCGGCGTCTACGACGATCGCTGCCCGCTCGAGGCGCTGGCCACCGTCGACCGCACCGGCGGCGTGGTGGCCGTCGTCACCGCGACACACGTCGAGGTGGCCGCCGACCTGGTCCTGCTGCCCCGCGTCGTCCGGCCGGCCCTGGCGCCCGCCGCCGACAGCCGCTTCCGCGCACCCCCGTCCGCTCGCTAGGTCTCTTCCTCGCTGCTCCGCCGTGTGGGCGCCGACCGCGTCCACCGTCGGCTCGACATCACTCTCCGGGGGAGGATTCCATGCGGGCACGGATCGTCGCGGCGATGCTGGCCGTCCTGGTCGGGCTTCCGGCCTGGGCGACGGCGCAGGAAGCCGACGCGCTCAAGCGCGAGATCGAGCAGATGCGCCGGCAGTTCGAGCAGGCCCAGCGCGAGTACCAGAAGACGCTCGACGCGCTCACCGAGCGCCTGCAGCGGCTGGAGTCGCGGCCGCAGCAGGCGGCCACCAGCCCCGTGATCGTGCAGGCGCCGCCGGGGCCGGCCCCGGCGCCGCCGAGCGTGATCGACCTGGCGCGGCCACGCCAGCCGTTCACGCTCTACGGAGAGCGGCGCCAGGGCCAGTTCCTGCTGGACTTCGGCGTCGTGGGCGACTTCGTCGGCAACATTACCCAGCGCAACGTCGAGAAGGCGCAAGCCGGCACGTTCGCCGGCCGCGAGAACCGCTTCTTCCCGCGCGAAGTCGAGCTGATGTTCTTCGGACAGATCGACCCGTACGCCCGAGGGGAGGTCCGCATCGAGGCGGCGGAAGAATTCGAGGACGGCGAGCGCGCGACGGCGGTGAACTTGGCCGAAGCCCACCTCACGCTGTTGACGCTGCCGGGCGGCACCCAGGCCAAGCTCGGATTCCTGCGCAACCGCTTCGGCCTCCTGAACGAGCGTCACCGTGAGGCCCTCCCGCAGACCGATCAACCCAACGTGCTCACGCGGTTCCTCGGAGAAGAGGGGCTGCGGGAGAGTGGGGCGGAGGTGAGCTGGGTGGCGCCGCTGCCGTTCTACCTGGAGGCGCTGGCCGGGGTGTTCAACGGCGACAACGAGGAAGCCTTCGGCCGCGGTAGCCTCAAAGCGCCTCTCGTCACGGGGCGCCTGCGCACGTTCTTCGAGCTGGGCGACGCGCACGCGCTCCAGGTCGGCGTATCCGGCGCCAGCGGCGAGACATCGGACAGGCGGCGCAGCACGTTGGCCGGCTTGGACGCGAAGTACAAGCTGACGCCCGAGGGCTGGCGCCACGCATTGCTGACCATCGCGGGCGAGGCCCTCTATTCCAGCCGTCGCGTTGACGTGTTCGACGACGCCGGGGCGGGGGAGGATCGCACGCGCAAGCGGTGGGGCTGGTACGCCTATGGCGAGGTGCAGCCCTGGCAGCGCTGGGTGGGCGGCGTGCGGTACGACTGGACGCAGTACCCGGTGGACCCGGGGCGCGAGTGGGCGGTCGAGCCGTACGTCGCCTTCCTGCCCTCGGAGTTCCTGCGATTCCGGCTGGCGTACAAGCACACCGACCGCTCGCACCGCGTGATGGGCCCGGACGACCGCGGCAGCGCCCGGGTCTTCGACGAGGTCTTGTTCCAGGCGACCTTCTTCCTGGGCGCCCACCCCGCCCATCCGTTCTAGGCGCTGGAGGAGGACAACGCCATGCGACGCCTGATCGCCGTGCTGCTCGTCGCGATGCTCGCCGCCGCCGGGGTGCAGCCGGCCGCGGAGACCGCCGCCCGGCTGCGGGTCATCGCGACCATCCCCGATCTCAAGGCGCTCACGGAGGCGGTGGGGGGCGACCTCGTCGAGGTCGAGTCGCTCGTCCGAGGCAACCAGAACCCGCACGACCTCGAGGTCAGACCCAGCCTGATGGTCAAGGTGCGCCGGGCCAATGCGCTCATCGTCAACGGCCTCGAGCTCGATGGATGGGCCGACGCGGTGCTTCGCGGCGCCAACAATCCGGCCGTGATCCCCGGCGCCCCCGGCTTCATCGACGCTTCGCGGGGCGTCCCGGTCATCGATGTGCCGACGTCCCGACTGGATCGCTCGATGGGCGACGTCCACCCGTTCGGCAATCCCCACTACACGCTCGACCCGGGGCTCGCACCCGTCGTGACCCAGAACATCCTGGACGGGCTGGCGCGGCTGGCGCCCGAGCAGCGGGCGGCTTTCGAGCGTCAGCGCCAGGCCTTCCTCGCCCGGCTGGAACCGGCGATCGCCCGCTGGCAGGCCGCGCTGGCACCCGTGCGGGAGGCGCGGCTCATCGTCTACCACAGCAACCTTGGCTACTTCTTCAAGCGCTTCGGTCTGACGCAGCTGGGCACGATCGAGGATCGCCCCGGGATCCCGCCCTCGCCGGCCCACCTCGCTCGGCTCGTGCGGGAGATGAAAGACGCGCGCGCCCGCGTGGTCGTCGTCGTGGAGCCCTGGAGCGATCAGCGGCTCGCCGCCCGCCTGGCCGAGGAGACCGGCGCCAAGGTGGCCGTGGTCAACGGCAAGCTCGGCGCCGCCAGCGGGCGCGAGGCGTACATCACCAGCGTCGACGCCAACGTAGCGGCCCTGGCTCAGGCGGCGCGGTAGGAGACTCCCCGCGCATGCTGCCCGATCTCCTGTCCCTGCTGTGGGCGCCGTTCCTCATGTGCCTGGTCCTGACCGGCATTCACGCCTACCTCGGCATCCACGTGATCGCCCGCGAGGTGGTGTTCGTGGACATCGCGATGGCGCAGATCGCCGCGCTCGGCGCGACGATCGCGTTCCTGTTGGGCTGGCACACCGACGACTGGCAGTCCTACGCGGGCGCGCTCGCCGCCACTCTGGTGGGCTCGATCGTCCTGGCCCTCACACGCAGCCCGCGCCGGCAGGTCTCCCAGGAGGCGGTGATCGGCGTCGTCTACGCGGTGTCGTCGGCGGCGGCGGTGCTGGTCGCCGACCGCGCGCCGCACGGCGCCGAGCAGGTCCGCGGCATGCTGGTGGGCAATCTCCTCTCCGTCGGGCCGCTCGAGGTCGCCAAGGTGGCCGGGCTCTACGCCCTCGTCGGGCTGTTGCACTGGCTCTGCCGCCGCCCGTTCTTCCTGATCACCACCGACCCCGCCGCCGCCTACGCCGCCGGCTGGCGGGTGCGCCTCTGGGACTTCCTCTTCTACGCGTCGTTCGGCGTCGTGGTGGCGAGCTCGGTCCGGATCGCCGGCGTGCTCCTCGTCTTCTCGTACCTGATCGTGCCGGCGCTGGCCGGAATCGCCCTGGGTGGCAGCGTCGCCGCGCGGCTCGTCATCGGCTGGGCCTTCGGCACGGCCGTCAGCGTGCTCGGCATCACGGGCTCGGCGGCCCTCGACCTGCCCACGGGCGCCACCGTGGTCTGTGCCTTCGGCCTGGCGCTGCTGCTGCTGTGGGCGATCCTACCCGCGGCGCGGTATCGCGCGGCGGCCGCCGCGGCGCGCGCCCCCGCCGCCGCGCTCGACAAGGAGGCCATCCGATGAGGCCCCGCCGGACCGCCGTCCTCGCGTTCGCCCTCTTCGCTGCCGCCTGCCAGCAGGCGCCGCCCCCGGTGGCAAAGCCGCTGGTCGTCGGGTCGTTCCGGGCCGGCGCCTGGACGCGGTTGTGAACCGGTGCCTGGCCGGAGGGCTCGTCCTGGGCGGGCTCGTCTGCCGGCCGCACGGCGACCATTCCCATTGCCGGCGATGAGACAGCGGTGGCGCGTGGTCGTCACGGGGGTCGCCGCGGTCGCCCTGGCCGGCTGCGCAACCGGGGCAGGGCGTCCGGCCGCCGACGTCGGCGCGCTCGCCGGCGAGTGGCGGGGCCGCTGGCTGGGGCCGGCCGGCCACGCGGTCGCCGCGCTGTCGATGAAGCCGGATGGTGTCTATCGCGCGACGATGTTCCTCGAGGGCGGCGACCGGACGGTGGCGGGCGTGGTGACGCCGTTGCCCTCGGGGCGCCTGCGCTATCAGAGCGGGGACGGCAACGGTGAGGTGCGCGTCGAGACGGCCGGCGGCGCGCCGGCGCTGCGGTTCGTCCCCGACGGCGGCGGGGGTGGCGGCGCCTTCCGGCGCGTTCCCTGACGTGTCCCGCATCGGCTTCGTCACGTGCGCGCGGTGGCCGGCGCTCTCGGAGAGTGACGCGGTCGCGGCGCGCGCGCTCGAGGCGCGTGGCATCGCGGTCGTGCCGGTGCCGTGGAACGGCCCCGACCCTCGCCCCGCCGCCCTCGGCGCGCTCGTGCTGCGCGCCAACTGGGACTATCACTTCACGCCCGAGGCGTTCGTCGCGTGGCTCGATGGCGTCGAGCGGGCCGGCCCGCCTGTCTGGAATACCGTTGTGCTCGACACCTCCGACGCGCTGGTTTCGGTCCTGCGCGAGCGCGGCTGGCGGTCGGCCGTGGTCAAGCCGCTGATCTCGGCCTCGGCCCACGACACCGTGCGCGTCGAGTCGGCCGACGTCGCCGCCATGGTGGAGGCGCTGACGACTGGAAGCCGGCGCACGCCCGCCATCGTGCAGCCGTTCGTGGAGGAGATCACGACAAGCGGCGAGTGGTCGCTGGTGTTCGTGGAGGGCGAGCTGACCCACGCCGTCCTGAAGCGCCCGGCGCCGGGCGAATTCCGGGTGCAGCCCGGGCTCGGCGGGACGGCGGAGCTGCGGAAGGCGCCCGCCGCGGTCGCGGCCGCCGGCGGCCGCGTGCTGGCCGCGCTGCCCGAGCGTCCGCTCTACGCGCGCATCGACGGAGTGGAGCGCGCGGGTGAATTCACGGTGATGGAAGTCGAGGTCAACGAACCAGACCTCTTCCTGCTGGCGAGCCGTCGTCGCCGTTCGAGCGCAGGGGGGCGGCGAGCGCGCCGTCACGGCATCGACTCGTCGTCACCCCAGCCCCCTTCAGGGGATGGGGTCGCGCGAGCCGGCCCTCGGAGCGAGTTACGGCGACAGGCGAGCCAGCGTGGCGCGGCGGGGGACCGCCCCGCCGGCCCGCTCGGCGCGGCACGTCCCCCTGCCTGATCAAGCTGCGAAGCTGGGCTAATGAGCCGGCCTAATGAAGGAACGGCAGGCGGACGAGGAGGAAGAAACCGTTGGCGGCGAAGACGGCGCCGATCGCCGCCAGCCCCAGCGAGATCCAGAACGTGGGGCGCGAGGCCGACAGGATGGACACCGACGCGGTCACGATGGCGATCTGCAGCAGCACCTCGGCGTAGTCGAAGTAGGGATCCCGGGCCTGGTTGAGGTCGCGCACGGCCTCGGCCGCCCTGGCCCGGGGCTCGATCTCCTTCTTGTCGGCGTTCATCCGCTTCTCTTCGTCGGCGAACGTCCGGGCGAGTCCCTCGAACTTCCGACGCCCGGCGCCCTCGAGCGCGGACGGCTCGGCCAGCTGGGCCTCCAGCACCATCTTGTTGCCGCGGTTGAGGTGCTCACGGATGACCTTGGCCTGGTAGTACGACCACTGGTTGCTGGCCTCCTGCTGGGCCAGCAACATTTCCTTCATCGCGTTGTTGCCGCCCAGCGAGGCGATCGCCAGCACGACCGCGTAGACGGCGGTCGTCAGCGCCACGCGACGGCTGAACGTCTTGTCGCGCGCCGCTTCCAGCGCCTCGGGATCGGGGAGCTCGACCTCAGCCACGCGGCGCGGTCGGGCCCTTGCGCATCTCCTCCCGCATCGCGTCCTTGCCGGCTTCGAAGGCCGTCATCAGGCGCTGCGTCTGCTCCTCGAACAGCTCGCGGCTCTTGTCCAGCCACTCGCCGGCGCGGCCCTGGGCCTCGGTGGCCACCTCCTGCGCGCGCCGCGCGAACTCCTCGCTGCGCTCGGTCAGCATCTCCCGCATCTCCCGACCCGCCCGCGGCGCCAGCAGCAGCCCGGCGGCCGCGCCGATCACGCCGCCCAGCAAGAACCAGCCCAGGTAGCCCGCTCCGTCGTTCCGCTCAGTGGCCATCGTGATCTCCTTGTCGCTGTCGCAGCCGTTGCACGAACACGTTCACTCCGCGCCGCAGTCCGGCGGCGAGGCCGACGACCTGCCCGAGCCGCGTCAATCCGGCCAGGCCGGCCACGACGCCGCTCAGCCCGTCGGCCACGGTCTGGACCCGCTCGGTGACCTCGCCGATCCGCTCGACCTCGCGGCGCGTCTCGCTCGTGAGCTGGCGGATCTCGTCCGTCAGACCGTGCGCCTGGCCGACCAGCGGGCGCATCTCCTGCTCGACGATCTCCAGCACGGCCTCCGTCCGCCTGAGCGTCCGGCACAGGGCCAGAATGGCCGCGACGAGGGCCGCCGTGAGAGCGACGACGCAGACGATCAAGACCACCTGGGCCCACGGCTGCACGGGCTCGGATTATCGCCACAAATCGCGCCGAGAATCAATGAATCCGTTGACTTTGGGCCCGCTCCCGACGACAGTGGAGCCATGTCGGGGCCGGACCGGTTCGAGGAGCTTCGCCGGCGGCAGGCCGAGGCGGAGCTCGGCGGCGGCGAGGAGCGGATCCGCCGCCAGCACAAGGCGGGCAAGAAAACGGCGCGCGAGCGGCTCGAGCTGCTGCTGGATCCGGGCTCGTTCCTCGAGATCGACCGCTTCGTCGTCCACCAGAGCCACGACTTCGACATGCAGGACCAGAAGGTCCTCGGCGACGGCGTGGTGACGGGCTCCGGCCGCATCCACGGCCGTCCCGTGTTCGTGTTCGCCCAGGACTTCACCGTCTTCGGGGGCTCGCTGTCGGAGGCCTACGCGCGGAAGATCTGCAAGGTGATGGACCTGGCGCTGAAGACGGGGGCGCCGGTCGTCGGGCTCAACGACTCGGGCGGCGCCCGCATCCAGGAGGGCGTCGTCTCGCTGGCCGGGTACGCCGACATCTTCCTGCGCAACACGCTCGCCTCGGGCGTGGTGCCGCAGATCTCGGCCGTCATGGGCCCGTGCGCGGGCGGCGCCGTGTACTCCCCGGCCATCACCGATTTCGTGTTCATGGTCAAGAACACGGCCTATATGTTCGTGACGGGCCCCGACGTCATCCGGGCGGTCACCCACGAGACGGTCTCGGCCGAGGAGCTGGGCGGCGCCACGACGCACGGCACGACCTCCGGTGTCGCCCACTTCGCGGCGGACAGCGAGGAGGAGTGCCTGGCGCTCATCCGCGAGCTGCTGACGTTCCTGCCCTCGAACAACGCCGACGACCCGCCGCTGCGGCCCACCCGTGATCCGGTCGACCGCCGCGACGAGGCCCTGCAGACCGTGGTGCCCGACCAGCCGAACAAGCCGTACGACATGAAGGACGTCGTCCGGACGGTGCTCGACGACCGCTATTTCTTCGAGGTCCACGCCGGCTTCGCGCCCAACCTCGTCGTGGGCTTCGGCCG
>DASTOJ010000199.1:0-9972 GCA_035762565.1 Candidatus Methylomirabilota bacterium | reverse complement strand
GAGGGCGGCGACGGTGCCGGACACCGGGCCGATGCTATCATCCCTCCGCCAGGAGGCCGCCATGCGTGATGACGTCACCGTCGAGACCGAGTCCACCGAGCTGCTCCGCACGCTGATCCGCAACGGCTGCGTCAACACCGGGGACCCCGCCTCCGGGCACGAGGCCCGCAGCGTCGACGCGCTGGAGGCCTTCTTCGCCGGCTCCGGGCTCGCGTGCGAGCGCTACACCTCCGAGCCTGGACGCACGAGCCTGATCACGCGCATCGAGGGACGCGATCCCAGGGCGCCCACGCTGCTGCTGATGGGCCACACCGACGTGGTGCCCGTGACCGCCTCCGGCTGGCAGCGCGACCCGTTCGCCGGCGACCTGGTAGACGGCATCGTGTGGGGCCGCGGCGCCATCGACATGCTCAACCTGACCTCCACCATGGCGGTCGCCACGCGGCGGCTGGCCACGACCGGCTGGCGCCCGCGCGGGACGCTGATCTACCTGGCGGTGGCCGACGAGGAGGCCGGGGGCTTCCTCGGCGCCGGGCACCTCGTCGAGCACCACGCGGACGCAGTGAAGTGCGACTACGTCGTCACCGAGAGCGGCGGCGTGCCGATCCCGACCAAGTCGGGCCACACGCTCAAGGTCACGGTCGGCGAGAAGGGCGGCAACTGGCGGCGTCTCGTCGTGCGCGGCACGCCCGGCCACGGCTCGCGCCCGTTCCGCACGGACAACGCGCTCGTGACAGCCGCCAGGGTCATCCAGCGCCTGGCCGAGTACCGGCCGAAGGCGCGGATCCTGGACGCCTGGCGCGGCTACGTCGAGGCGCTGGACCTGGAGCCGGGGCTGACGGACGCGCTGACGGATCCCGACCGGGTGTGGGAGACGGCGCGCGACCTGGACAACCTGGCGCTGGCCCGCGAGGCCCACGCGTGCACGCACACCACGTTCTCCCCGAATATCGCTCACGGGGGAACGAAGGTGAATGTCATTCCCGACCGGGTGGACATCGACGTGGACATCCGGTCCTTACCCGGCATCGACCAGCACGAGGTGGAGGCGATGATCCGGGAGGCGCTCGGCAGCCTCGCCGACCGCGTCACCGTCGAGACGCCGCCCGACCGCAAGCGCGGCGGCAGCGTGTCGCCCACCGACACGCCGCTGATCGCCGCGATCGGGCGGGTGGTGAAGCGCATGATGCCCGACAGCCGCGTCGTCCCCGCCATCACCACCGGGGGCACCGACGCCAAGTTCTTCCGCTGGAAGGGCATCCCCGCCTACGGCTTCGGCCTGCACTCCACCCGCATCCCGTACACCGAGTACCCCGTGATGTTCCACGGGCACAACGAGCGCGTGGACACCGAGAGCCTCAAGCTCTCGGCGCAGATGTGGGAGGCGCTCTGCCGGGACTTCCTCGAGTAGCCTCCCGGACCGATCCGGGCACGGCAAGGTGAGGCGATGATCGAGCGTGAAGTGTCGCGGCGCGCGTTCGTCGTGCTCGCCACCGCCCTGCTCGCCTCGTCGAGGATGGCGCACGGTCAGCCGGCGAAGGCGTATCGGATCGGCTTCCTCGGGACCACGTCGCCGAAGTCTCACGGCACCTTCCTGGACGCCTTCCGCGACGGCCTCCGGGAACGGGGATACGTCGAGGGACGCGACGTCACCATCGAGGCACGCTGGGCGGAGAGCGACTATGATCGTCTCGCGGCGCTGGCGGGCGACCTCGTGCGGCTGAACGTCGATCTCATCCTCACGCACGGCACGCCGGGAGCCCGGGCGGCGAAGGAGGCGACGAGGACGATCCCCATCGTGGTCGCCCTCGCCGGCGACGTCGTGGCCACCGGCCTGGTGTCGAGCCTCGCGCGTCCGGGCGGCAACCTCACCGGCGTGTCGTTCTTCTTCCCCGAGCTGAACGCCAAGCGCGTCGAGATGCTGAAGGAGGCGCTGCCGCGCCTCAAGCGTGTGGCCGTGCTGATGAACGACGCCAATGCCGCCAACCTGGTGACCTTCGACACGACGACCCGAATGGCGCGGACCGTCGGGTTCGACACCGTCAAGATTCTCGCCCACAGCGCCGAGGACTTCGAGCGGGCCTTCGGCGAGATGGAGCGAGCCCGGTGCGAGGCGGTGGTGATCTACGAGGATCCGCTGTTCGTCGCCCAGGCGACGCAGCTGGCCGCGCTGGCCCAGCGGCGCCGGCTCCCCAGCGTCGGCTTCCGGGAGTATGCGGACGCCGGGGGCCTGCTGGGGTTCGGGGTGAATTTTCCCGACGCCTGGCGTCGCGCCTCCGGCTTCGCGGACCGCATCTTCAAAGGCGGCAAGCCGGGCGACCTCCCGATGGAGCAGCCGGGGAAGTACGACACCGTCGTGAACCTCCGGACCGCCAGGGCCTTGCGCCTGGCGATCCAGCCCCGGGTGTTGCACCGGGCCGACCGGATCCTCGAATGAGCCTGGCCAGCTGGATCGCCGCCTCGCGAGCTGCCGCGGCAGCGCTTACAGCACGAGCTCGCGCGCGACGCCGCGCATGTCCACCTCGAACTCCAGGCCCTCGATCGGCGGGCGGCTCGGATACCAGTGCACGCCGTGGACGGCCGCCGGGCCGGCGAGCTTCAGGATCTCCTCCTCCACGATCCCGTGGATGGGCTGGGCGCTGTAGACGTTGATCCGGGTGATCCGGCTCCAGGTGGCGCCGAGGCCCTGCATCCGCTCCTGCATGATCGTCATCACGCGCCGGGCCTTCTCGCGCATGGCGTCCGCTGACGTGTCGCCGTGGCGGACGATGCCGGCGGGGCCGCGGACACCCTCGCGCATCTCGCCGGCGCCGGCCACGATGAACGCCGGCTGTAGCGTGGTGCCGACGGTCGTGTAGGAGAAGGCGTAGAGCGAGGGCTCGGCGGGTGCGCCGACGACCGGCGCCACGTTGGTGCGGGGAATCGGGTTCTCGCCGTCCACGAGGATGCCCCACTCATCGAGCAGCGCGCGGTAGCCCTTGTTGAAGTCGTCGAAGCCGTCGAACGTGAACGGCTTGGGGCTCCGGAGCATGATGCCGCACAGGGCCGTCCGCGGGCGGCCCGCTTCGCGCAGGTGGCGGTCGATCCGGGCGAAGCCCTCGCGCCAGGGCACGAGCGCGGCCAGCGTGGCGTGCACGATCTCCCAGCCCGGCTGGGCCACGACGCCGGACGAGAAGGCCGGGATGCCCGGCAGGAAACGGTAGTTGCCGGCCGGCGCGTCCCTAAGCAAGCTCCACCTCCGCGCTCATGGCGATCGTGCCCTCCGGCGTCACGGCCCACAGCTCGGCGGCGCGCCCGGCGGCGGTGGGCCGCCCGCGCAGCTCGAAGGGCGCGCCTTCGAACAGCGGCGCGCGGGCCTGGGTGGCATAGCCCCGCAGCGTCCGGCCCGGGTGGCAGTCGCGCGCGAAGTCGATCAGCAGCGTCGTCGTCAGCGGGCCGTGCACGACCAGGCCGGGGTAGCCCTCGGTCTGCATCGCCCACGTGTGGTCGTAGTGGATGCGGTGGCTGTTGAACGTCAGCGCGGAGAAGCGGAAGAGGAGGACGGGGTCGGCCGTCACCCGCTTGCGCCAGGGGACGTCCGCCGGCGCGGGGTCGCGGCGGGGCGCCTGGTTGCGTTCGCCCGCCTTCACCTCCTCGCGGAACACCGTCCGCCGCTCGTCCTCGAGCGCCAGCCCTTCGGGACCGAACACACGGTTGACGACGGTGGCGAAGACCAGTGTGCCGGTGCTCCCGCTCTTCAGCGAGATGTCGGCCAGCTCGGTCTCGCGGCGGACGGCGTCGCCGAGGCGCAGCGGCCGGTGGAAGCGCACGCGCTCGCCGGCGAACATGCGGCGGGGCAGCGGCATCGGCGGCACCACGCCGGCGTCGCGCGGGCTGCCGTCCGGCCGCAGCTCGTCGGGCCGGTACTGCGGCAGGAAGTAGAGCGCCAGCCAGGCCGGCGGCAAGGGGTCTCCGGCCTCGAGCTCCGGCTCCGGGCGCGCGAAGGCCAGCCGCAAGAGATTGGCGGGGCCGGGGTGCAGCACGTCGGTGGCGGTCTGACGCCGGCCGATGTGGGACTTGAGGTCGTCGAGGTTCAGGGCCGCAGTCGTCATCGTGAGCCCTCCGATAGGAACCCGCGCACGAGCTTGAGGAACTCGTCGAGGCGGTCGTGGTGGAGCCAGTGGCCGGCGCCGTCGATGCCGGCAACGCGGGCGTCACGGAAGTGGGCCGCGCGCCCGTCCGTGGCCGGGTTGCCGGCCCACCGGCTCTCGGTGCCGTGCAGCAGCAGGGTGGGGCAGGCGATGCGGCCCCACAGCGCCTGGATGTCGCGCGTGGACATGTCGTAGGGCGGGAACGCGCGTACGTAGTTGTCGAATTTCCAGGAGTACGTCCCGTCCTCGTTCTGGTTGACGCCGTGCTCGGTGAGGTGGCGGGCCTGCTCGGCGGTGAGGTGCGGGTTCTCCTCCTGCATGCGGCGGAAGGCGTCCTCGATCGAGGCGTAGCGCCGCGGCAGGCGGCCGGCCAGCCCGCGCTGCTCGCCGATCCACTCGTCCATCCGCGCCTCGATGGAGCGGCTCCGGTACTGGGCCAGGCGCTCGGGCGACGGGCCGAGCCCCTCGATGGCGACCAGCCGGGCCACGGCGTCCGGATAGATGCCGGCGTAGCGTAGCGCGATGTTGCCGCCGAGCGAGTGTGCGACGATCGTCACCGGGGCCAGCCGCTGCTGGTGGATCAGCTGGGCCAGGTCATAGATGTAGCCGGCCATCCAGTAGCTGCCGTCGGTGGACCACTGGCTGTCGCCGTGGCCGCGCAGGTCGGGCGCGATGACGTGCCACTCGTCCCGCAGCGCGGCAGCCGTCCAGTCCCAGTTCCGGCAGTGGTCGCGCCCGCCGTGGACCAGCAGCAGTGGCGGCGCGCCCGGGTTGCCCCAGTCCACGTAGTGCAGGCGCAGGCGCTGGGAGAAGTACGAATGCGAGGTCGGGCCGGGCATCGAGGAGGTCATTTCACATGGGGGCCCCGAGATGGCCCCCAACCCCCCACCGCTCGGAGCACCCCAGCAAAGCTGGGGCGCTCCTCGATCTCGCGCAACTCTCACGTGGCACGGTCGGTCTCCGCGGGATGCTAGCATACGGGGCCACGCAAGGAGGCGTCATGGGAACGTTCCGGCTCTACACGGGATCGGATGGGCAGGGGCGCATCGAGACGATCGACGTCGACAGGAAGACCGACTGGCTCAAGGGCCTGCCGACGACCCAGATCTCGTTCAGCGTCTGGCCGGTGGGCCGGTTCCTCGACTGGCATCCCGCCCCGCGCCGGCAGTTCGTGATCATCCTCTCCGGCCAGCTCGAGATCGGGCTGGGTGACGGCTCCCGGCACGTGTTCGGTCCCGGCGACGCGCGCCTGGTCGAGGACACCACGGGACAGGGCCACACCACGCGAGTTGTCAGCAAGGAGCCGGTCGTGACCGCCACCATTCCGCTCGTCCAGCAGTAGGGAGACGACCCATGGCCCGAAAGATCCTGTTCGCGCCGAGCCAGCCGGAGGTGATCCTCACGATGGCGAAGTCGATGACGCCGGCCGGTTACGAGCTGGTGGTGGCGGATCCCGGCACGCCGGAGTTCATCCAGGCTGCCGGCGACGCCGAGTACTACCTCGGCCTCGCCCGCCGGATGGGCGGCGAGTTCTTCCGCTCGGCGCCCAAACTCAAGCTGGTCCAGCTCCTCAGCGCCGGCTACGACCACGTGGACATCGAGGCTGCCCGCAAGGCCAAGGTGCCCGTGTCCAACAACGGCGGCGCCAACGCGCTGGCGGTGGCCGAGCACACGATCATGCTGATCCTGGCCGTGCTCAAGCGAGTGGTCCAGTTCCACAACTCGGTGGCGGCCGGCAAGTGGCGCGTCGGCAACCCCGCTGACGTGCGCGTCTACGAGATGGCCAACCGCACGCTCGGCATCGTCGGTCTCGGCAACATCGGCAAGAAGGTCGCCCGGCGCGCGGCCGCCTTCGACACGAAGGTGCAGTACTACGACATCCGGCGGCTGAGCGAGGACCAGGAGGATGCGCTCGGCGTCCGCTTCGTGCTGTTCGACGAGCTGCTGCGCACCTCCGACATCGTCAGCCTGCACGTGCCGCTCGACGACTCCACCCGCAACCTCATCGGCGCCCGCGAGCTGGGCCTCATGAAGCCCGAGGCCATCGTGATCAACACTTGCCGGGGGCCGGTCATCGACGAGGGCGCCCTCTACGCCGCGCTCGAGGCCAACCGGATCGCCGGCGCCGGCCTCGACGTGCTGGTGGACGAGCCGCCCAAGGCCGACCACCCGTTCTTCACGCTGCCCAACGTGACGCTGACCCCGCACTCGGCGGGGCCCACGTGGGAGAACTGGACCGCGCGCTTCCGCAACGGCTTCGACAACATCCAGCGCATCGCCGCCGGCCGCGCCCCGCTGTGGGTGATCCCGGAGCTGCGGGACAGGCTAACCTAGACCCAACCCAGATCGGACCATCCACGAACGCCGATGCACACCGATTCGTCTTGGTGTAGTGGGCGCGTGGGCCGGCCGCGTCTCAGCGAACCTGCTCAGGTCTCTTCGAACTCGTCCCCGTCATGACCCACGGCTCCACCGCCACGCGGAGGTCCTCGACGGCGCGGTACAGGCGTGCGTGAAGCGCGGAGCGGGACCGCCCCGCCGCCAGCCCGAGCCCGCTTCAGTCTGCGCGGAAGATCAGGTCCGGCGTGAGCTCGGCGATCTTCGTGCGCCCGCAGAGGCCCATGTTGATCTGCAGCTCGTCGCGCATGATCTCGCACACGCGCGCCACGCCGGCGGCGCCGTCGGCGGCCAGGCCCCAGAGCATCGTGCGCCCCACTGCCACCACCCGGGCGCCGCGCGCCAGGCCCTTGATGATGTCGGTGCCCCGGTTGAAGCCCCCGTCGATGACGATCTCCGCGCGGCCGGCCACCGCGTCGGCGATCGGCGGCAGGGCCTCGATCGTGGACTGGGTGTGGTCGAGCTGGCGGCCGCCGTGGTTGGAGACCCAGATGAGTCGCACGCCCATGTCCACCGCGCGCCGGGCGTCGGCCACCGTCAGGATGCCCTTGAGGCCGACGGGCAGCCGCGTCGTCTTCATCAGCCACTCGACGTCCTTCCACGTGAGCCCCGACTGGAAGTCGGCCAGCGGGCCGCGCGGGTTCGGCGCGATCTCCATGGCCTTGCGCGGGCTGAAGCGGTGGAAGACGTCGCGCTCGCGGCGGCTATACTTCTGCACGTCGACGGTGAGCGCCACCGCCTGGTAGCCGGAGGACTCCACGCGGCCGAGCAGCTCGGCCATCCAGCCATGGTCGCCGTGGGCGTAGAGCTGGAACATCTGCGGCGCCGCGCCGACCTTGGCCACGTCCTCGACCGGCCAGCCGGTGGCGCCGCTGAGCCACTGCAGCGTGGTGCCGAGGCCGGCGCCCCGGGCCATCTCCACGTCGCCCTCGGGGTGGAACAGGACGAGGCCGCCCATCGGCGCGACCGCGACCGGCCACTCGAGCGGCACGCCGAGCAGGCTCGTGCGCAGGTCGATCTTCCTTACGTCCACCAGCACGTTCTGCTGGATGGCCAGCCGGTCGAGGTGGCGGCGGTTGCGCCGCTTGGTGCTCTCCGTCTCGGCGGCGCCGTCGCCGAAATTCCAGTGGTCGCGCGGCAGGCGCTCGTAGGCGGCACGGCGGATCTCGGGCAGCGTCACGAACTTGGGCGTGGTCGGGGCAGTCATGGCGCAGTACTATACGCCACCTGGGGGCCCCGCGGATGATCACCGTCCACAGCAAGGCGCGCGAAGAGGTGATCGACATCACCGGGGACGTCGCGGCGGCGGCGGCCTCGATGGGCGACGGCGTCTGTACGCTGTTCGTCCAGCACACGACCTGTGCGCTGACCATTCTCACCAACGAGGACGGCATCGCCGAGGATCTGCTCACCGTGCTCTACGGTCTGGTGCCGCAGACGGCGTATGTCCACGACTCCGCCGATCACGTCCGAGCCCACGTGCTCAGCGCGCTGGTCGGCCCGTCCGTGTCGATTCCGGTGCGGGGTGGCCGGCTCGGTCTCGGCCGCTTCCAGCACATCGTGCTGGTCGAATTCGAGGGCCCGCGAGAGCGCACCATCGACGTGGCCGGCTGACCGGACCCCGGCGCGCGCCGGCGTCAGGCTACTTGATCAGGCCGTAGAACTTCCCGGCGTTCTCGCAGGTGATCTTGTGCGTGACGCCGGCCGGCAGGTGGCCGAACTGCTCCTCGATGTACTTGGACGACTCCGGCCACACGCCGTCGGCGTGCGGATAGTCGGAGCCCCACATCAGGCTCTCCACACCCATCTCCTCGATCAACTTGGTGCCGATGCGGTCGAACTGGAACGTCCCCTTGCACTGGCGGCGCCAGGAGTCGCTGGGCTTCATCGTCAGACCGAGGTCGCGGAAGCGGTCCTCCCACTCGAAGTCCATGCGGTCGAGCGCGTAGGGGATCCAGCCGATGCCGCTCTCGCCGAACGAGATGCGGACGTTGGGGTAGCGCTCGAGGACGGCCGCCCCGACGACGGCCGCCAGGATATTGACGAGGTTCATCTGGAAGCCCGACACGACCGTGAAGAACGCCGCGCGCCGGCTGCGTCCCGTCTGCTTGTCGAGCAGGCCGGGCGGCACCGCCGGAAACGTGTGGAAGTGCAGCGGCAGGTCGACCTCGTGGATGGCCTTCCAGAGCGGCTCCCAGACCGGGTGCCACATCGGGTCCATGTCCCAGGAGCAGGAGAGCTCCACGCCGCGCAGGCCCAGCTTGGCCACGCGATGGATCTCCTTGACGGCGGCGTCGATGTCGCCGTAGGGCAGGCACGCCAGGCCGATGAACCGCTCCGGGTCGTGCTTGCAGAAATCCACCAGCCAGTCGTTGTAGATGCGGAACATCTCGTTGGCCGCCGCCGGATCGTTGAGCCGGGTCGCCGCCCCGAGGATGCCGAAGATCACCTCGGCCTGGACCCCGTCGCGGTCCATGTCCTTGGCGCGCAGGGCCGGGTCGGTGGGACGGCGGATGCCCTTGGCGCCGTCCTCGTAAAGTCCCGTCGCGGCCATCACGTCCACGCGGTAGTTCTGGCCCGGAACGAATTTCTGGCCGGCCGGTCCCACGCCGCTCAGGAGCCCGAACGAGCCGCCGTTCCGGCAGGTCCAGTACGGCCCATCGGGGCCGTCGGTGACGTAGGGCATCCGGTCCTTGAGCGCCGCCGAGGCGTTGGCGGTGAAGAAATCGGGGGCGAGCATCGGCAGGTCGATGTGGCAGTCGGCGGAGATCCTCTGATAGCGCATGGCGCCTCCTGGGCGGTCCGTCGTCGGCGGGGCTAAGGATATCGCGTCTCAGCGCCAGTCGTCGACCGAGACGGTCTTCTGGTAATTGCAGCCCATGATGCGCCAGTACCCGTTGGTCTCGCCCCCCACCACCACGACGTGGATGTCCTCCCGGCGGAACATCGGGATCAGGGCCTCGGGCGCCGCCTTCAGCTTCGACGCCCACGGCTCCTCGCCGAACGTGGCGCGCGGGTAGATGTAGTTCTGCACGAGCTGGTAGTCCCAGTACTGGGCGGCCGGCATGAGGGCGTTGTCGTGCAGCCAGTCGATCAGCGCGGCCTTCTTCGTGAACCCGCCCCGCGTGACGAACTGCCGGGCGGCGATGGGGTCGAGGAGCAGGGTTGGAGGGCCGTTGGGGTCGATGCCGCGCAGGAGGTTGCGGACGTGCTCGCGCCAGTAGGCCTCGCGAAGCCCGAGGGTGAACGCCGTCGAGCGCACGCCGGAGAAGACGCTGACCGCGCTGTCCTCGGGCCTGAGGCCGTGCTGGACGTGGAAGGGCTCCCAGGGGCTGCGCTCCTCGTTCTCGGCGAACGTCACGCTGTTGTAGGCGTAGCTGTTGCCCTGGTTGCCCATGTAGCTCAGCCCGGGCACCGAGCCGCCCTGGCCGTTCTGCGAGAGCAG
>DASTOJ010000198.1:0-43744 GCA_035762565.1 Candidatus Methylomirabilota bacterium | reverse complement strand
TCGGGCTCGGCGGTGTCATCCTCGCCGAATCTGCCCTGTCGTTCCTCGGCTTCGGCATCCCGCCCCCACATCCCTCGTGGGGCTCGATGCTGTCGGGTTCGGGCCGCACGTACATGTACAGCGCGCCCTGGATCGCCATCTGGCCGGGAGTGGCGATCTCGCTCGTGGTGTTCGGATTCAACATGCTGGGCGACGCGCTGCGCGACGTGCTCGATCCGCGGCTGCGGGGCTCGTGAAGCGGAGCACGTACCCTCGCGGTTGCCACTTGACCTCGGCCGGCGGCGGGCGTAGATAGGAGGCGACGGGACGCGGATCCCGTCCCGTCGGGACGCACACCGGAAGCAAAGGGGGTGCGCATGGAGGACACGCCACCGGGCTCGAAGGTTGCGCCGAGGCTGGCCAGCTAGCGGCCAACGTCGGTGCCGTGATCCGATGAAAAAAAGCTCCGGCGATGCCGGAGCGCGCGGCCGTAGCGCCGCGCAACCTGAACAAGGGGATGCTGCGGGCGGAGCCGGAAGGCCCGCTCGCGGCCCCCGACTCACCGCCGGCTCAGTTGTCGCCCTCCAGCCGCACGCGCGCCAGCGCCGCTTGGATCAGCCCCAGATACCAGTCGCTTGTCTCGATGACGACCGCGACAGCCATTCCGCGCAGGACTGTGAAGTGATGGACGACGGCGTTCGAGGCGGAGTCGTCACGCGGCGGCGGCTCTGGCGGCATGGCTCAGGGGAGTAGCAACGGCAATGCCACGGCGGATCCACCCGGGTCGACTCGGGTGGGCGTCAGGCGGCGCGCACTGCGGCACAGCGGCGGCAATGACGGCTGTCCAGCTCGGTCCGGCTTGCAAGCCGGCCCTGGCACTTCTGGCAGCGCGAGTCGCGAATGACCACGTGATGGGCTCGGCAGGCGCCGGTCGATTCTTTTTCGGCGTGTCGGGTGCAGCCGTCCCATGCGCACTTTCCGAAGGTCACCATGAACGCTCCTTTCGCGTGTCGTCCGGGTGTCGTGAGGGGTCCAACGCGCGACGAGCTGCAAGCAAGGTGCCGCCGGCGGCGATGAAACTCGGCGCACAGTTCCCTTCTACGCCTGCGTCGCGCAGCGAATTTTCTTTCCAGTTTCGGCCATGACGTCGGGCCTGTGGGGCGTGGTTTCCGGGCTGCCCCTCACGATGGTCATCGGGGCGATTCCGCCGGCGTGCCGGAGAGAGCTCGGCGCGCCGCCGGCGCCGGCGGTGCGCCTCGCAGATGACGAGGCGCTCATCGAGGCGCCGCCGTGGCCGGCCGCCGGGGCCGCGCACTTCGTTCCTTCGTTCACCGCGCTGACCCCGGTGGGGTACGGTGTGCGGTTCGAGCTGTCGGTGCGCGTGGACGGGCGCTGGTCGTCGTGGGTTGCGTCGATCGGGCTGGGTCCGGCGGAGTTCGCACCCCTGCCACCCAACGACGCGCTCGAGGTCGACGTCGACGTGTTCCGCGCGCGCGCCCCCGTCGAGGCCGTGCGCGTTCGAGCGCGGGTCCGGGGCGCGGAGTCCGTCCTGGCCGCGCCCTGGATGCTGACGCTCTCGATCTCTGAGCCCTCGGCGCCCGCGCCCGCGGCCACGGTGGAGATTGCGCGGGCGACGCGGCTCGACGTGCCGGCCCTGAGCCAGATGCAGGCCGACGCCGCGATCGCGCCCCGGATCTGCTCGCCCACGTGCGTCGCAATGGTGCTCGCCTACTGGCGGCGCCCGGCGCCTCTGGCGCCGCTTGCGGCCGAGGTCTTCCATCCGGGCTCAGACCTGTACGGCGTGTGGCCGGCCGCGATCGTGGCTGCGGGACGGCGAGGCCTCGCCGGCTACCTGCTGCGCTTCCCGGACTGGGCGGCGGCGGCCTGGTGCCTCGAGCAGCGGCTCCCGGTAATCGCCTCGGTGCGTTACCGCGCCGGCGAGCTGAGCGGCGCCGCCATCGCCGAAACCCCCGGCCACCTGCTCGCGCTCACCGGCTGGGAGGGGGACGATGTGCTGGTGAACGACCCCGCCGCGCCGACGGCGGCCAGCGTCCCCCGCCGTTACCCTCTCCGAGAAATCCAGCGGATCTGGCTCGACCGCACCGCCGTCGGCTACGTCCTGTTCCCCCCTTCAAAGCCCTAGACGGAGACGTCCGAACGCCACTCAGCGACCGGCCAGGGTTTGTCTCCGTACCTCCGCCATGCCAGCGGAGCGCCCCGAGCGCCCCCGGTAAGGTCCGACCTCCCCAAACCCCGGCCAGCCTCGAGGAGCGCCCCGGGTCCCCCGGGGCCGCTCCGAGCCACCCGGGGGGGTGTGGGGGGCCAATTCGTGGCCCCCCACCTACCAATGACTGTTGCGTTCCTGCGGGGGTGGGTCAGCGCGCCGGAGGCGACGCTCGAGGATGTGACGGGCGAGGTTCCGGCCGCCCAGCCCGAAGGCGAGAGCCAGGGCGAACACGAAGCCACCGAAGGTGATGCCGAATGCCACCAGGACCATCTCCTTGCCGATGCCGAGGTGCGTCAAAGCCGTGGCAAAGGCAAAGAGCAGGACGCTCCAGTACACGGCGCGGGCCAGCACTCGCGCTTCCGGAACCCTCGCGTTGACCGCGGCGATCAGCACCCCCTGGCTCAGGAAGTTCGCCACGAGCCAGCCGGTCAACAAGATCAGCGCCGCAGCGAACAAGGGTGGCAGGAACGCCATGAGCAGTGCGGTGGCACCGGGGACCCCGGGGAGTGCGAGCCTGTCGACGCCGACGCTGGCGAACAGGATGAAAATCGACCAGAAGCAGACGAGACCGAGGACGTCGGACGGCAAGCGGAGAATCCCCGAGCGGCGCAACGAGGGGGCCAGGCCCCAGCGCTCGAAGGCCCGATCGACCCCGAGCGAGCGGCTCACCCGTGACACCGCGACCCGGACCAACCACGCTAGCAGAAGACCGAGCGCCAGCAAGCTGAGCAGCACGAGCAACCCCGGCAGGATGGCGAGCAACCGCTCGCGCACCTGCAGGAGCCCCGACCACACCTCGCTCGGCCACTGGTCGCCCATGGGAGAATTCCCTTCTAGACCTTACACCCGGTACAATGCGGCGCAATGCGTATCCCCCTCGGGCCCGTCCTGACCGTCGCCGCGGTGCTGGCCATCGGCGCCTGCGCCTCCGACGAGCGTGAGTGGCTGAAGCTGAACCAGAAGTACACGACCGAGGAATTCCGACGCGACCACGCGGCCTGCTCAAAGGGCGGCAGGCTCGACGACGCCTGTATGCGAAGCCGAGGCTGGGTCGCGGTCAGTCCTTCGGGCAAGCCGGAGATCAAGGACCCTCGCGCCCAGGAGTTGGGCCCCCCCTCTCAGCGGTCCCGCTACTGAGAGCCCGGCCTCAGCGAGGGAACGCGAGCCGCGAGGTCATCTCGGGCCGGTCGGCCTCGACGTAACGCTGGGCGAGGTCCGCAGCCAGGGCCCGCACCCGGTCGGCTGCGGCGGCGTCGCCGGTGAGCAGGGCGAGGCGCTCGGCGATCCGGACGCACTGCTCCACCATCATCCCATCGCCCAGCGCGCCGAACGCCTCGGCAGCGTCGAGCACCCCGTTGAGCGAGCCCTGCCGGCGCGCGCGGAACAGCGCGGTCCAGTAGCTCTCGCGCGCCCGGGACTCGGCCGCCTTCCTGAAGCCCGGGATGGCCCCGATGCGCAGTGCGGCCCCGGCGACCTCCACGAGCCCCTGCCAGCCGGGCTGGTCGAGGGCGGAGGAGTATGCGTTGCGCCAGGCCAGGACCGCCGCGCTGGCGCTGTGGGTGGCGATCGCCATGTCCATGGTCTCCAGGTGCGGAGTCCACGGCGCGCGGGTCAGCACGGGCTCGATCATCATGGCTGCTGTCCTCCAGGGATCCGGAAAGCCTGGCCTTCGGGGGTGAGCGGTGTCGGCATCCAGCGCGTGGCGGCGGTTCGCACGCGCGCCTGAGCGCCGAGGTCGGGGCCGGCTTCGCGCGCGGCGATGCGCAGTGCCTGTGCAAGCGCGTCGCGGTCGCCGAGCTCGCCGAACGCGGTGGCGGCGCGCAGCGCTCCGTCCAGCGAGCGCTGCCGGCGCGCCCGGAAGAGGGCGGTGAGGTAGGCCCGGCGGGCGAGGCCGGCCCCGTCAGCGAAGCGCCGCGCCGCATCGCCGACCTCGATCATGCCCTCCCACTGCCCGCTGCGGAGGGCGGTGGCGCGGGCCTCATGCCACCACGACAGGGCCGCGCGGGTGTCGCCGGCCCCGAGTGCGGCCTCGACGCGACCGAGTGGCGTCGTCCACGTACGCGGCGCCACGGCCCTGGGAGCCGCCGCGGTGAGCACCTCGACGGTTGCCAGGGCGAGAATGAGCAGCACGAGCACCGCGGCGGCCGCCGCGAGCAGCGGCGTGTACCAGCGGACCGACCATGCCTCGCTCATGATCTCTTCACTTCGTACAGGTGTGAGCTGGTCGAGCACGAGCGATGTGCAACGCAATCGAAGTACCAAGGATGACAGCTGCAAAATCAAGGAGTTGATCAGCAGTCGACCGGTCAAGCCGGTCCGTGGTGGTCAGGAGCTGAACACCAACTCGCCCGGTAAGAGGGTAAGATGCCGTCCATGAAGGCGCTCTCCGACCTGATCGGCGACAGTCCCGGTCTCCGGGCGGTTCGCGAGACGGTCGCTCGGCTGCTCACCCGGCAGCAGGACTCCCGCCGGCTGCCGTCGATCCTGATCCACGGCGAGACGGGCACCGGCAAGAGTCTCCTGGCGCGCATGATCCACCGGGCGGGGACGCGGCCCGACGGCCCATTCATCGACGTCAACTGCGCGGCGATCCCGGACACGCTGCTCGAGGCGGAGATGTTCGGCTTCGAGCGCGGCGCCTTCACCGACGCGCGCCGCTCCAAGCCCGGCCTCTTCCAGGCCGCCCACCGGGGCACGATCTTCCTCGACGAGATCGGGTTGCTGCCGGAGGCCCTCCAGGCCAAGCTGCTCAAGGTGCTGGAGGAGCGCACCGTGCGCCGTCTCGGCGCCACGCGCGACGAGCCCATCGACGTGTGGATCCTCACCGCGACCAACGAGGATCTGAGAGTGGCCATCCGCGAGCGCCGCTTCCGCGAGGACCTGTACCACCGCCTGGCCGTTCTCACGGTCGCTCTGCCGCCTCTGCGCGAGCGTGGGGGCGACGTCCTGGCCCTGGCCGAGCACTTCCTCGCCCGCGTGTGCGCGGACTACGGCGTGCCACGCCGGGCGCTCGCCCCCGACGCCCGCCACGCGCTGGGCGCCTACCACTGGCCGGGCAACGTGCGCGAGCTCTCCAACGTGCTCGAGCGGGCCGTGCTGATGTCGTCGTCGGCCGAGGTCACCGCCCAGGCGCTGGCGCTCGGCGACACGCCGGGCGCGGCCGTGGCGCCGGCTCCGCGCGTCGAGGGGCCGGTCTCGCTCGACGACGCGATGCGCGCGCACCTCGTCGAAGTCCTCACCCGGACGGGCCGCAACATCTCCCGTACGGCCGCGCTGCTCGGTATCTCGCGCAACACGCTCCGCGCGCGGATGGACAAGTACGGCCTGCGCGAGGGAGCGGGGAAGGAACCGCCCGCGCGTCGGCCGGCGGTGAAGCCTCGCCGGGAGCAGAGCGAGTCGACGCCCCCGGTCTCCCCGCTGGTCGCCACGCCTGCCGCCTCCGTCGCGATCGCGCGGCGCTGGGAACGCCGGCCGGTCGCATTCCTGCGCGTGGCCCTCTTGCCACCCGCCGGGCCCGAGGCCTCGCTCGAAACCGCGCGCGCGCTCGAGGTGGTCGTCGACAAGACCCGCACGTTCGGCGGCCGGATCGAGGGCATCGGCCCCATCGGCCTGGCCGCGGCGTTCGGCCTCGACGCCGTCGGCGACGCCGCCGACCGCACTGCCCACGCCGCCATGGCGATCGTGAAGGCCATCGAGCGGATGCGGCGCGACGAGCGTGGTGAGACCGGCGTGCGACTGGGCCTTCACATCGCGTCGGTGCTCGTCGGAGCCGCCGGCGGCACCGCCGATCTCGACATGGACGAGCGTCACGATCTGTGGCCGGTGCTGGATGAGCTGGTCGAGCGGGCGCCGCTGCAGAGCATCGTCGTGACCGAGGCGGCGGCGGCGTTCCTGCGCCGGCGGTTCGAGCTTGCCGCGGGGCTCGGCCCGGTCGCCGGCCGCGAGCCGACGCAAACCCTCGTCGGCCGCCGGCGCACGGGCGTGGGGATGGGTGGGCGGGTGAACGAGTTCGTCGGCCGGCACCATGAGCTGCAGCTGCTGGAAAGCCGTCTGGCCGCGGTTCGCAGGGGGCAGGGACAGCTCATCGGGATCGCCGGCGACGCCGGCATCGGCAAGTCGCGCCTGCTCGACGAGACCCGTCGGCGGGGCCAGGGCGAGGCGTTGACCTGGCTCGACGGACAGTGTCAGTCCTACGGCGCCGACATCCCGTACCTGCCGCTTCTCGATCTCGTGCGGGCCCAGTGCGGCATCGGTGACAACGACGAGCCCGACGTCATCACCGACAAGCTGGCGCGCGCGCTCCGCGAGGCCGGCATGGATGGGGCCACGGTCACGCCCTACCTGCTGCACCTGCTCGGTGTGAAGGCAGGCGTGGATGCGCTCGGCGTGCTCAGCCCCGAGACCATCCAGGTCCGGATCTTCGATGCGCTTCGACAGCTGCACGTGCGGCGCGGCCGCCTGTCACCGCTCGTCATCGTCATCGAGGACCTCCACTGGATGGACAAGACGTCGGAAGCCTACGTGACGTCGCTCGCCGACGCGGTGCCGGGGGCGCCGATCATGCTCGTGGCGACCTACCGGCCGGGCTATCGACCACCCTGGATGGAACGGGCCTGGGCGACCCAGCTGGCGCTGCAGCCACTGGCTCCCGAGGATAGCCTCAGCCTCGCGCACGCAGTCCTCGGCCCGGGCCACGCGGCGGGTCGCCTCGCGCCGCTCGTCGTCGCGCGGTCCGAGGGCAACCCTTTCTTCATCGAGGAGCTGGCCCGCGCCGCCGGCGAACAGGGGGACCTGGCCACGCCGCCGGTGCCGGAAACGCTCCAGGAGGTGGTCCTGGCCCGGATCGAGCGGCTGCCCGGAGAGGCGAAGCGTCTGCTCCAGGCCGCGGCCGTCCTCGGGCTCGACGTCCCGCTGACGCTGCTGGAACGGGTCTGGCCAGTCCCCACCGGGCACGGGCCGCTGCTGCAACTGTTGACCCGTCAGCAGTTCCTGTACGAGCGAAGCGTCGAGGACGAGACGACCTACGTCTTCAACCACGCCCTGACCCAGGAGGTGGCCTACGGGAGCCTGCCGCCGCCCGATCGGGAGGCACTGCACACCACCGCCGCCCGTGCGCTGGAGTCCCTGCGCGCGGACCGGCTCGATGAGGCGGCCGACCAGCTCGCCCACCACTATTCCCGGACGAGCGATCACGCGAAGGCAACGGACTACCTGGCCCTGACCGCCGAGCGGGCCGTGCGTCGCCACGCGCATCGCGAGGCGGTGACCAGCTTCCGGGCCGCCCGCGGGCATGCCGAGCGCCTTCCGGCCGGCCGCGCGCGCGACGCGCGCGTGCTGGAGCTGCTCGTGCGGGAGGTCACCTCGCTCCATCTGCTTGGAGGGTTGGACGAGGCGGTGGGGCTGCTCCTGTCCTTCAGCGGGCGCGTCGAGCAGCTCGGCGACCCCGCCCAGGCCGGCCCCTACTACTTCTGGCTGGCCCGCGGCTATAGCCGGCTGGGCGACCACCAGCGGGCGGCCTCCAACGTCAGGCGCGCCATCGATGCGGCCCGCGCGTGCAAGGACGATGCGACGCTGGGCCGCGCCTACTTCCTCCTCGGGTACGAGGAGTACTCGTCCGGACGGCCGCACCGCGCCGTGGAGCACGCGCGGGAGGCCGTGCTCCTGCTGGAACGGACGCGTGACACCTGGTGGCTCGGCATGGCTCACTGGATCGAGGCCGTCAGCGCGACCTTGATGGGCGACTTCGCGGGGGCGCGGGCGGCGACGACCCGCGCCCACGGCATCGGCGCGGCCATGGAAGACCCTCACCTTCAGAACTATGCGGCGTGGACCAGCGGCTGGATCGACGCCACGCGCGGGGAATGGGAGACCGCCATCGCCGCCTGCCAGCGCGCGCTTCAGTACTCTCCCGACCCGGTCAACACCGCCTTCGCCACGGGACAGCTCGGATACGCCTACCTCGAGTGCGGCGATGCGACGCGGGCGATTCCGCTGCTTGGCCAGGCGATCGTGCAGCTCGACGAGCTCGGCGTCCGGCCGACGCAGGGCCGCTTCCTGGCCTGGCTGAGCGAAGCGTGCCTGGCCGCCGGGGTGGTGGAGCGCGCCGAGGCGCTGGCGGCGCAGAGCCTGGAGGTGAACCGCACGGCCGGGTTCCCCTACGGCATCGCGCTGGCCGAGCGCGCGCTCGGCGCCGCGGCCGGGGCGCGGGGGCGGTTCACGGAGGCCGAGGCACACCTGGCCGAAGCCCTGCGGATGTTCGAGTCGATGCAGGCAGCGTTCGAGGTGGCGCGCACACGATTGTCGTTCGCGGACGTCGCGGCGGCGGCCGGCCGGCGTGAGGCGGTTGTCGAGCATGCCGGCGAGGCCGAGCGCGCCTTCCTCGCGCTCGGTGCGCCGCCGTACGCGACGCGCGCGCGGCGCCTTCTCGAGGCGGCTGTCACCGAGCCAGGCCCCGAAAGGCCTTGACTTTGCTTCGGGCCGCATGCGAAACAGCGTGCGTCACGATTCACCACGGGGGAGGGTCTTCTCATGGCGCGGAAACGGTCCAAGCCCAAGCCAAAGCCCATCACGCTGAAGCTCACCGCTGCGCAGCGGAAGGCGCTGCCGGCGCGTGGTGAGTTCGAGCTACGCGCGCGGATCTCGGGGGGACGCCTCGTGATCAGCCGGGGCAGAAAGGCCGGCTCCCGGCGCCGGTTCGCGCCGACCAACTCCCCGTTCGCCTGACCCCTCCGGTCGCCAGCGATCGTGCCGAGCGCGGTGGCGGCTGAGCTCACCCTGCGCGCCCTGCGGCGCCGCGGAGCCGATCCGTTCCCCGTGTACGCGCGAACGTTGCGAGCAGCCTGCCGGAGCGCGGCTCCGGTGTTCGGCGCCGACTGGTACGGGGCGCGATACCGGGCGCTGGCGTCCGATCCGCGGTGGTTCGCCGAGTCGCTCTTGATCAACGCCGCGAAGGAGGGTCGGGGGTCCCGGGAGCTGTGGGCGCTGGCCGGTCGTGCCCACGATCCGGGGATTGCCGAAGCCGTGCGCCGCCACGCGCTCGACGAGAGCGGCCACGCCCTCATGTACCTGGCGATGCTGGACCTCGTGTTTCCCGGGGCGATCCCGCCGGGCCGGCGCCCGTCCTTCCGCGCGCTCTCGCCGCGCTACAGCGCCCTGGACCGGCCGCCTCCGCGCCGGCCGGTGCGGCCGCGTGCCCTGCTGGACGCGTTGATCCAGATGAATCTCGGCGAGATACGGACGCGCATCAATCAGCTGCTCATGATGCCGATCGTGGCCGCCTACTGTCCGGCCGGCAGCCGGGGACGGCTGGCCCGGATGCTCCGGGCTCTGTTGCGCGACGAGACGCGGCACGTCCGCTACACGGCTGGCCTGATCGAGCGGGCCGTCGCGGACGGCGAACGGGCGTTCGTCGCCGTGACGATGCGGCGCCGGCTCGCGCTGCTGAACCGGATCACCCTCTCGGAAGTCGGGCGGCCGGAGCGCAGGAGATCGCCCCGTGGCCGCGCGTGACACGCAGCTCATCGTGGTCGCGCAGCCCGGCGCGGCCCTCGCGCGCTTGGAACGCCCCGTGGCCGCCGCGGGCGCGCGGATGCGCCCGGTCTTCGCCGAGACCGGCGAACGGCTCAGGCGCGATCACCGCATCGGCGACCTGTCGCAGTACTACCGTGTGCACGGCCGCCCGCGCTCCCTCGAGACACTGATCCGGCGTTTGCGCAAGCTCGACCTGATCACGGCTGCCTTCGGGACGTCCGGCATCGGCCTGCCGGCGGTTCCACCGCACATGAAAGCCCGCAAGGACCCGCCGCCGGCCGTCACGCCGGACTTCTCGCGCTTCCAGCGCTACCTCGAGCGCGCGCCCGTCGGGATCGATGCCCGCTATGCGTGGTCGATCCCCGGTGGCCGGGGAGCCGGCGTGAAGATCGTCGACATCGAGGGTGGGTGGCGCTTCAGTCAGGAAGACCTCCAGCAGCACCAGGGCGGAATCGTGGGCGGGCATGCGCTCCGCGACGAGGGCTGGGTCAGTCACGGCACGGCGGTGGCCGGCGTGATCGGCGGTGATCGCACGGACTTCGGCGTCACCGGGATCTGTCCGGAGGCGATGGTGTTCGGGGTCTCGGCCTTCGACAGCCTGGCCCGCCACGACACGGCCGACGCCATCCGGCTGGCCGCCGCACGACTGAGCGCGGGCGACCTCCTCCTCATCGAGCTCCACAAGGGCGGCCCGCGCGAGCGCGAGGACCCGCGGTTGTCCGGCGCCCCCGGCGCCATTCCCATCGAGTGGTGGCCGCACAACTTCGAGGCGATCCAGGCGGCGACGAGTCGCGGCATCATCGTCGTCGAAGCGGCCGGCAACGGGCACGAGAACCTCGATGACCCCGTCTACGACCGCCCGCCCAAGAGGAGCTTCGCCCGCGACGGCTGGAAGAACCCCTTCAATCCCTCCCACGGTCACGACTCGGGCGCCATCATCGTGGGCGCCGGGGCCCCGCCGCCGGGGATCAACGACTGGGATCCGGATCCACTCAGACCCGACGGCGACTACGGTCCGGCGGGATCACGGCTGGACTTCTCGAACCATGGCCGTCGCGTCGACGTGCAGGCGTGGGGCAAGGCGGTCACGACGTGCGGGTACGGAACGCTCCAGGGCGGACGCCACACGAAGACCCGCTGGTACACGGGCCGCTTCGGCGGCACCTCCAGCGCCGCGGCGATCGTCGCCGGTGTGCTGGCCTGCCTGCAGGGCATCCGGCGCGAGCGGGGGCAGCCCCCGCTGACGCCGCGGGCCGCCCGGCGGCTGCTCCGCCAGGTCGGCGTGCCGCAGAGCAGCGGTCCTCGCGCGCCGGTCGATCAGCGCATCGGCAGGCTGCCGGACCTCCGCCGGCTCATCGCCGCCATGGCTGATCCCTAGGCTTTCCCCTCGAGCGCGCGCCTGAGCTGGTCGAGGTGGTTGTCGTCGTGCCAGGCCATGAGCGTGAGGAAGGTGTCGATCGTCATCCGACCGCGCACGGGATGGATGCCGCCCTTGTCCCACTGGGCGGGCGTGAGCGCGGCGAGCGTGGCGAGCGTCTCCTCGCGGCGCTTGCGGAAAGCGGCCAGCGCCTCAGCGGTATCGTTTCGCAGATACTGGCGCTCCTCGGCCCAGCGGTCGGCGCTCGGCCCGGGGAGCCGAGGGTCGGTGTCCATCGCGAGGATCTGCTCGAACCGGCCGCCGAACGCTTCCTCGGTGTCGCGCAGGTGGCAAACCACTTCTTTGGCCGCCCAGTTCTTGGCGTCGGGCCGGCGCGAGAGCGCGGCGTCGCCGTGACCCTTGACGGCGCCGGCCAGCTCGTCGGCGGTGCGCGTGAGGCGCTGCATGCGCTGCTCGCGGGGCTGCTTGGCATATTCTTCCATGGTCGCCATCAGGGTCGTCCCTCCAGGGCGCGAGTGAGCTGCTCCAGGTGATTGTCGTCGTGCCAGGCCATGTGGGCCACCAGCATGTCGAGCGTCAGGCGCCCACGGGCCGGATGCTCGCCGCCGCGCTGCCAGTCGGCCGGCGCCAGCGTCATCAGCGTCTCCAGCGATTCGCCCCGGCGCCGGCGGAAATGGGCGAGGGCGGCGACCGGGTCGTGGCGCCGATACTGCCGCTCCGCTGCCCAGCGGTCGGCTGGGCCGACGGCCGTCAGAACCGGCTCGTCCATGTCCATGATCGCCTCGACGCGCTGGCCGAACGCCTCCTCGGTGTCGCGCAGATGGCAGATCACTTCGACCGGCGCCCAGGCCTCGGGGGCGGGCCGGCGCCCGAGGACCTTCTCGGCGCGGTCGGCGATCGCCCGGCCCACCTGATCGGGCGTCCTGGCCAGGTGGGCCAGCCGCTCGTCGGGACCGCGGTGGTACCACGCCTCCACGCTCGGGACGGCCGCACGCGGCTCGGGCACGAGCTGGTGGAACAGGCTCGACTCGCGCTTGTAGAAGCCCTCGGTGTGGTACGAATCGCGGAGCCGGAGCAGCGCGTAGTCGAGGTGATGCCCCACCTCGTGCAGCAGCGTGCGGAGGTACGTGCGGAAGGCGACGACCCGCCGCCGCTTGGCCGTGCGCATCCACAGCTGGACCCTCGGGATCTTGCCGCGCTCGGCGGTGTAGAGCCCGTGCAGCTCGCCCCACTTCGCGTGCGGCCGCGCCGCCAGCACTTCCACCTTCACCGGCGGCACGCCGAGCGCGTCGACGAGCCCGTGGATCAAGTGATCGGTCGCGTGCTGCACCCTCGCGCGGTCCTCCGTCGCCAGCGCCCGCATCAACGCCTCCACCGCGGGGTACAGCGCGGCCGGCTGGGGCAGGCGCACCTCGACGATCTCGTCGCTCCTCCGGTAGACGGCCTGCTGGGACCGCGACAGGCGCGCGTAGTACGAGAACGCCATGCGCTCCCGCTCGCTACCGCCCTTGCCAGCGCGGCGCGCGCTTCTCCAGGAAGGCCCGGGCGCCCTCCAGGCGGTCCTCGGTCGTGCGAAGGAACGTGGAGAGATCGCCCTCGAGGCGGATGCCGTCGGCCAGCGGTAGCTCGAGGCCCTTGACCACGGCCTCCTTGGCGTACCGCAGCGCCACCGGTGCCTTGGCGGCCAGCAGCGACGCCAGCTCGTGCGCCGCCTTGAGCGCGTCGCCGGCCGGCACGACCCGCTCCACCAGGCCGATGCGGAGTGCCTCGGCGGCGTCGATCCTGGCGCCGGTGAGGATCATCTCCAGCGCCTTGCCGCGCCCAACCATACGCGGCAGCCGCTGGGTACCGCCGCCACCCGGGATGATGGCGAGGTCGATCTCGGTGAGGCCGAGCCGCGAATCCGCCGACGCGATGCGGAGGTCGCACGCCAGCGCCAGCTCGAGGCCGCCGCCGAAGCAGTGGCCACGGATGGCGGCGATGATCGGCTGGGGACAGCGCTCCATCAGCGAGCGGTACTCGACCCGGCGCCGGTGCTCGCGAAACACCGTGGGCACCTGGGGCGCCGTGAACTCGCGGATGTCGGCGCCGGCGGAGAAAGCCCGCTCGCCGGCGCCCGTCACCACGACCACGCGGACGGCGTCGTCGGTGGCGAGGCCCTCGAAGCACCGCCACAGGTCGCGGCGCATGGCCTCGTTCATCGCGTTGTGGACGTCCGGCCGGTTCAGCGTGATGGTGGCCACGCCGCCGGCCGCCTCGTACCGGATGGCTTCGTAGCTCGTGCTCATCGGACCACCTTCTGGGCGCGCAGGTCGATGATGGTCGCCGCGTCGTAGCCCAGCTCCTTCAGCACGGCGTCGGTGTGCTGTCCGAGCGTGGGCGGCGGACCGGGGTCCCGGGCGGGCGTGTCGGCGAAGACGAGCGGCTGGCCCATCACCCGCAGGCGGCCGACCTCGGGATGGTCGTACTCGTGCATCATGTCGTGGTGCCGAACGGCGGGGTCGTCCATGAACTCCTGCACGGTCTTGACGGGGCCGGCGGGGATGTCGTGGGCGGCCAGGATCTCCAGCCATTCGGCGCGCGGCTTCTCGCGGAAGCGCTTCTCCACGATCGGCAGCAGCGCCTCGTTGTTCTGCAGTCGCAGGAGCCAGGAGGCGAAGCGGGGGTCGTCGGCGAACATCTCCATGCCGAGCGCCGCGCAGAGTTTTTTCCAGAACGACTGGTTGCCGCAGGCCAGGAAGAACCACTCGCCGTCGCCGGCCTGGTAGAGCCGGTAGGTCGGGTTCTCCCGGACGAGGGACGGCTTGCCCGGATAGTCGACCGCGATGCCGGACTGCAGCGCCATCACGCCGCGCAGCAGGGAGGTCTCGATGCGCTGCCCGCGGCCCGTGCGCTCGCGGACGAACAGGGCGGCCAGCACGGCCTGCGCCGCCAGGGCGGCCGTGTAATAGTCGGTCGGCGCCGTGCGCAGGTACTTCGGCGGGCCCCCGAAGCCCTGCAGGGTCATGAGGCCGCCCAGGGCCTGGAGGATCGGGTCGAAGCCGGGGCGCTCGGCGTAGGGGCCGGTGGAGCCGAAGGCCGTCACGGAGCAGTAGATCAGCGCGCGGTTGAGCGCGCACAGGTGGGCGTGGCCGACGCCGAGGCGGTCCGCCACCCCCGGGCGCCAGTTCTCCATCAGGACGTCGCTCTCGCGGGCCAGGCGCTCGACGATCTCGCGGCCCTCGGGCGCCTTGAGGTTGAGGGCGATCGAGCGCTTGCCGCGGTTCCAGCCGAAGAAGCCGGGCAGCTCGCGGAACGAGTCGCCCTCGAGCGATTCCACCTTGACCACGGTGGCGCCGAGGTCGGCCAGCATCATCGCCGCGTAGGAGCCGGCGATGTAACTGGTCAGGTCGGCGACGCGGATGCCGTCGAGCGGAGGCGGGCCGGGCGTCACGGCTTCCGCTACGTCGCGACGCGGGCGAGGATCAGCTCGCGGTGGTACTCGGCGTCGCCGTACTGGGCCTCGAGCGCCTTCGCGCGCTTGAAGTACATGTGCAGGTCGTACTCCCAGGTGAAGCCGATCCCGCCGTGCACCTGGAGGGCCTCGCCGCACACCTTGCGGGCGGCGTCGCCGACGTACGACTTCGCGATCGAGGCCGCGGTCGCCGCGTCCTCGGCGCCGGCGTCCAGCGCCCACGCCGCGTAGTAGACGGCGGCGTGCGAGTTCTCCGTCTCCAGCAGCATGTCGGCGCATTTGTGGCGGATCGCCTGGAACGAGCCGATGGGCTGCCCGAACTGCTCGCGCACCTTGGCATAGCCGACCGCCATGTCGAGACAGCGCCGGGCGGCGCCCAGCATCTCGGCGGCGGCCCCCAGCGCGCCGCGGCCGAGGAGGCGATGCAGCACCGGCGTCGCCGAGCCCGGCGCGCCGAGCACGTCCTCGCTGCGGACGGGGACGCGCTCGAGCGTGAGATGAGCCAGGCGCGTGCCCGGATCCATGCTCTGGACGGGTTCGACCCTCAGCCCCGGGGCCGCGGGGTCCACGAGGAACAGCGAGACGCCCTCGGGGACGCGCGCGGGCACCAGCAACACGCTGGCCACGTGTGACCACGCGACGTAGCGCTTGAGGCCGGTGAGATGCCAGCCGGCCCCCGTCTTCTCGGCGCGGGTGGCGACCGATTCCGGGTTCCAGTCGAGGTCGGTGTCGAGCAGCGCGAGGGCGGCCCGCGCGTCGCCGGCGGCGATGGGGCCGAGCCAACGCTTCTTCTGGACGTCGCTGCCGCTCTCGGCGATGACGCCGGCGGCCAGCATCGTCGGCCAGTAGGGGCCGGGGTAGGCGGCGCGCCCCAGCTCTTCCTGGAGCAGCGCGCCCTCGACCAGGCCCAGGCCGCTGCCGCCGTGCTCTTCGGGCAGCGACAGGCCGGTCCACCCGAGCTGGGCCATCTCCTTCCACATCGCCGCGCTCTCGCCGCGCGGGTCGTCCCAGAGCAGGCGCACGGTGGCGGGCTTGCAGTGCTCGTCGAGGAACGCGCGGGCCGAGTTCTTCAGCAGCGTCTGGTCGGGGGTGAACGCGAAATCCACGGCGTCAGGCCTTCAGGCGGTCGGCGCGGACTTCCTTGGGCAGCCCGAGCACGCGCTCGCCGATGATGTTCTTCTGGATCTCCGACGAGCCGGAGTAGATGGTGCCCGCCCGCGCCCACAGGAATGCGGTGGCCCAGGTCCCCGCCTCGCCCGATGACGTATCGATCTCTTCGAACTCCTCGCGCGCCGTCATCATCTGTCCCCACGGTCCCAGGATCTCCAGCGCCGTCTCGTAGTAGCGCTTCTCGAACTCCGTGTAGGACAGCTTGGTGATCGACGAGGCGGCCCCGGGTGCCTCGCCCTTGTTCAGGGTCGACAGCACCCGCAACCCGGCGTAGCGCTGAACCTCCAGCTCGGCGTAGAGCTTGCCCATCTTCGCGCGCACGACCGGGTCTTCGAGAAGCGGCCGGCCGTTGCGCCTGAGCTGCTTCGTCGCCCTCACCAGCTGGGTGAAAGCGATCGCGTAGCGCGTGACCCGGCCGAGCGAGTTGCCGCCGCGCTCGTACCCGAGCGTGGTCTGGGCGATGGCCCAGCCCTCGTGGAGCCTGCCGATGAGGTCCGACTTCTCCGCCCGGGCGTTCGTCATGAAGACTTCGGAGAAGAGCGAGTGCCCGGTGATCTGCTTGAGCGGCCGCACCTCGACGCCGGACTGCCGCATGTTGAGCAGGAGGCACGAGATGCCCTTGTGCTTGGCGACCTTCGGATCCGTGCGCGCCAGGAGGATGCCCCAGTCCGCGATGGGGCCGCTCGACGTCCAGATCTTCTGGCCGTTGACGACGAAGTGATCGCCGGCGTCCTCCGCACGCGTCTTCAGGCCGGCCAGGTCGGAGCCGGCGTTCGGCTCGGAGTAGAGCTGGCACCAGATCTCCTCGGCCGTGAGCATCTTCCTGAGGTAGCGCTGCTTCTGCGCCTCGGTTCCGTGCACGATGATCGTGGGCCCGATGAACCCGATACCGAGGCCGTTGATCGCCGGCGGGGCGCTGATCCGGGCCATCTCGTCCTGCACGATCGCCTGCTGCATCGCCGTGGCGTCCCAGCCCCCGTACTCCCGGGGCCACAGCATTCCCACGTAGCCGGCCTCGTAGAGCCGGCGGTGCCACGCCTTGCGCTCCGCCAGCGTCTTCAGGTCGTCCGTGGGCGTGTTGGCCTCGAGCCACCGCCGGGTCTGGTCGCGGAACGCGCGGTCCTCGGGGGAGTAGGTCAGATCCATTCGAGCCTCCTGGCGGTGCCCGTTTGTAACACGCGGCCCGGCGGCGGGCAACGGCGCGGCCGGGCAGGGATCGGACGGGCCTTCAGAGACGGTAGATCGCGGTGTGGAGGACGTGGGCGACGGGCCGGGGGCGCTGGCCGGCGACGATCACGAGATCCAGCTCGACGAACTCGCGGCCCTTCTTCTCGAACACGGAGCGCACGCGCCCGCGGGTGGCGAGCGTCTCGCCCACGCGCGCGCCGCCGAGGTGCCGGACCGCGCTGCCCGCGTGGATCCACGGCCCCAGCCGCACGTTCTGCCTCAGCGCGCGGTTGGCCTGGTCGAGGAAGAACGCCGGATGCACCCAGCCGTCGCCGCCGCGATAGAGCGGCAGCGGATCGGAAACCTTGTCGAGCCACTCGGCCGCGCACCCCTCGTCGTACGTGTTCTCCGGGGTGCCGAGCACGTCCACCGACGCCAGGTGCGTGCGTGTCGCCTCTGGCCGGGGGTCCGGGAGCGCCGCCGTCCCGTACACGGAGAGGTTCACGGGCGTCGGCGACCCGGCCGGCAGCGTCGCCGTCAGCACGGCGGCCTCCGGCGTGGCCGCGGTGGAGCCAGTCACGGTCACGCTGACCCCGCCCGCGCCGCGGGAGGTCACGGCGCCGGTCACCTCCAGTTCCTCGCCCTCGATGACGGGCTTGTGAAAGCGCACGGTGGCGGTGCCGCGGGCGAGCCAGCCCGGGCCGAAGGCGGCGACCAGCGGCTCGGTCAGGTAGGCGTAGACGGTCACGCCGGGGACGAGCCCGCCGCGGAACCCGTAACGCTGCGCGACGTCGTCGTGGTGGATCGCATTTTCGCTCTGGAGGGCGGTGTTCCGCGCCTTCACGCGATAGGCGGGCAACGAGTCAGCCGGCACGCGGTGGAGTCTACGCGGCGGCCCCGGCCTCGGTCAATCGCCGGGTCCGAGCGGATGGTTTCTGTTCGCCGCGCCCTGCGGCTGTTCGTCATCTACCCGCCAGCCGGCGTGGATCCTTCCGGGACCGGACACGTAACTCGCGACTGTCGTTGATCTTTCGGACCATGACGCGTCTGGCCACTGCCTTGCACAAGTGCCCCTCGACGATGAGCACGCAGCGCGCGACATGCCGACCGCTGGTTGCCAACCTGGTGTCGGGGCAGAAGGGGTTCACGCTCGCCGAGTGCCTCGTCGCCATCGCCATCATCGGTATCGCCTTCTCCGGGGTTGCCGCGGTCGGCGTCATCCAGGCCGGCGGCGCGACCGGGGCGATGACGATGGGCCACGCCGCGGTCACACGCGGGTACTACGTCTCGCAGGCGTCCACGCTGGCGCAAGAGCGGCTCGAACAGGTCAAGCGCCTGCAGTACTCCGTCGGGCCGCCCGCCGTCGACCAGCTCGGCAGCGGCACGCCCGTCGGGTTCGCCGACGAGAACCCCGTGGCCGGCTGGCCGGGCTTCCGGCGCGAGGTGCGGGTCCTCGACGCGACGCCGGCCGCCACCATGAAGACGGTGACCGTGACCGTGACCTATACGCTGCCGACGGCGTCCGGCACGGTGCAGGAGAACGTCATCCTGCGCACGCTGATCGCCGGTCGTCCCTGACTGCCGATGCTTGCCATCCTCCGCGATCACCGCGGCTTCACCATCGGCGAGCTGGTCGTCGCCACGGCGATCCTCGGTCTGCTGGCCGGGGGGCTGCTCCAGGTCCAGCAGGTCTCGCTCGATACGTTCGTGCGCGCCTCGTCGTCGGCGGAGGCGCAGGGCGAGAGCCGGGCGGGGATCGACCAGATCGCCGGTGAGCTCGCGCAGGCCGGCGCCTACTATACCGGCGCCACCGGCGCGGGTAACGCGATCACCGCGGCGACGGCCACCAGCATCACCTTCCTCGGCGACGTCGATGGCGACACCCTGGATGCCACGGGCACCGAGCTGCGGCTCGCCGCGGACCCGATCGGCGCCGTGCTCACGGTGGACCGCGCGACCACCGCCCTGTCGGCCGGCGAGTGGGTCTATCTGGGCAATGGACTCACCCGAGAGGTCCGGCAAGTGTTGTCCGCGGTCGGCACCGTCGTCACGCTGACCTCGGCTCCCACGAACGCATTTCCCGCCGGCAGCATCGTCCGCTCGGTGGAGACCGTGACCTACACCATCACCGGCAACAATGTGAGCCGCGCGCTCAACGGCGGCGCCGCGGAGACGCTCGTGGGCAACGCGGTCGGCCTGACCTTCACGTACTTCGACGCGGCCGGGACTCAACTGTCGGCGTCACCGGTGGTGACGACGATCCGGGAGGTCCGGGTCAGCCTGACCAACACCGCGCCCGGCGGCAGGCCGGGCCGCGTCATGACCGTCCGTGTGCGGCCGCGCAGTCTCGGACTGGGGCTATGAGGCGATGACGACGACGATTCGGGCAACGCTCGCCGACCAGCGCGGCATGGCCCTCGCGTTCGCGCTGCTGCTGCTCGCGCTGCTCATGCCCCTGCTGGCCGCCACCCTGGCCATGGGCACCAACGAGGCGACGATCGCCGCTAACCACCTGCGGGGGATCCAGGCGCAGTACGTGGCCGAGGCCGGGCTCGAGGCGGCGTTCGCCGCCCTCCGGGCCACACCGGCGAATCTCGCCACCGCGCCGGCGGCGCCCGCGCTCGCCGCCGTCCCCGGACTCAGCGCCCCCGGAGCCAACCTGGCGGCGGTGGGCACCTACACCGTGCAGTATCAGGCGGCTGGGCCCAACACCGTTCTCGTGGTGGCAACCGGCACGACTTCGGTCGGGGGCGCGCAGCGCCGGCTCCACGCGATGCTGGCGCGCGCCCCTCTCACGCCCGAGCATGCAATCCTGGCCGGCGGCAACCTCTCGTTCTCGGGAAATCCCAACATCACGGGGACGTGTCCGAACGTGCACTCCAACGGGAACCTCACGATCTCGGGCAACCCGGACATCGACGGCGACGCCTATGCGTCTGGCAGCTACTCGGTGAGTGGTAATCCGTCGGTCGCAGGCGGGACCGGCGGGGGCCAGCCCTACGAGACGGTGCCCCCCATCGTCCCGCTCGACTTCTACGAGGCCGCCAAGTCCTCGTTGCCGGCGACGGAGGTGTTCAACTACAAGCCGGACGGCAAGGTTTACAACGGCGCGGGCACCCTCATCGCCACTCTCGGCGCCGGGGACTACTACCAGGACTGGAGGTTCGAGCCGGGGTCACCGACGGCGTGGACACTGTCCAGCAACTCGGGCCAGATCGGGACGTACTACTTCGAGGGCGACGTCAAGATATCGGGCAGCCCGGGTAGCGCGGCGGCGCCGTGGCGGGCGACCATCCTCGCGGCCGGAAGCATCGAGGTCTCCGGTGGGCCCACCATGGACGACCACCTCACCGACACGGCGCTGGTGGCGGGCAAGGACGTGCGGATCAGCGGCAACCCCACGATGCAGGGTCTCGTCGGCGCCGCTGAACAGGTGCAGATCTCCGGCAACGTGACGTTGACGGGCGCCATCATCGCGCAGGACGCGAGCGCCACGAGCGGCACCGTCGTGTTCGACCAGGTGAACGGCAACTCGACGATCACCTGCGTCGCCATCAACCCGCCGGGGCTCCCGGGCCGCCTCACGATCCTCAGCCAGGGCCGCTGAGCAGCCGCGGCTCTCAGCGGCCGCCCAGCCGCTGTTCGAGCGCGCCGAGCCTCTGCCCCGAGCACTGCCAGAGCAGCGGAATCGCCGAGCCGAGCACGTGGGAACGGGCCGAGCCGGCGCCGGGCGCGCGGTCGCTGAATTCCAGGACCCGGGCGACGGCCGGGCACGAGCGGAGGGGCTCGCTGCGTTCCAGCCGGGCCAGCGCATCGGGCCGATCCTCCAGCCGCGCGCTCCACATTTCCGAGGCCAGCTGGTGGATGTCGGCCACGCCGCGGACGGCGTCGCGCAGCTCGTCGGGGGCGGTGCTGAGGAGGAACGGCCGTACCCCATCCTGCATCATCTCGACGCGGCTGCGGTAGAACGGGAAGGTGTTCCCCGTGTTGCTGACCGACTGAAGCTGCTGCAGGGAGTGCACCGCCGTCTCGAACGCGCGCCGATGCTCGTCCTCCAGCGCCGGCGCTTGCGCGGGCGGCGTGGAGGAAGTGGCCACGGGCGCTGGCGCCGACGGGGCCGGTTGCCGGGGAGGGCTCTGGACGAGCCACAACGTCCCGGCCACGGCGATCGCCAGAACGGCGACGGTGACTCCCGCCACGATCAACCCCTTCCTGGAAGGTTCCTTGACCTCCGTCTCGCCCGCGGCCTGCTGTACGGCCAAGGCTTGGCGGATCACGGTGTTCATTGCCGTGGACGCCTGCGTCGCGCTCGCCGCGCGCGGAGGCGCCGCCGCGGCCGCCGGCTCAGCGAGGGCCGCGTCGAGGGCCGCGAGCAGCTCGGGGCTTGCCGACGGAGGCGGCCGCCGGGGGGCCAGTTGGGCTGCATTCGGAGCCGAGACCGCTCGCGCCTCGTCGGGAGTCACCCGGCGGGTGTGGATCGCCCCGCACGCACACGTGATCGTCAGGGCGTAGCCCCCGCCTCGCTCGGAGTGCACGGTCCGGACGAGATCGCCGCAGGCGGCATGCTGGCGGACGAAGGCCGCCACGTCGGGGAAGTCGGTCACCGCGGAGCGCCTCGGGTCACCACGTCAACGTACGATCCATCCCGCTGGATCGTCAAGCAACTGCGGTGCGACGGTACACCGCCCACGTCGGCGGGCGCGCCGTCGTCGTCGCGTATAATGCAGCAGGCATGCGCGGACTCGTCATTGCGCTCGTGGTCGTCGCGATCGTGGTCGTCGGACTCGTCGTCTGGGCCGTTGGCGTCAACAACCAGCTCGTCCGGCTCGAGCAGGGCGTCAACGAGAAGTCGGCGCAGGTGCAGAACGTCTACCAGCGCCGCGCCGACCTCATCCCCAACCTGGTGGAGACCGTCAAGGGGTTCGCCGCCCAGGAGCGCAACGTCCTCACCGAGGTGACCGAGGCCCGGGCGCGGGCCACCGGCGTCACCCTCACGCCCGAGGCGCTGAACGATCCCAAGGCGATGGAGCGGTTTCAGGCTGCGCAGAGCCAGCTCACCGGCGCGCTGAGCCGGCTGCTGGTCGTGGTGGAGCGCTACCCCGAGCTGAAGAGCAATACGAACTTCCTGGCGCTGCAGACGCAGCTCGAGGGAACCGAGAACCGCATCGCGGTCGAGCGCCGGCGCTTCAACGAAGCGGTGCGCGACTACAACACCCGGCTCGGCCTCTTCCCCGGCGGCGTGGTGGCGCGCGTGGCCGGGTTCCAGCCCAAGGCGTTCTTCGAGGCCGCGCCCGACGCCGCCACTCCGCCGAAGATGAAGTTCTAGCCTGCTGCCCGTTCTGCTCCTCGCCCTCGCTCTCACCATCCCGCCGGCGCCGACTCGACGCGTGAACGACTACGCCGGCCTCCTGCCGGCCGACGCGCATCAACGCCTGGAGACGCGCCTGGCCGAGCGCGAGCGCGCGACCGGTGCCCAGCTGGTCATCGCGATCTTTCCGTCGCTGGCGGGCGAGAGCCTGGAAGACTTCGGTATCCGTCTGGCCGAGCACTGGCGCGTGGGCGACAAGCGGCTGGACAACGGTGTCATCCTGCTCGTGTTCGTCCAGGAGCGGCGCGTGCGGATGGAGGTCGGCTACGGGCTGGAGCCCGTGCTGCCCGACGCCGCCGCTTCCCGGATCATCCGCGAGGCCATCACGCCACGCTTCCGCGAGCAACGGTACGCGGCGGGGCTGGAGGCGGCGGCGGACGCGGTGTACTCGAGCATCGAGACGCGGGGCGTGCCGTCCGCGCCCCGCCGGGCGCCCGGTGTGTCACCCTGGGTGCTGGGCTTGCTCGTGCTCTTCGGCGTCGTCGGCTTGCTGCTGGCGCGCGAGGCCCTGAGCACCTCCGGCCGGGCCCGGCGCAGTGCCTACACCGCCGGCGGGCGCCACGGCTGGGACTCGCCGGCGGTCATCGTGCCACCCTGGTGGGGTGGCGGGCGCCGCGGTGGCGGCGGGGGTAGCGGCGTCGACTTCACGCCCGGCGGCGGCAGCTTCGGCGGTGGCGGCGCGTCCGGCGAATGGTAGAGATGTGAGAATGAAGGCACCGTGAAGCGACGGCACCCGTCGTGGACGCATCGACTGCTGTCCGACGCCGATCTCGAGAGGATCGCGGCGGCGGTCGCCGCCGCCGAGCACAAGACGTCGGGAGAGATTCGGGTCCACCTCGAGCGGCGCCTGCCACGCCGCGGGACGGCGCTGGCGCGCGCGACCGAGGTCTTCCGCCTCCTCGGCATGCAGGCGACCGCCGAGCACAACGGCGTCCTCATCTACCTCGCCGTGGACGACCACAAGCTCGCCATCGTGGGCGACGCCGGCGTGCACGGGCGCGTGGGCGATGGGTACTGGCAGCACGTGCGCGACGCGATGGTGGAGCGACTGCGGCGTGGCGAGGCCCGCGATGCGGTGCTGCACGCGGTGGACGAGGTCGGCCTCGTGCTGCGGCGCCTGTTCCCGCGCCGCCCCGACGACGACAACGAGCTGAGCGACCGGGTGAGCGTGAGCTGACCAGGTGTAGGCTACGGTCAGCCATGCACCGCGACGAGATCCCCACCCCGGCGCTCCTGCTCGATCTGGACCGCTTCGAGCGCAACCTCGCCCGCATGGCCGCGCACGTGCGGGCCGCCGGCAAGGATCTGCGCCCGCACGCCAAGACCCATCGCTGCCCGGAGATCGCCCGGCGCCAGGTGGCGGCCGGCGCGCTCGGCGTGGCGTGCGCCAAGCTGGGCGAAGCCGAGGTCATGGCCCATGCCGGCGTGCGCGGGCTGCTCGTCACCACCGAGGTGGTGGCGCCCGGCTCGATCCGGCGCCTGACCCGGCTCACCGCCGAGGCGCCCGACACGATGGTCGTCGTCGATCACCCCGACAACGTGCGCGCGCTGGCCCGGGCGGCGGTTGAGGACGGCGTGACGCTGAACGTCCTCGTCGACGTCCACGTCGGCGCCCGGCGGACCGGCACCGAGCCCGGCGAGCCGGCGCTGGCCCTCGGGCGGCTGGTTACCGAGCACCCGTCGCTGCGTCTGCGCGGACTGCAGGGCTACGCCGGGCAGTGCGCGCACGTGATGGGCTGGGCCGCGCGCCGCGAGGCCTCGCGGGCGGCGATGACGCCGCTGATGGACACGCGCGGGCGGTTCGCCACGGCCGGACTGCCCCTGGAGATCGTGGCGGGCGGCTCCACCGGCACTCACGACATCGACGTCGAGCTCGACGGCCTCACCGAGCTGCAGGCCGGCTCGTATTGCGTCATGGACCTCGACTACCGCCGCATCGGCGGCCGCCGCGGCGAGGCGCTGACCGACTTCGAGATGGCGCTGACGGTGGTCGCCACCGTGGTCAGTGTGGCCGCCGACCGCGCGATGGTGGACGCCGGCCTCAAGGCGTTCTCCACCGACAAGCCGTTTCCGCCGGAGGCCGTCGAGCGGCCCGGCGTCGCCTATGGTTTCGCCGGCGACGAGCACGGCCGCCTGACGATCACCGACGCCTCGCGCCCGCCACGGCTGGGCGAGCGCATCGAGTTCTTCCCGCCGCACTGCGATCCCACCGTCAACCTCTACGACCGGCTGTGGGTCATGCGGGGCGACAAGGTCGAGGCGGTGTGGGACATCGCCGCCCGCGGCCGTTCCGATTGAGGCTGGGGGTCCCTCCTCGATCCTCCGGCCTGCTGGAATCCGCCGCCGTCCCGTGCGCGTCCCAAGCGTGCCATGGGGAACAACGTGGTCGGGATCGTGGCCATCGTCGCAATGCTCGTGGGGGTGTTGCTGTGGCGGGGGCGCCAGGACCGGCGCCGGGAGCGGGCGCAGGCGGTCCGCGCGCGGACGAACGCCGCCCTGTTCCGCGCGCTCGGCGGGGACGCGCTGATCGCGGTGCAGGTGGAGGCGCCCTGGCTGTGGCGCCGGGGCCGCGTCGTGCTCAGCGCGCCGGCCGACTGGCACCGTGTGCTGGCGCGCGTCTGGAGCGGCGTCGTGGCGCAGGTGCCGGCCGACTACGAGCTGGTCGTCAAACTGCTGGCGCCGGCGCCGAGGGCGCCGGAGACCGAGGATCACGCGCTGCGCCGCGCCGCCTGACGTGACCATCGAGCGGCGCCGCCTCGGGCGCCAACATCGCCGACCACGCGGCGCTGGACCCACGCTGGTGGCGGCCCGCGCGCGCGGCATGGGCGTCATCGCCAGGTGTCCGATCGCCAACGTGCCCTGGCGCATGGGCCGACGGCCCGCCAACGCCTGTCATCACGTTCATCTGGAAGCGTTTCCAGCGGCTCGACGACGGGTTTCCTGCGCCGGCCGCCGGCCGAGTCCAGCGGCGTGGCCCTGCGCCCACCGCGGCGATCCCCGGCGTCCATACGCTGATCGTGGGCAAGACCCAGCCGGGACGCCGGCCAGCGAACGCGACACCGCTCGCCTGCGAAGCGATGCCGCCCGGCGAGTTCTACCGCATCCGGACCCGCTGGCGTCAGGCGGTGGATGCATTCCGGGTCGGCCAGCGCTGATCCTGCCGGCAACGAGCCGTCACGGTGCCTGCGGCGGCCCGGTGAGCCGCCCGCGCTCGTAGAGGTCCGTCAGCATCGCCCGGGCCCGCGGCATGTCGCTCACCGTCCAGCGCGGGAGATCGGTCGGTGCCGGCTCGCCGACGACGCGCTGGAGCTCGCGCCCGGCGTCACGCCAGCGGCGGGTGGCGAGGTAGAGGCGCGCCAGCTCCAGGCGGCCGCCGGTCTGGTGGGGATCGGCCGCGAGCGCGCGCCTGAAGAGCGCCTCGGCCCGGGTCCGGTCGCCGCCCAGGAGGGGTGGCAGCTCGGCCGCGAGGCCGCCCGCCACGATCAGGCCGTCCACGCTCGACGGGTTGAGGCGCAGGACCGTCGCGGACGCCTCGCGGAGCGTCGCCAGGAGCCCGACCGCTCCGACGATCCCTCGAAGCTCGGCCAGGCGGCCGGTGTTGATCGCCAGCCAGAGGTGGGCCCGGTCGCTGTCCGGCGCGGCGGCGACCGCGCGCCGGGCGGCCTCGCTGCCGCGCATGTAGGCTTCCACGCGCTCACCGTCCCCGCGCGCACGGAAGTCGCCCGTGAGGAACCACACGCGCGCCAGCTCCACGAGCGTCTCCGGCGCGGGGTCGGCGGTCGCGGCCGCCTCCAGCAGCGCGCGAGCCCGGTCGATGCGGCGGGGATCCTCGTGCCAGGCGAGCAGCAGTGCCCGCGCGCCGGGGAGGCCGTCCCCGGCCGCCGCGGCGCCGACGGCGAACAACAGCCCGAGGACGATCGGCGCGCCTGGCGTCACGCGGGCGGTCGATAGGCGATCAGGTACCGGTGTTCGCCCTCCAGCACGGTCTCGCCGCGCTGGTTGGTGAGCGTGACCCGCAGGGTGAGGAGCCCGGCCGAGCGCCGGCGCTCGAGCGCGGTCACCTCGTGCTCGGGCTTCAGGGTGTCGCCGATGAAAACGGGCGCCCGGAAACGCGTGGTCTGCTCCACGAAGGCGACGATCGACGCCTCGATCACCGGCGCCAGTGTGGACGCGCCCACCGCGGTGAGCGAGGTCAGCAAGAGCCCGTGGGCCAGACGGCGGCCGTACCGCGTCGTCTTCGCGTACTCGTCGTCGTAGTGGATCGGATGGGCGTCCCCCGTCATGCCGGCGAAGAACAGGAAGTGGGCGTCCGTGAGCGTCTTCGACGGGCTCGCGAACCGGTCACCGAGCCGGAAGTCCTCGAACCAGCGCTGGCTCACGCCGTCCACAGGGTCCAGAAGAGATCGCGAGCCTCGGCCGGAGAGGCCGCCGTGAACAACCGCGGGCGGAGCGCGGCGGAGCCCGGCAGCCCTGCCGAGTACCACGCCAGGTGCTTCTTGAGCTGCACCAGCGCGAGCCGCGCGGGCAGGTGGGCCTCGATCAGCGCGCAATGGCGCTGGATGATCGCGGCGCGGGCGGCGCGGGCGACCGGCGCCCCTCCGAAGATCCACGGCGCGCCGAGCGCGCCGCGCCCGATCATCACGGCGGCGCAGCCGGTGGCGGCCATCATCGCGCGGGCGTTCTCCACACTCCGCACGTCGCCGTTGCCGACGACGGGAATGCGCACCGCCGCCACCACGGCGGCGATGATGTCCCACGGCGCCCGGCCGGTGAACTGCTGCGAACGCGTGCGCGGGTGCACGGTGATCGCGTCCACCCCCTCGCATTCGGCGAGCCGCGCGATCTCGACCGCGTTGAGCGTGCGCTCGTCCCAGCCGCCGCGGATCTTGATGGTGAAGGGACCCTGGACCGCCTTGCGCAGCGTGCGGAAGACGACCGCGGCCGCCAGCGGATCGCGCATGAGGGCCGACCCCTGGCCCTTGGCCACGATCTTGGCCACCGGGCAGCCCATGTTGAGGTCGATGCCGTCGGTGCCGGCCGTCTCCAGGCGGCGCGCGGCCTCGGCCAGCACGTCGGGATCGGCGCCCAGCAGCTGCATGGCGATCGGCCGCTCCTCCGGCAGGGAGTGCGCCAGCGCCTCCGTCTTGCCGTTGCCGAGGACCAGTGCGCGCGCATCGATCTCCTCGCTCGTCAACGGTCCCGCGCCGCACTCGCGGCAGACGAGCCGGAACGGCGCGTTGGTGATGCCCGCCATGGGCGCAAGCCGGAGATCGAGCGCCGACACGCCGCCATTGTAAGCGCTCGGCGAATCGCGAAGCGTCCGCCTCCGCCAAGGCGCCGGGCGCATGTGCATTGGACGCCACCGCGAGGCCCCCGCGGGTCGTCGAGGAGCGTCGCGGCTGCGCCGGGGCGCGACGAGCGTCGGGGGGTTTGGGGGGCCCTTTCGGGGCCCCCCATCATTTAATGATCAACCAGCGCGATCGCCCGGACGGGCGAGCCGTCGGCGCCCTCGAGCCTCAGCGGCAGGGCCAGGAACCGGCAGCGGGGCACGCCGATCTGGTCGAGGTTGGTCAGGTACTCGACCACGGTGATCCCGGCCGGGAAGAAGACGTGGTGGGTCGTGCAATCCTCGCGCGCGACGCGCGTGCCGGGCGAGAAGATCGACGTGCGCACCGTGTAGTCCGGCGGGTAGTCGTAGCCCACCGCCTTCACCCGGCGGGCCACCAGCCAGTCGCAGGCGCTGCGGCCGGTGTAGGGGGCGTCCTTCCAGAATCGCTCGTGCTCCACGCTGACCTTCCCCGGCCAGTCGGTGCGCAGCAGCACGATGTCCCCGGCCTGGACGTGGCCGGCGTGGCGCTCCAGCTCGGCGGCCGAGACCTCGGCGTTGTCGCCCAGGTGCGAGAGGTCGACGACCGCGGCCGGGCCCATCCACTGGTCGACCGGCATGGAGGCGATGTCGCGGTCGCCGGGCAGGAAGTGCCCGGGGGCGTCCACGTGGGTGTAGGCGTGGCAGGCGATGGTGAGGATCGTGCTCTGGAAGTTGTCGCCGCGCGCGTGGGCGCTGCGCAGCTCGCTGGCCACCTTCCACCGGAAGTGGGGCCGGATCGGGAACGAGAGATCGACGAGACGCGTGGTCACAGGGTCTGCTTGAAGGCCCGGCCGCCCTTCATGATGACCCTGAGATTGTCCTGGTTCTGCAGCACGCGGAGATTTCTGAGCGGGTCGCCCTCGACCACGATGAGATCGGCGTACTTGCCCGGCGTCACGCTGCCGATCCGATCCGACATCCGGAACAGCTCGGCGTTGACCTTCGTCGCCGACAGGAGCACCTCCATCGGCTTCATCACCTGGGCCTTCAGCTCGAACTCGACGGCGCGCTGGCTGGCCATGTCGCCGAGCAGGTCGGAGCCCGAGCCGATCTTGCAGCCGGCGCGGTAGGCGTAGGTGAGGCCCTGCACCGACTGCTGGCGGGCCAGATCGATCTTGGCGATCTGGTGGTCGCCGATGCCGTAGCGCTTGCCCTCGCGGTAGATCGCCTCGTAGGTGACCATCGTCGGCACCAGGAAGGCGTCGGCCTGCTTGATGGCCTGGGCGGCCGGCTCGCGGATGAGGTTGCCGTGCTCGATCGAGCGCACGCCGGCCTCGATCGCCTTGCGCACCGCCGGGTCCGAGTAGGCGTGGCTGAGCACGTACTTGCCGACGGCCTGGGCCTCCTCGACGGCCGCGCGCATCTCGGCCACCGTGAACTGCGTGGTGTCCAGCTCGTCGGAGGGCGACATGGCGCCGCCCGAGGCCATGATCTTGATCTGGTCCACGTCGCGGCGGAGCTGCTCGCGCGCGGCCTTGCGCACCTCCGCCTCGCCGTCGGCGATCGAGCCGATCATGCCCATGCAGCAGTCGATCGGCTCGGTCCACTCCGCCCGCCGCCGCTTGTCGCCGTGACCCCCCGTCTGGGAGATGTAGTGGCCGGAGACCAGCAGGCGGGGCCCCGGGAAATGGCCCTCCTCCAGCACCAGGCGAAAGCCGTAGTCGGCGCCGCCGGCGTCCCGCACCGTGGTGAAGCCCTGCATCAGGCACTCCTCGGCGCGCTGCATCGCACGGGCCGCGACGTAGGACGGCGGGTAGTAGCGGTGCTGGTCGGTGATGTTCTCGGTCACCGCGCAGATGTGGACGTGCGCGTCGGTGAGCCCCGGCATCAGCGTCCGGCCCTCGAGGTCGAGCGTGGTCACGCGGCCCGGCAGGGCGCCGACCCGGCCGCTGGCGGCCACCTCCTTGATCCGGTCGTCCTCGACGACGACCGCGGCGCCCTCGACCGGGTCGGCGCCCGTGCAGTCGATCAGGAACGCGTTGGTGAAGACCGTGATGGCCATGGCCGCCTATCTCGCCACGATCTTCGCTTCGTACATCCAGACCTTCTCGTCGGCGCGGGGCGTCCACTCGACGTGCTGGGCGACGCCGTAGAGGTCGTGCTGCTGCCAGAGAAACACCCACGGCGCCTCGTCGCGCACGAGCCGCTGCAGCTCGGCGTAGGCGTCGGCGCGGGCCTTGGGCTCGAGGAGCGTGGAGGCGCGGGCGATCTTCTCGGTGATGACCGGGTTGTTGCCGTACGACGAGTACGTCTGGTCGCCCAGGAACAGCGGCTGCACGGTGCCCTGCCCGTGGAGCGCCGGGCCCCAGCCGAGGAAGAACATGTCGCCCGTGTTGCGGTTCTTGATCTTGTCCAGGTGAGTTCCCCACTCGTTCACGACGACGCTGGTCTTGATTCCCAACCGTTGAAGCTGTGCTCCGATCGCCAGCGAGACGTCCTTGTCCAGCGGATAGCGGCCCGAGGGACTGTCGAGGGTCAGCTGGAGCTTCGCGGGATCGACCCCCGCCTCCTTGAAGAGCGCCTGGGCACGGGCGGGGTCGTGCTTGTAGCAGTCCGCCGGCGCGTAGTCGACATTGGCGGGCGAGAGCGGGCCGCACATGCGGGTGGCGCGGCCCTTGAGCACCTGCTTGATCAGCTCGTCCACGTCCACGGCGTGGTTCATGGCCCGCCGCACGCGCACGTCCTGCATGGGGCCGGGCTTGAGATTCACGAGGGCCAGGTAGTTGATGCGGGAGGACACGGTGGACCGGATCTTCGCGCGCCCGCTGCGTTCCACCGCCTCGACGGCATGGGGCGGCACGTCCTTCATGATGTCGATCTCGCCCGAGAGCAGGGCCGCCATCCGCGCGCTGAACTCGGGGATGAACCGGAACGTCACCCGGCTCGCGTCGGCCGGCCCCTGCCAGTAGTCCGGGTTGCGCTCCAGCACCAGGCGCTCGTCGCGCTTCCACTCGACGAACTTGAAGGGCCCGGTGCCGATCGGCTTCTCGGCGAGCTTGGCCGGCCCCAGTTCCTTGAGCGCTTTGGCCGGCATCATCAGCGAGCCGTTCGACGAAGCGTTGTCCACGAGGTTCGGCCACGGCTGCTTGGTGACGAAGCGGACGGTGTGGTCGTCGACGACCTGCACTTCCTTGACGAGCCCCCAGTAGGCGCCCGCCGCGTAGTGGCTCTTGGTGGCCGGATCGAGCGCATAGTCGATGGTGGCCTTCACCGAGGCCGCCGTGAACGGCTCGCCGTTGTGGAACTTGACGCCCCGGCGCAGCTTGAACTCCCACGTCGTGTCGTTCACGATCCGCCAGCTCTCGGCCAGCATCGGCCTGGGCTTGAACGTCTTGGGGTCGCGGTCGAGCAGGCGGTCGTAGATGTGCTCGAGCATGTTGTTGGTCGTCCAGTCCACGATGGTCACGGCCAGCATCGTCCGCGGCTCGGCTCCGAGGCCGACGACGACCTCCTTGGTGCGGGCACGGTCCTGCGCGAGCGCGGGACCGGCGAGCCCGGCGATGACGGCGACGGCGAGACCGACCACGGCGAGGCGACGCGTCGTGCCCATGAGCATCTCCCTGGTTCTGGATTGACGAAGGATCGTAGTGTAACGCGCGGCGTCTTCAGCCGCCGAGCCCCCTGACCGTCACGGCCTCCCCGATGTGGCCGGCGTTGTGTCTGATCGCCGTGCCGCCGAGCTGGTCGCCTCGCGCGTGACCCTGCCACGGGGGATGACCGATGCCGTCGATCCAGAGGTCGTTCGGCCCGAACGCCCCGGCGTCCGCCGCCCGCGCCGTGTCCTCGAGGGTGAGGATCTCGTCCCAGGCCGCGGGAGGCAGCGCACCGACGGCCTCACGGGTGCGCGCGCCGACCGCCGAGCGATAGGCCCGCACGCCGGCGACGTCGGCGCGCTCGGACAGCTCGGCGACCTCGTCCACGGTCATGCCGGTCCCCATGTCGGGCCGGGCGACGTTCATGCGTCGCGCCCAGGCGCCGTCGAAGACCTGGGCGCGCGCGGCCACCACGAGGTTGACGGCGACGTCCTCGGTGCGGGCCATGTGCCAGAGCAGCCAGACGATGGAGTTCAGTCCCGGCCGCGGACGCACCCGCATCTGGTCCTCGGAGAGGCTGCCGAGCAACCGGTCGAACCTGGAGGGCGTTGTCGCGTAGACGTCACCGGCGTGCGTGGCGGCGTGCTGTCCGAAGAAGAAGCGCGCGACGTCCATGCGAGCCTCCCTCAGACGCGGAGCTTCGGGTCGAGCGTGTCGCGGAGCCAGTCGCCGAGGAGGTTGACGCCGAGCGCGGTGAGGGCCAGGGCCAGGCCGGGGAAGGCGGCCAGCCACCAGGCCACGAACAGGAAGTCACGGCTCTCGCTGAGCATGCTGCCCCAGGCGGGCGTCGGCGGCTGGATGCCGAAGCCGAGGAAGCTGATGGCGGCCTCGGCCACGATGAACTGCGAGAACTGCAGGCTGGCGACCACGATGATGGACGGCGCCACGTTCGGCAGCACGTGGCGGAACAGCAGCCGCCCCCGGCCCACCCCCAGCGCGGCGGCGGCGTGGACGAAGTCGCGCTGCTTGACGGAGAGGACCTCCCCGCGCACGACGCGAGCATACACGACCCATCCGGCCGCCGACAGGCTGAGGATGATGTTGCGCAGGCCGAGGCCGACGATCGCGTTGATCGTCAGCGCCAGCAGGATGAACGGGAACGACAGCTGCACGTCGGCGAGGCGCATCAGCACCGCCGACGGCCAGCGCTCGATGAAGCCGGCCACCAGCCCCAGCAGGCCGCCCACGACCGCGGTCACCAGCACGGTGCACACCCCGATGAACAGGGCCAGGCGGGCGCCATGGAGCACGCGGGCCAGCAGATCGCGGCCCAGCTGGTCGGTGCCGAGCAGGTGGCCGGGCGTCCCCGGCGGCTCGAGGCTGGCGACGAAGTCCGCCCGCAAGGGATCGTGCGGCGTGAGCCAGGGCGCGGCCACCGCCGTCACGACGGTGACCAGCGTCAGCGCCAGCCCGAGGTATTTCTTCACGCGCGGATTCGCACGCGTGGGTCCAGCCAGCCGTAGGTGAGGTCGACGGCGAGGTTCAGCAGCGTGTAGACGATCGAGGTGAAGGACACCGCGGCCATCACCAGCGGGAAGTCGCGGTTGAGCAGCGCCTGCACGGTGAGTCGCCCCAGGCCGGGCCACGCGAAGATCGTCTCGGTGATCACCGCGCCGCCGAGGAGCTGGCCCGCCTCCAACCCGGCCAGCGTGACGATGGGGATGGCCGAGTTGCGCAGCGTGTGCTTGCCGATCACGCGGCCCTCGCCCAGGCCCTTGGCCCGCGCCGTCTTGATGTACTCCTCGTTGAGGACGTCGAGCGTGGCCGAGCGTGTGAGGCGCGCCACCCGCGCCGCGAAGAACGCCGCCAGCACGACCGAGGGCATGACGAGATGACTGGCCGTGCCCATGCCCCCGGTCGGCAGCCAGCGCAGCTGCACCGCGAACAGGTAGATGAGCATGAGGCCGAGCCAGAAGCCGGGGATGGCCTGGCCCAGCACCGTGGCCACCGTGCCCAGGTGGTCCACGGCGGTGTCGCGGCGCACGGCGGTGAGCACCCCGAGAGGCACGGCCACCACCAGCGTCAACGCGATGGCGCTGCCGGCCAGCAGCAGCGTGGCCGGCAGCCGCTCCAGCACGAGCCCCAGCGCGTCGCGCCGGTAGCGGAGCGACTCGCCGAAGTCACCGCGCAGCGCGCCGGCCATGAAGCGGCCGTACTGGACGAGCAGCGGGTCGTTGAAGCCCAGCCGTTCGCGGAACTCGTCCACGTCCTTGGCCTGGATGTCCATCGGCAGGAACAGCAGCACGGGATCGCCGCCCAGGCGAACCATGCCGAACACGGCGGTGAGCGACAGGAGCACGACGAGCGCGGACTGCCCCAGCCGGGCCAGGACGTAGCGGCGCATCGGCTACGGCGGCGTCACGCGGCGCGGCCGCGCCGGGCCTGGCGGCTGCGGTAGCGCAGGTTCAGCAGCTCGACGCCGAGCGAGAAGGCCATGGAGAAGTAGATGTAGCCCTTGGGCACGTGGTGGTCGAACGCGTCGGCGACCAGCACAACGCCGATCAGGATGAGGAACGCCAGCGCCAGGAGCTTGACGCTCGGGTGCGACTCCACGAAGCTGCTGACGCGCTCCATGGCCAGCAGCATGACGGCCATGGCGATGACGATCGCGGTGACCATGATCACGATCTCGTCGACCATGCCGACGGCGGTGATCACCGAGTCGAGCGAGAAGACCATGTCGAGGATCATGATCTGGACGATCACCGACGTGAAGCTCCGCCGGCCCGCCTGCGCGTGCGCCTCCTCGTGGGACCGCTCGACCTTGGCGTGGATCTCGAACGTGGCCTTGGCGATGAGGAACACCCCGCCGGCGAAGAGGATGATGGCGCGCCCCGACACTCCGAAGCCGAGCACGTGGAACAGCGGCTGCGTCAGCCCCATGATCCAGGACAGCGTGAGCAGCAGCAGGATGCGGGTGACGAGCGCCATGGCCAGCCCGACCTTGCGCGCGAGCGGCTGCTGGGCGCCCGGCAGCCGGGCGCTCACGATGGCGATGAAGACGAGGTTGTCGACGCCGAGGACGATCTCGAGCGCCGCCAGCGTGGCGAGCGCGACGAGCCCGTCGGACGTGAGGAAGACTTCCATGGGGCCCGATTATCGCAGGCCCCGGGCCTCCGGTCGCGCGGCTAGCAGCCGGTCCAGTAGCCCTCGACCCAGAGCGGCTGATAGAAGCCCGAGTAGTACAGGGCCGGCGCGTAGTGGCCGTCGATCCAGCGGCCGTCCGGCGACCACTGCCCGGCGACCCAGGTGATGTAGCTGTACGACTGCGGCATCCACTGATACGTCCAGTAGCCTGCCTGCCAGCACCGGCGCGGCGTCACGACCACCACGGCCGGCTGGTGCTGGTGATGATGTCCGTGCCGAACGTGGCCGCGCCCGCGCTGGTCGTCCCGCTCGTGCTTGCGGTCGCCGACCCGCAGGGCCGTCCCGACGTTGACCCGCGCGTCGGCGGCCTCGGCGGGCGAGGCGGCTGGCCAAAGCGCTAGCCCGAACAGCGTGAGCACCAGGATCTTCACCAGCCCCATGGCAACCCTCCCCGGATGTCAACGCCCCTCGTGGTCCGGTAGGACGCCCGACCAGGCGCGGCTATTCAGCGAGCAGCGAGGCGCCGCTCGACGCCGGCCCAGAGCAGCTCCGCCCAGCGGGCGTAGCCCAGGTCGGAGGGATGGTAGCCGTCGGCCGCGACCAGATCCGGGCGCAGCGGCAGCTCGGCCCGGCTCGCCGCGTAGAGGTCGACCACTTCGACGCCATATCGTCCGGCGAGCCGGGCCAGCGCCTCGTTGAAGCTGACCGTCAGCCCGCCCACGGCTGGCGCCGCCTCTCGTCCCCGGAAGCGTGGGGTGATCGCGAGGTCGGGAAGCAGGTTGGCCACGACGACCGCGCTCGTCTCCTGGGTGAGCCGGCGGAAGATCGTCTCCACGTTGCGCTCGTAGTCCGCCCGCGGGACGTGGCCGGTGATGTCGTTGGGGCCGATCGACAGCGTCACCAGGTGGGGCCGAAGCAGCACGGCGCGCTCGAGCTGCCCGGTGACGACGTCGGCCGACGTGGCGCCGCCGAGCCCGAGATTGACGGCGCGGGCGCGCGGATAGACGGCGCGCAGGCGGGCGTGCAGCCGGGAGACGTAGTTGGCGTCCGGGCCACTGGCGCCGACGCCCTCCACCGTGCTGTCACCCAGCGCCGCGTAGACGATCGGCGCCGCGGGATCCAGCGGCAGCATCCGCGCGCGGTCGGCACGCCCGCCCGCGCACGCGGCGACCGCCACGAACACGGCCGCCAGCACGATCGCCTTGATGCTCACGGGTTCGCCTCGTCCGCGGCAGCCGCGGCCTCGGCGCGCACGCTGTTCACGGGCTCGCCTCGTCCGCGGCGGCCGCGGCCTCGGCTCGCACTACCATCCCGCCGCTTGCTCCAGCGTGGGGCGGTACCAGGGGGCGTCGGGGAAGGTGATGGGCCGGACGGCCGGCAGGGTCACGCCGGCCTGCCGGTAGGACTGCAGATAGGCGCGGGCGGTGGCGGCGTCGCCGACGGCGCCCAGCGCCGACGCCATCGACTCAGGTACGGCGCCGTCGCGGTCGAACGCGCGCAGTCCCTCGCCGAGCCCGCTGGTCTCCATCATCGCTCGGTAGAACGGCAGCGAGGCATAGCGGGCCAGCTCGGCGCGGAACGCCGCCCGCGCCGGCTCCGCCTCCCCGGTGACGGCCAGCGGCACGGCGGCCACGAGGTCGAAGCCATCGAGCGTCTTGCCGGCGCGCCGCCGCCCGCGCTCGACCGCTGGCCGGGCCACGTCGCGCACGTAGTGCGGCGGGCACAGCCAGAGGATCGCGCCGTCGGCGACCTCGCCGGCCAGCTCGCACATCTTCGGTCCCAGCGCCGCCAGGTAGATCGGCGGCGGGGCCGGGCGCGCGGGCAACGCCAGGCTCCAGTGCACGCGGTAGTGCTTGCCCTCGAACGCGGCGCCAGCCCCCAGCGCGCCACGCAGCACCGCGACGTACTCTCGCATCACGGCCAGGGGCTCGACGATCGTCAGGCCGAGCATGGCCTCCATCGAGGCCCGGTGGCTCACGCCGATGCCGAGCCGGAACCGACCGCCCGTGACCTCGGCCAGCGTGAGCGCGGCCTGCGCCATCGCCACCGGATGCCGCGGATAGACGGGCACGACGCCGTTGCCGAGGCCGAGCCGGGTGGTGGCGGCGCCGTACGCCGCCAGGACCAGGAAGGAGTCACGCCCGAGCCCATGCGTGACCCACACGCTGTCGTACCCGAGCGACTCGGCGAGCCGCGCGAGGTCGACGCCGGCCGGCAGGTCGGCGCCGGGAGAGATGTACGCCGCCAGTCTCATGCCGACAGTGTACGCGCGGCGCCTACGCGCGCCGCACGCTCACCTCCATCGCGTCGTCGCCGAAGTCGTGCTCGCGCGACTGCCACGGCCCGCTCGGATGGCGCACGTAGTCCAGGTAGGGCGCGACGTCACGCCGGAAGACGCCGGTGTTGTCGGCCACGACGACGGCGCCGGCGACGAGCTTGGGCTCGAGCTGGCGCAGGTAGTCGAGGTAGTCCTCCTTGCGGGCGTCGATCAGCACGAAGTCGAAGCGCCCGGGCAGCAGCGGGATGGCCCGCAGCGCGTCGCCGACGACCACTTTCACCCGCCGGGCCAGCCCCGCCTCCCCGGCGTTGGCCCGCACGAACTTCGCCAGGTAGTCGTTGGCCTCGATGCACGTGAGGCGGCCGCCGGGGGGCAGCGATCCGGCGATGAGGATGGCCGAGTAGCCCAGCAGCGAGCCGATCTCGAGCGCGCGCGTGGGACGGTGGCGCTCGATGAGCCGCCGGATCACGCGACCCTTGGCGCGGCCGACGTTGGGGATGTGCCAGTGGGCGGTGGCGCGGTCCATCGCCGCCAGCATCCGCCGCGTCTGCTTGGTCATTTGGAGCGGGGGTGCGCCGGCACGGCTAGAACCGCGGGTGGCCTGGCCTAGGCACGCGTGGCGCCGACACGCCCGATCTCCCCGCTGGAAGGTGCGGCGGTGCCCAACCTGGCGGAGACGGCGTCGGGGATCGGATAGCGGCGCGTCGAGGGCCCGGCCTTGATGATCTGCCCGGGCAGCGCGCGGCCGAGGATCTGTTCGACGCGGCGCGAGGCGGCGATCAGCCGGTCGAGGTCGATGCCGGTGGCGGCGCCCATCGCGTGCAGGCAGTGCACGAGGTCCTCGGTGCACACGTTGCCGGAGGCGCCGGGCGCGAACGGGCAGCCACCCAGCCCGCCGATGGACGCATCGAGGTGTGTCACGCCGTGCTCCAGGGCGGCCAGGATGTTGGGGATGGCCATCGCCCGCGTGTCGTGCGTGTGCAGCGTCCACTCGATGCCGGGGAACCGTGGAACGAGGCGCTCCAGCACCGCCGCCACCTGGCGCGGGTTGGCCATGCCGGTCGTGTCGGCCAGGCCGATGCCGCGGGCGCCGAGGTCCACGAGCCGCGCCACCACGCCCTCGAGCCGGGCGAGCGGAACGTCCCCCTCGAACGGGCAGCCGAACGACGTGGAGATCCCGCACTGCAGCGGCACGCCGGCGCGGCCGGCGAGCCGGGCGACCTCGGCCAGCTTGTCGAGCGACTCGCCGATCGTCATGTTGACGTTGGCGAGGTTGTGGCTCTCGCTGGCCGAGAGGACGGTGTGGATGGCGTCCACGCCCGCGTCGACGGCGCGGGCCGCGCCCCTGTCGTTGGGGACCAGCGCGGCGTAGCGCGTGCCGGGCCGGCGGCGGATGCCCGCCATCACCGCCTCGGCGTCACGCAGCTGGGGCACCGCCTTGGGGTGCACGAACGAGGTGACCTCGATGCGCGGCACCCCGGCCGCGGTCAGGAGATCGACCACCTCGATCTTCTGCGCGGTCGGGATGAACTCGGGCTCGATCTGGAAGCCGTCGCGGGTGCCCACCTCGCAGATCGTCACGCATTCCGGTACTTGCATAGCCCCTCCCGGCGGGCTCACTCTAGCACGGTGGCCGAACCCCTGGCCGGCGGCCGGGCATCCCAAGCACGGAGGACATCACGATGACCGTGAACATCGGCATTCCCGACGACAACCGCCAGCGCGTGGTGGCGCTCCTCAATACCCTGCTGGCCGACGAGTACCTGCTCTACACCAAGACCCGCAACTTCCACTGGAACGTGACGGGGCCGCAGTTCAACGATCTGCACAAGTTCTTCGAGGCGCAGTACGAGGCGCTCGACGAGGCCATCGACGAGGTGGCCGAGCGGGCCCGCGCGCTCGGCGGCCGGGCCTTCGGCACGCTGGAGGAGTTCCGCGCGAGCGCGCGGCTGGGCGAGAAGCCGGGCACGGTGCCGGCCGCCCGCGACATGCTGGCCACGCTGCTGGCCGACCACGAGGCCGTCATCCGCACGCTGCGCGAGGACATCACCGCCGTCACCGAGCGTCACCAGGACGTCGGCACCGGCGATTTCCTCACCGGCCTCCTCGAAGCGCACGAGAAGGCGGCCTGGATGCTGAGGTCGTTCCTGGTCTAGCGCCGCCCGGGGGCCGCGTCAGCGGGGGGGCCGGCGGGCGAAGAGTCCGAGCCCCCGCAGCGTCATGACGACCTCCCCGTGCTGGTTGAAGACCTCCGAGACCGAGCGGACGACTCCGCGATCGGGCTTGCTGCGCGACGGCACCGCGTCGACCACGGTGAAGCGCGCCCGCAGCGTGTCGCCGGGGCGCACCGGCTTGAGCCAGCGCACCTCGTCGACGCCGGGCGAGCCGAGCGAGGCGGCGTCGGCGAGGAACGTCTCCCACATCAGCCGCATCAGGACCGCCACGGTGTGCCAGCCACTGGCGATCAGGCCCCCGTAGACCGTCGCCGCCGCCGCCGCCTCGTCGGTGTGGAAGGGCTGAGGGTCGAACTGCCGCGCGAAGGCGAGCATCTCCTCGCGCGTCACCGTCCGGTCCGGGGACTCGCGCACGTCCCCGGGGGGAAAGTCCTCGAAGTAGAGCATGGGGGCGGCGGTCAGTACGAGCGCGGCATCCCCAGCACGTGCTCGCCGACGTAGGCCAGGACCAGGTTGTTGTTCACGGGGGCCGTCTTGTAGAGCCGGCACTCGCGGAACTTGCGCTCGACGTCGTACTCCTCGGCGTAACCGTAGCCGCCGTGGCAGTCGATGCAGGCGTTGCCCGCCTCCCACGCCGCCTCGGCCGCCAGGTACTTGGCCATGTTGGCCTCGGGCCCGCACGGCTCGCCGGCGTCGAACAGTGCGGCGGCCTTGTCCCGCATCAGCGCGGCGGCCTCCACGGCGGTGTGGGCCTTGGCGATGGGGAACTGCACGCCCTGGTTGGCGCCGATCGGCCTGCCGAAGATCACGCGCTGCGAGGAGTACGCGACGGCCTTGTCGGTGAACCAGCGCCCGTCCCCGATCGACTCCGAGGCGACCAGGATGCGCTCGGCGTTCATGCCCGACAGGATGTACGCGAAGCCCCTGCCCTCCTCGCCGACCAGGCTGTCGGCCGGGATCTCCACGTCGTCGAAGAACAGTGCGTTGGTGGAGTGGTTCATCATCATGCGCAGCGGCCGGATCTCCAGCCCCTTCAGGCCGCGGATGTCGATGAGGAACACGCTGAGCCCGTCGGTGCGCCGCGTCGCCTGCTCGACCGGGGTGGTGCGGGCCAGCAGCAGCATGAGATCGGACTGCAGCGCGCGCGAGATGAACATCTTGCGGCCGTTGACGATGTAGGCGTCGCCCGTCCGCACGGCGGTCGTCTTCAGCTGCGTCGTGTCGGAGCCGGCGTCGGGCTCGGTGACGCCGAAGGCCTGCAGGCGCAGCTCGCCGCCGGCGATCTTCGGCAGGTACCGCCGCTTCTGGGCGTCGCTGCCGTGCCGCAGCACGGTGCCCATGATGTACATCTGCGCGTGGACGGCGGAGGCGCTGCCGCCGTTGGCGTGGATCGTCTCGAGGATGAGGGCGCCGTCGGCGATCGGCAGCCCGGCCCCGCCGTATTCCTGCGGGATGAGCGCGCCGAGGTACCCGGCCTGGGTCAGCTCGTTCACGAACTTCTCCGGGTACTCCCGCCGGCTGTCGAGGTCGCGCCAGTACTCGCCGGGGTAACGCTTGCAGATCTCGGTGACGCCGGCCTTCAGCGCCCGCTGCTCGTCGGTCAGGGACAGGGGGATGGCGGCCATGGTGGTCCTCTGGGTCAGCGGCCCTTGAACTGGGGCCGGCGCTTCTCGTTGAACGCGCGGACGCCCTCCAGGCGGTCCTCGGTCACGACCGTCGCGTTATAGGCCTCGATGGCCAGGATCATCGCGGTCTCCAGATCCGTCTCGCTCCCGTAGGCGATCGCTTTCTTGGCCTGGCGCACGGCGATCGGCCCGTTGCGGGCGATGGTGGTCGCGATCTCGGTCGCCCGGGCCCGGGCCTGCCCGGCCGGCACCAGGTGATTGACGAGGCCGGCGGCCTTTGCCTCGTCGGCCGTCAGGCGGCGGCCGGTGAAGATCAACTCCTTGGCGAGCGGCGCGCCCACGATCCGCGGCAGCAGCTGGGTGCCGCCGATCCCCGGGAAGATCCCCAGCGTCGTCTCCGGCACGCCGAAGACGGCCGTCTCGCCGGCCACGATGAAGTCCGACAGGATCGCCAGCTCGCAGCCGCCGGCGAGCGCGAAGCCCTCGACGGCGGCGATGACCGGGATCGGGCAGCGCAGCAGCCGCATCGCGCCCTGCTCGAAGATCACGTGCTGGGCCCGCCACTGCTCGTCGGTCATCCCGTTGCGCTCCTTGAGGTCGCCCCCCGCACAGAACGCCTTGTGGCCGGCGCCGGTGAAGACCACCGCCCGCGCGTCGGGATCGGCGGCCAGCGCGCCGAAGCACGCGAGCAGGTCCTCGCCCATGGCGGTGTTCATGGCGTTGTGCTGGTCCGGACGGTTGAGCGTCACCGTGACGACGTGGCGGTCGTCCGAGCGGGTGATGATGAGGTGGCGATACGCGGGAATCGCGGCCGTCACTGCACCAGCCCCCGGCTCTTGAGGTTGCGCACGTCGTCGAGGGTGTAGCCGAGCCAGGTGAGGACGTCGGCGCTGTGCTCGCCGAGCCGCGGCGGGACCCGGCGCACGCCGGGCCGCCGGCCGTCCCACTGGATCGGCAGCCCGAGCGAGCGGTAGTCCGGCAGGCGCGGGTGAGCCGCGCCCACCAGCATCCCGCTGGCCTGCGTCTGCGGCTCCTGCAGGACGCGATCCACCGTGTGGATCGGCGCGCTCGGCACGCCGGCGGTGCGCAGGCGCTCGAGCAGGTCGGCGGTCTTGAAGGCGCGGGTGCGGGTGGAGAGGGCCTCCACCAGCTCGGCCCGGTGACCGACGCGGGCGGGGTTGTCGGCGAAACGGGCGTCGCGCGCCAGCTCCGGGGCGTCGAGCGCGCCCGCCAGGCGCGCGAACAGCGCGTCCGACGCCGCGGCGATCATCGCGTAGCCGTCGGCGGTGGGGAAGGCCTGATAGGGCGCGATCATCGCGGTGCCCGAGCCCTGCGCCTGCGGAATCTCGCCGCTGCCGAGATAGCCCATCGCGTGATACGACACCCACATCAAGGTCGTCTCGAAGAGGGCGGTCGTCACCTCGACGCCACGGCCGGTGGCGTCACGCTGGCGCAAGGCGGCCATGATCCCGAGCGCGGCCCACATGCCGGTTCCCATGTCGACGATGGACGTGCCGACGCGCGCCGGCTCCTGCCCCGGATGGCCGTTCACGGACATCAGGCCGGCATACGCCTGCATCAGGGGGTCGTAGCCGGGCAGATCCGCCAGCGGCCCCCGCGCACCGTAGGCGGTGACCGAGCAGTACACCAGCCGTGGATTCAGCGCGCTGGCCGCGGGAAAGTCGAGTCCCAGCTCGGCGACGGCCCCGGCCCGCAGGCTCTGGACGAAGATGTCGGCGCGCGCGACCAGGCGGCGGAGGACCTCGAGGCCGCCGTCGCGCTTGAGATCGAGGGCAAGGCTGCGCTTGTTGCGGTTGAACGCCATGAACACGGCGCTCTCCTCCCCCCACCACGGCGGCGCCCACGCCCGCGCGTCGTCGCCGCACCCGGGCCGCTCCACCTTCACGACCTCGGCGCCCATGTCGCCCAGGATCTGCGTGCAGAACGGCCCCGCCACGTTCTGGGTGAGGTCGACGACGACGAGTCCGTCGAGGGGGAGCGCCACGGCTGGAGTCTACCACCGGGGTTGGAAGCGGCGGTCTTGACGCGCCGAAGACGATCGGTAACCCTGCTGGCACCGTGGCCTCCGCCGGCGTGTCGCTCGACCGAGGCTTGCTGCCCCGCCTTGCCCGGGCCCTGACGGCCTCGCTCGGCCTCGGCGACGTCCTGGCCGCCGCCTGCCGCGCGGCGGCCGACCTCGGCCCGGAGTGCTTCGCGCTCGTCTGGCTCGTACAGGACGGACGGCTGGTGCTGCGGGCCGCCGCCGGGACCCTGGAGACGACGCAGTCGGCCCTGCCCGTCAGCCTTGCGTTCGGGGAGGGGCTGCCGGGCCTGGTGGCCCGCTCGCGGCAACCGCTCGTCGTCGAGGACCCCGGACACGACGCCCGCACGAGCCGGCAGGACTTCCTGCTCGCCGAGCGGGTGCGGGGGTTCGCCGGCGTCCCGCTGACGGGCCGGTACGCGCTGCTGGGCGTGCTGTCCGTCTTCAGCCGCGCGGCCCCGCTGGACGGCGAGGGCCTGGAGGCGCTCGGCGTGATGGCGGACCAGGTCGCCCTCGCCGTCGAGGGTGCGCGCCTGGACGCCGACCGCGAGCGGCGCCGGCGGCAGGCCGAGGGACTGGCCGCGGTGAGCCAGGCGCTCGCCCACGCGCTCGATCCCGGCCAGGTCTCCCAGCTCATCGCCGACTGCGTCATCACGCTGCTGGGCGCGCGCGACGTCGCGGTGTTCCGGCGCGAGCCGGACAGCGGCGCGCTGGTGTCGCTGGCGTTCGCCGGCACCCACGCCGAATCGCGCCAGCCGCTGGTGCTGCCGCGCGGCATCGGCCTGGCGGGCCGCGCGGTGCTCGAGCGGCGGCTGCTCACCACCCGGGAGGCGCTGGCGGATCCCACCATCACCTACACCCCCGAGGTGCAGGAGCGGCTCCAGCGGCTCGGCCTGCATGCCGCCATGGCGGCGCCGTTGCTGGTGAACGGCGAGGCGATCGGCGCGCTGGGGATCGCGGCCGGCCCCGATCTCGTGTTCGGCGACGAGGCCCGCGGGATGCTGGAAGCGTTCGCCGACCAGGCGGCGGTCGCCCTGAACACCGCGCGCCTGTTCGACGCCGAGCGGACGGCGCGGGCCGCGGCCGAGGCCGCCGAGCGCCGCTTCCGCGGTCTGGTCGAGAGCATCGACGCCGTCGTCATCGAGCTCGACGTCGCCACCCGGCGGGTGGCGTTCGTGAGCCGGCGGGCCGAATCGCTGCTCGGCCATCCGATCGAGCGGTGGATGGCCGAGCGGGACTTCTGGCTCGCGCACGTGCATCCCGACGACCGCGACCGTGTGCTGGCGTTCACGCAGGCCGAGGCCG
>DASTOJ010000197.1:0-3199 GCA_035762565.1 Candidatus Methylomirabilota bacterium | reverse complement strand
GCCGATCCAGCCCGGCGCTCGATTGCTCGGCGACCGAGGCCGCGCTCATCTCACCCGCGCGGGCGGCCCGGCCGGCCAGGTCGGGATGCGCCCGCAGAAGCGCCAGCCGCTGCTGGAGCGGAGCCTCCCGCACCACTGCCGTCATCGCGGCGTGCAGCCGGTCGACGCTCGGGAAGGGCCCCGCCACCCCGACGCGCTCGGCCACCCACGGCGAGCTCTCGAAGACCCCGCCGAGCGCCTGGCGCAGCTCGTCGGGGCCCATGCGGTTCACCGCGTCGAGCGTGAGTGGCGCGGCCATCGTTCAATTATAATTCCGGGGTCATGCACGTCGACGACCCCGGTCCCTCGCCCCGGATTCTCCTGGGGCCGGGGCCCACGATGGCGGATCCGCGCGTGCTTCGCGCGATGTCGATGCCCCTCCTCGGCCAGTTCGACCCCGAGTTCACCGTGATCATGAACGAGGTCATGGAGCTGTCGCGCTTCGTGTTCCAGACCGATAACGCGCGCACCTTTCCGGTGTCGGGTACCGGGCGCGCCGGCCTGGAGGCCGCGCTCGTCTCGCTGATCGAGCCGGGCGACCGGATCGTCGTGGCCGAGTGCGGCCGTTTCGGACTGCTCCTCATCGAGATCGCCGAGCGCTGCGGCGCCGAGGTCGTCGCCGTCCGGGGAGAGTGGGGCCGGATCATCGAGCCCGAGGCCGTCGAGGCCGTCCTCGAGGACGGCCCGACGAAGCTGGTCGCCATCGTCCACGGCGAAACGTCGACGGGCGTGCTCCAGCCCCTCGAGGAGCTGGCCCGCGTCACTCGCGCGCACGACGCGCTCCTCGTCGCCGACTGCGTCGTGACGCTCGGCGGCTGCGAGGTTGCCGTCGATCGCTGGGGCGTCGACGTGGCGATCGCCGGCACCCAGAAGTGTCTGAGCGCCCCCTCGGGGCTGGCGCCGATCACGTACAACGCGCGCGCGGAGGCCGCCATCGGGGCGCGCCGGACCCGCGTCGCCAGCAACTACCTCGATCTCGGTCAGCTGGCCGACTACTGGAGTCCGGCACGGTTCAACCACCACACGGCGCCCACCACGATGGTGTACGCCGTGCGCGAGGCGCTGCGGGCGGTGCGCGACGAGGGCCTGACCGAGCGCTTCGCGCGGCACCGGCGCCACGGTGCTGCGCTCCGCGCCGGGCTCGACGCCATGGGGCTCGCGCTCTTCGGCAAGATGTCGCCCGAGCACCGGCTGCCGTTCATCACGCCCGTCGTCGTCCCCGACGGCGTCGACGAGCTCCGCGTCCGGCGCCGGCTGGTCGACGACTTCGGCATCGAGATCGGCGCCGCGTTCGGCCCCCTGCAGGGCCGCATCTGGCGCTTCGGCACCATGGGCTACTCCGCCCAGCGCCCGAACATCCTCCTCGGCCTCGCCGCCCTGGAAAGCGCGCTGCGCCACGAAGGCGTGCCCATCTCCGCCCACGCCGGCGTCGACGCCGCCCTCGCCTACTACGCGGCGACCAGCGCCGACGTCGTGCGCAGCGTCGACGACAGCCTCGGCGCCCGCGGCATCGGCAGCATATGAGACGCCGCCTCCCGAAAGGCCGCCGGTCGAGCGGCCTCTTCCCCCACCGAGACTTCGTCGGCTACGGCCGGAGGCCGCCCGACCCGAAGTGGCCCGGCGGCGCGCGGCTGGCGCTCCAGATCGTCGTGAACTACGAGGAGGGCGGCGAGCGCTCGATCCTGCACGGCGACGGCGAGGCCGAGGCGTTCTTGCAGGAGGTCGTCGGGATGCCGGTCCTGGCCGGCGTGCGCAACCTGCAGGTCGAGTCGATGTACGAGTACGGCAGCCGGGCGGGCCTGTGGCGGCTGCTGCGGATGTTCGCCGAGCGCTCTCTCCCGGTCAGCGTGTTCGCGGTGGCGATGGCGCTCGAGCGCCACCCCGAGGCCGCGGCGGCCATCGTCGAGGCCGGCCACGAGGTGGTGAGCCACGGGTGGCGCTGGATCGACTATCAGTTCGTGCCCGAGAAGCTCGAGCGCGACCACATGCGACGCGCCGTCGAGATCCTCACTCGCGTGACCGGCAGCCGACCGCTCGGCTGGTACACGGGACGCCTGAGCCCGAACACGCGGCGGCTGGTCGTCGAGGAGGGGGGCTTCCTCTACGACTCCGACGCCTACGACGACGACCTGCCGTACTGGACCGAGGTGGCGGGCCAGCCCCACCTCGTCATTCCCTACACGCTCGACAACAACGACATGAAGTTCGGGCTGCCCGGCGGCTTCAGCACGGGCGACGAATGGCTCGCCTACGTGCGCGACGCCTTCGACGTCCTCTACGCCGAGGGCGCCGACGCGCCGAAGATGATGTCGCTCGGCCTGCACCTGCGCCTGATGGGCCGGCCGGGGCGGGCGGCCGCCCTCGCCCGCTTTCTCGACCACGTCCAGCGCCACGACCGGGTCTGGGTCTGTCGCCGGATCGACATCGCGCGGCACTGGATGGTCCACCACCCGTTCCGGCCCGGCGCCGCTCGCGGATCGCCGTGACGCTCAGGGGCCCGCGAGCACCGAAGGACTTCTGGGCCGGTCTCCTGTTCATCGGGATCGGGGTCGGGTTCGCGCTGGCCGCGCGCCACTACCCGATGGGCACCACCGTCCGGATGGGCCCCGCGTACTTCCCGACCGTGGTGGGCGGACTCCTGGCCGTGCTCGGGTTGATCATCCTGGGCAATGCGTTCGTCCGCGAGGGGCCGGCCGTTCCGCGTTCCTCTCTCAGGCCGTTTCTCCTCGTGCCCCTCGCGGTGGTCCTGTTCGGCCTGCTCCTCAAGCCGGGGGGGCTCGTCCTCGCCAGCGTCGTGCTCGTCGTCGTCGGCGCCCTCGGCGGCTCCGAGATCCGCTGGAAGGAGGTCGTAGTCCTCGGCGTGCTGCTGGCCGCCTTCTCGGTGGCCACCTTCGTGAAGGGGCTCGGTCTGCCGATCCCCGTGTGGCCGGGCGAGTAGGCGCCGGCGATGGATCTGCTCGCCAACCTCGGCCTCGGCCTTCAGATCGCGCTCTCCCTGCAGAACGTTCTCTGGTGCTTCCTCGGCGTGCTCCTCGGAACCCTGGTCGGCGTGCTCCCCGGGATCAGCCCGCTGGTGGCGATTGCGATGCTGCTGCCGCTCACCTTCACGCTGCCGCCGGTCTCGGCGCTCATCATGCTGGCCGGCATCTACTACGGCGCC
>DASTOJ010000196.1:0-16402 GCA_035762565.1 Candidatus Methylomirabilota bacterium | reverse complement strand
CGACCTCCCCGGCCCCCACAGGGCCTGTCTCGCAGGCTCGCCTCACCTGCGGCTCGCACGCTTTCGTCTCCAGGCTACCAACTCCATCGTACCAGCAGGGGGCGGCCGGGTCAGGCGGAGTGCGAGGGGAGCGGTGAAGGCTGGCGAGGGAGAGCGAGGCTGCGAGGGCGGCTCAGCCCAAGTGACCACGCGTGCGCATGCAGTTGGCGTAGGCGTCGCGATACTGCTCGTCGTGCTTGCGATTCTCGTTGAGCCCGTACAGCGTGCCGCCGCCGGCGCCGACGACGCCGCCGATGGCCGCGCCCTTGCCCGCGGCCTTGCCGCCCCCGGCGATCGCCCCGCCGGCCGCGCCGACAGCCGCGCCGACCACGGCACCGACCGCTGCGTCCCTGACGATCTCCAGCGCTTTGTCTTGCGTGCCCACCCGCCGGGCCGCTTCACGGTTGCAGGCCTCGACCACCGCGGCGGTGGGCGCCGGCGAGACGGTGCCGCGCTGCGTCGTCACTGCACGCGCCGCGGCCGGCGGCGCTGTGGGCGCGTCGCCCGGCGCCGGCGTCTCAGCCGCGCCCTGGAGCAGCTCGCGACTTCCCGTCAGGTTGGCGACCACGAGCCCCGTCAGGAGCGCGCCGCCCATCACCAGCGCCATCGCGATGGCCGTCAGCTTCCAGGGGTTCACGCTCATCGATCCGTCGCCTCCTGTGAGGTCATCCGGATCCCGTTCTTGCTCGGCGCCGACGTGACCGCCGCACGGCTGCGCTGGTGCTCGTAGCGGCTCACCACCTGACCCAGGCTCGTCTCGTGCACCAGGCCCTGCGACCGCATCGTGTGGAAGATCTGGCCCCAACCCTGGCTGCCCTGCTTCTGGGCCGCGATCTCGTCGAGGGTGAGCGGCCGTGCCCCGCGCGCGCTGGACACTCTCGGCGGGGCGGGAGCGAAGGCCGCGGCCTGGGCATCGAACAGCGCCCTGGCAATCTTCTGGTTGCCCGGCGACATCCGCTCGTACGCGCCGGCAATCGACGGCGTCTGCGCGCTGGTCGGCGAGGCGGACATCGCACCTAGCAGCAGCAGGAAGCCCGCAAGCGCGGATCCGTTACCCATGACCGTAACCCCCCGGAAGAGCGGAGATGCGCGTTGTGCGCACGCCAGACAGGGAGCACCCGGCGTGCCACGCCGCGCCAAATCCCACGAATCGCGCTGCTGCAAGAGTTTAGGGGTCACGGACGAGGCCGACAGGACTCCGGCGACGTTGACATGTCGACGCAGTTCGAGGCTTTTCACGCCAGGCTGACACGCATCATTTCGACGCAGTGCGCGGGCCCCCGTTCGAGCCTCCGCTAGAATCTGTGGGCATGGCGGACATCGAAGACCTCGTCGGCGAGCGCCTGATGATCGGGCTGGCAGGGGCGACGCTCACCGACCCCGACATCCGGGTATTTCGTGAGACGCGGGCCGCCGGGCTCATCCTCTACCGGCGCAACTTCGAGAACCCCCCGGCGCTCGCCACTTTCCTCGATCGGCTCGAGTCCACGCTCGGACGTCGGCTCCTGGTCGCCACCGACCACGAGGGCGGGCGCATCGTGATGCTCGGCCAGGGCGTCACGATCTTCCCCGACAATCTCGCGCTGGGCACCGCGGGCGAGGAGGCGTTCGCCTTCCGGCAGGGCCTCATCGAGGCGCGCGAGCTGCGCCGCCTCGGCGTCGACCTCAACTTCGGCCCGTGTCTCGACGTGCTGACCGAGCGCTACAGCCCCAACATCGGCATCCGCTCCTATGGCAAGGACCACAAGCTCGTCGCCCGCTACGGCGTGGCGCGCATCCGGGGCATGGCGCGGGGCGGGCTCTCGGCGTGCCCCAAGCATTTCCCGGGCAAGGGCCACTCGCCGCTCGACGCGCACCTGAAGCTGCCTACCATCGATTCCACGCCCGAGGAGATGCGTGCCGTCCACCTGCCGCCGTTCGTCGAAGCGATGGCCGCCGGGGTCGAGGCCGTGATGACGTCGCACCCCGTCTACCCCCGCCTGGACCCGAGCGGCGTGCCGGCGACGTTCTCGAAGCGCATCACCGCCGACTGGCTGCGGGGGGAGCTGGCGTTCGAGGGTGTCGTCGTCTCCGACGATCTCGAGATGGGCGCGGTCAGCGAGACGTGCCCGATCGGCGAGGCGGCGGTGCGGGCGGCGGCCGCGGGCCACGACCTGCTGCTGGTCTGCCACACCGAGCCCGCCCAGCGCGCGGCCGCCGCGGCGCTCGTCGCCGCCTACCGGGAGCGCCGGCTGCCGGTGGCGGAATGCGAGGCGGCCGCCGAGCGCGTGCGCCGGCTGCGCCTGGCCCGCCCCACGCGCCGGGCGGGCGGCGATCCACGACCGGAGCGGGACGGGCGGCCGCTGGCGGCGGCCATCGCCGCGCGGGCCGTGACCGAGGTCGGCCGCGGCCCCGCCGGGCTCGGCCGCGCGCTCAACGGCCGCGTGCTGGTGGTGTTCCCCCGCTTCTCCGAGCTGGCGCCGCGCATCACCATCGAGCCCGAGATCGCCGACGAGCGCGGCTGGATCGCGGGCGCCTTCGGCTCCGCGGGGATCGACCCCGAGGCCGCGGTCGTCGGCATCGAGCCGACCCCCGAGGAGATCGCCGCCGCCGCCGAGGGCGCGGCGGCGGCCGACGCCACCGTGCTGTTCCTGTACGACGCGCACCTGTACGCCTCCAACCACGCGCTGCTCGAGGCGCTCCAGGGCCGGGCGCGCCGGCTGGTCGTCGTGTTGCTGCGCGACCCCTACGACGCCGCGCTCCTGGCGCCCGGGGTGCGCGGGCTCACGGCCTACGGCTGGCGCAAGTGCCAGCTCGACGCCGTCGTCGCCCGTCTGGTGCACGCATGACGGACCGTCGCCGGCTCGTCGTCTACGAGCCGTTCCGGTCGATCTTCTACGCGCCGCAGTTCGTGACGCTGTACGGCGGGCACTTCGCCGCCGAGGGGCTGGACGTCGAGGTCCGCACGGCGGGCGGCGGCGTCACGACGACCGGCGCGCTGATCGGCGGCACCGCGCAGGTGAGCCTGGGCGGCGTGATGCGCAGCCTCGACCTCGCCGACCGTGGCGGCCCGTTCCTCGTGCACTTCGCCGAGGTCAACAGCCGCAACGGCTTTTTCCTCCTCGGCCGCGAGCCGCGCCCGCGCTTCGCGTGGCAGGAGCTGGCCGGCCGGACCGTGCTGTCGTTCGCGGAGGCGCCGACGCCCTGGCAGTGCATGCTCACCGTGCTGCGGCGACACGGCGTCGACCCGGCCGGCGTGCGGATCGAGCGCTCGCTGCCGGTCGGCGAGGCCGTGGCCGCCTTCACGTCGGGCCACGGCGATTTTCTCGAGGTGGGCCAGCCCTTCACCGAGATCCTGCTCGCCGAGGGCCGCGCGCACCTGATGGCCTCTATGGGCGAGGCGACCGGCCCGCTGCCGTTCTCGTCCTACATGACGACGACCGCATTCCTGCGCGACGAGCGGGCCACGCTCCTCCGCTTCACCCGCGCCCTCCAGCGCGCCCAGCGCTGGCTGGCCCGGGCCTCGGCCGCCGAGGTGGCGGAGCTCATCGCCCCGGCGTTCGCCGGCGTCGACCCCGCCATCCGGCGCGCCGCCGTGGCCCGCTACCTGGGCCAGCAGACGTGGGCGGCCGACCCCCTCCTGCGCGCGCCGGGCTACGAGTACCTCCAGCAGATCCTGCTCGACGGCGGCTTCATCCAGCGCCGCCACCGCTACGACGACCTCGTCGACACCACGCTCGCGCGCGAGGTCGTCGCGGCGGGCGCCTGACCCGCACGGACGACTCAGCGCCGGCCGAGCGCGGTCAGGCCGAGGGCCAGGGCCATCGTCCCCCCCGTGCCCAGGATCACCAGCCAGGACCACGCGAAGGCCAGGACCTTCGTCTCGGAGAGGATCAGCAGGGCGAGGTTCACCGCCGCCATCACGATCATCGCGGTCACGTTGGCGCGGTCGGCCACGCGGCGGCGACCGAGCAGCCCGAGCAGGAAGACGCCGAGCAGGGAGCCGAACGTCACGCCGGCGATCTTGAAAGCCAGCCACAGGATCCGGTCGAAGAACGAGAACGCAAAGGCGATGAGGCCCAGCAGCACGCCGAAGGCGACGACGCTGGCCCGCGACACGCGCAGGTAGTGGGCCTCGCCCTGGCCGGGTACCAGCAGCGGCCGGTAGATGTCGGTCACGAACGAGGCCGACAGGGAGCCGAGGGGCGAGTCGATCGAGGCCAGCACGATGGCGCTCAGCATGAGGCCGCGCAGGACGGCCGGCATCACTTGCTGGACGTAGTGGGGCAGGATCTCGTCGGGCCGCGGGACCGGGAGCGCCGGGTTCTGCGCGTAGAAGGTGTAGAGCGAGGCGCCCAGCCCCAGGTAGATGGCCAGCGTGACCAGCGTGCCCAGCGGCGTCAACGCCAGCGTGCGCTGGCTCTCACGCCGCGTCTCCACGGTGAGCAGGCGCTGCATGAGGTCGTGGTCGGTGCCGAAGGCGGCCATGGAGCCGACCAGCCCGTTGAGCACCGCCACCCAGACGATGTTGGGCTCGGTCAGCACCCGCCGCCAGAAGTCGGGAGCGCCGGGCGTCGGCCCCCAGTTGACGACGTCGAGCCGGCCGGCCTCACCGGCCACGCGCACGACGGCGCCGAGGCCGCCGTCGATGTGCGCCAGCAGGTAGGCCAGCGTGGCGCCCCCCGCCAGCAGGAACAGGAGGGCCTGGAACACGTTGGTCCACACGACGGCCTTCACGCCGCCGGCGGCGATGTAGACGATCGAGACGGCCGTGAAGACCGCCAGCGTGGGCACGAGCGGCCAGTTCATCAGGATCGAGACCGCCAGCCCGGCCGCCATCAGCCGCACGCCCGAGCCGGCCAGGCGGGTGACGAAGAAGAAGACGGAGGCCGTGACCTGGGTGGCCTGCCCGAAGCGGTGGGCCAGGAACTCGTAGATCGTCGTGACCTGGTGGCGGTAGAAGGCGGGGATGAACAGGAAGGCCACCACCAGCTTGGCCAGGCTCGAGCCCACGAAGAACTGCGCGTACTCCCAGTTCTCGCTGTAGGCGGTGGCCGGCACCGAGATGATCGTCACCGCGCTGATCTCGGTGGCCAGGAAGCTCAGGCACGCCGCCCACCACGGGACGCGCCGCCGGGCCAGGAAGAAATCGACGGTGTCGTGCTGCTGGCGGGTCAGCGCGAACCCGATGGCGAGCAGGACCGCGAGGGCCAGCCCGAGGACCGCGTAGTCGGGCCACGTCAGCGAGGAGACGCCACGCACGCGACATCTTTGCATGGGGGCCCCGAAATGGCCCCCAAACCCCCACGCTCACCCGCGAGCGCCCCGAAATGCCCCCAAACCCCCACGCTCGTCGCGCCCCGGCGGAGCCGGGTCGCTCCTCGATCACCCGCGAGGGCCTCGAGGCGGCCCATACCCGCCCATGCTCATCCGCGTGGCCCGCGGGCGGTCAGCGCATGCGAACGAGGGCGGCGGCATCGGCGTTGTGCTTGCGCAGGCGGTCGAGGAGGGCGGCGTAGGGCTCGCGCTGGAGGATGCGGCTGAACTCGCTGCGATACGTGGCGACGAAGCTCACGTGATCGATCAGCACGTCGTAGACCTTCCAGCGGCCCTCCCGCAGGTGCAGCCGATAGTCGAGGGGGGTGTCGGCATTGCGCCGCGTGGTCAGCACCTTCGAGCGCACCGTCGCGTAGGGTCCGTCGATCACCTCGCCCGTGTACACGATCTTCTCGCCGGAGTACGCCTCGATGCGGCCGATGTAGGTGCGCTCCAGCAGGTCGGTGAAGAGGCGGACGAACTCCGCCTGCTCGGGGGCCGTGCGGGCGGTCCAGTGGCGAGAGAGCGCGCGGCGGGAGATCTCGTCGAAGTCGAACAGGTCGGAGGCGATGCGGCGGATCTCCAGCCGGCGTTGCTCCCTGGCGAGGCGGCGGGGCGGCGAGGGATCGGGGGCGTCCAGCTCGGCGCGGTGGAGCGCCTCGATCACGCGGCTGACCGCCCCCTGCACGACCTCGCGCGGGCCCGCGACGGGCGCCGCCATCACGCTCGCAATGAGGATCCAGGCCATCAGCGTTTTGCCCATGCACCGCGCCTCCGCGGGGGGGTGGCCCCGCACGTCCTGTGCCACCGCCGGCCGAAACGTAAGGCGGTGATTTACTGCCCCTCGCGGACCGCAGGCGCGCCGCGCATAATGGACGCTACCGTCAATCATGTCTGGGGCTCGACAGCGGTCTCGGCCGCCCGCCGTCGGCATCGATCTCGGAGGCACGTGGGTCCGTGCCGTCGTGCTGCGCGACGGGCGGGTGACGCGCCGCCGCGAGCGGACCACCGGCTTGCCTGAACTCTCCAAATTTTTGCCTAGACTCTGGGGCGGAACGCGTCACAGGGGCCCGCTCGTCGTCGCCGCGCGCGGCGTCTGGACCCTGGCCGAGCGGCGTACGCTGCGCCGCCGCCTGCGCCGCCTCGCCGCGCGCGTTCACGTCATCTCCGACGTCGAGGCGGCGTTGCTCGGCGCGCTCGGCGGCCGGCCCGGCGTGCTGGTCCTCGCGGGCACCGGCTCCATCGTGCTCGGCCGCGACGGGCGGGGCCGGCTGGCGCGGGCGGGCGGATTGGGGCCGCTGCTGGGAGACGAGGGCTCGGCGTTCTGGCTCGGCCGCGAGTGGCTGCGGCTGCGTCCGGACGCCGCGGGCCGGGCGCGGGCGCTCGGCCGCCGGGCCGACGCGGTCGCGCGCGTCGCCGCGCTGGCTCCCGGCGTGCTCGCCCAGGCCCGGCGGGGCGACCGTCGCGCGCGGGCCATCGTCGCCGCCGGCCAGGAACACCTGGCCGCGCACGCCGCCCAGGTGATCCGCCGCCTGCGGCTCGGGGAGCCCGTCCACGTCTCCTGGGGCGGGGGGCTGCTGGCGGACGACCGCTATCGCGCCGGCGTTCGTCGGGCGCTGGCCCGCCGGGCACGCTGCCGCTGGCAGCCGCCGGCCGCCGACGCCGCGCTGGCGGCCGCGCGTCTCGCGGCCGGTCTGCAATCGCGCGCCGCGGGCACCACCGTTCCCGGGTCGCGGCGACCCGCAGGGGGACGACGGGGGGAGCGACGCCGCTCCCCCCGCCGGTAGACGGATCCGGCGCCTGGTCGTCACCGTCTGTCCGCGCGAGGCGGGTGTCGTCACGCTCCCGGTCGAGCACCGGGGGCGCGCCCGGCGGCTCGACGCGGCCGAGATCGTGCGGCGCCTGCATGCGTTGATCGCGACCCGGGGCCTGGACGATCGCGTGAGCGTGCGCGAGGGGTGCGCCGGCGGTTGCAGCGGAGCCGGCCCCAACGTGGCGGTGGCGATCTACGCGATGCCGGCGCCGGGGGAGCGGGCCGACGACGTCGCGATCGCCTGGAAGACCTACGTGTACTCGCTGCCGGCGCTCGACTGCCTGGCCCGGGTCATCGACGACAGCCTCGACGGGCCGCGCGCATCCCGGCCCAGGCCGCCGGCCCGGTCAGGGCGGCCGCCACGCCCGCCAGCGTGTTGAGCCACCCGGCCGTCGCCATCGCCAGCAGCGCCACCGCCGCCGGCACCGCGGCGACCGCGCACGCCGTCCCGAGACTGCCCGGTACCCGCCACGGCCGCGCCAGCTCCGGCTCGCGCACGCGCAACCGCACGAACGCGGCCAGCTCGACGAGCAGGGCCAGCGAGTAGAGCCAGACGTTGAGGACGATCAGCTCCTTGAACGAGAACGCCGCGAAGGCGGCGTAGAGCACGGCCGAGACGACGACCGCCACCCACGGCGTGCCGAAGCGCGGATGGACCGCCGCCAGGCCGGCCGGCATGAGGCCGTCGCGGGCGAGGACGTAGGGCAGCCGGGAGTTGGTGAGCAGCAGGGTGAGGAACAGACCGGCGGCGCTCACCACCGCGCCCAACGCGACGGCGTGGCCGAGCCAGGCGCCGCCCACGGCGGCGGCCAGCGCCGGCAGCGCGCCGGTCTCCCACGCCGACCAGTTGGTCGCGCCGGCGGCGAGCACCGCGCCGACCGGCAGCACGTAGGCCGCCGCGATCACCGGCAGCGCCAGGAACAGCGCGCGCCGGAACGCGTGCTCGGGGGCCTTCGCCTCGCCCAGGCAGGTCGAGGGCGTGTCCCATCCCGAGTAGTTCCACATCACGACCGCGAGCCCGAGTCCGAGCGTCGCGCCGACCGCCTGCCCCTCGGCGACGAGCGGCCGCCAGGGCACCTGCGTGGCGGCGGCGAGCCCGGCCCCGACGAGGAGCCCGACCGGCAGCAGCGCCACCACCGAGAGCGCCACGGCGGCGCGCCCGGTCGGCCGCACGCCGAGCACGTTGAGCAGCGTGAGGGCGGCGATGAAGAGCAGCGCCAGCAGCCACCGCTCCAGCGCCGTCATCGACGGGTGCCAGAACCTCAGATACTCGACGAACAGCGCCGGGTAGACCGCGACGTCGACGAAGCTGTCGATCCACGACCACCAGCCGACCTGAAAGCCCCAGAACGGGCCGAACGCGCGGCGCACCCAGGTGACGTAGCCGCCTTCGTCGGGCATCGCCGCCGCCAGCTCGGCCATCGCGAGCGACACCGGCAGGCTCCAGACGAGGGGCGTGACCGCGAGCAAGAGGAGCGCCAGGCCGGGGCCGAAAGACGAGACGGCGTCCTCGATCCCGTAGGGCCCGCCGCTGACATTGAAGAAGACGATCGCGGCCAGGGGCAGGAGCCCGAGCTCCCTCCTCAAGGCAGGGTCCCCTGCCCTCGTCTGGGAACGACTGGTCACCGCTGGGCGGCGGCGATCAGCGCGGGCAGCTCCTTGACCCACTCGTCGATGGGCCGGCTGGCGTCGACGGTGATCTCCAGCTTGCCGCTCGCCAGCCGGCGCACACGGCCGGGAGTGGCGGGCCCGAGCGGGATCACGAGCATCTCGCGATGGACGCCCAGCGCGTCGGTCACCGCGAAGATCGCGTCGATCTCCTTCATGGTGACGACCTCAAGCACCGGCGCCGACCTCCTCGGCCACCTGCCGGATCTGCCGCCAGGTCTCGTCCTCGATCGGCACGCCGGCGGCGCGGCGCTCGCGCTCCATCCGCGCCTCGGGCTCGCCGGGGATCAGGATCTCCGTGGCACCGGCGGCGAGCGGCGCCGAGCGGACCCACTCCAGCAGCGCGGCCACCTGGGCGTGAAACTCCGGCAACGGCATGAAGCGGGCGGGATCCACGCACACGATCAGCGTCCCGTTGCGGAACACCGATTTCTCGCCGCTGGCCGCGCCCGCGCCCGAGAGGATGCCGGCCAGGATCTCCACGGCGACCGACAGCCCGAACCCCTTGTGGGCCCCGGCCGTCAGCAGCGAGCCGGGCGGTTCCGAGTAGTACTCGCGCGGATCGGTGGAGGGCCCGCCGCGCCCGTCGAGCATGATTCCGGGCGGCACGCGCTCACCGCGGTTGAACTTCACGCGCAGCTTGCCCTCGGCCCACACGCTGGTGGCGAAGTCGTGCGACATCGCCACGCTGCCGCCGGGGCCGGGAATGCCGATCGCGTGCGGGTTGGTCCCGAGGCGGCGGGCGGCGCCGCCCCACGGCGCCACGTTCAGCCCGCCGCGCGCGTTGACCCACAGCAGGCCGACCAGCCCCTCTCGCGCCGCCAGCTCGGCGTAGTCCGCGAGCCGGCCGACGTGATTGGCCCCGCGCAGCGCCACCGCGGCCAGCCCCTGGGCGCGCGCCCGCTCGATCGCCAGCGCGACGCCCCGCCGCGCGACCACCTGGCCGAAGCCCCCGTCCCCGTCGAGGATCGCGATCGTTGGCGTATCGACGACCAGCGTGAGCTGCGGCCTGGGGTTCAGCGTGCCGGCCTTGAGGGAGGCGGCGTACTGCGGGATGCGGATCACGCCGTGCGAGTCGTGGCCGCGCAGATTCGCGCGGACGAGCATCGCCGCGATCCAGGCGGCGTCGCCGTCGGGCACGCCGTGGGCGGTGAAGACGTCCCGGGCCAGGCGCTCGAGCTCGGCGGCGGCGATCGTCGGCATGGGCGCTACACTAACCCGGCCCACGGCGAAGTGGCAGCCCGAAAAGATCCGCCGCGGCGTGTCGGCCTGCCTGATGCTCCGCAATCACGCGTGAGCCGGGTCGGGTATGCTCGGAGCCGCTCGCCATCCACAGGAGGAGTCGTCCATGCCCGAGGCGCTGCTCGAGGGACTCACCGTGCTCGACTTCACCCGCGTCCTGGCCGGTCCGTACTGCACGCGGCTGCTGGCCGACCTGGGCGCGCGGGTGCTGAAGATCGAGCGGCCGGGCGAGGGCGACGACACGCGCCGCGGCTACGCGCAGCTCGAGGAGGGCCGCACCGACCAGGCCACCTACTTCGTCCGGCTCAACGCCGGCAAGCTGAGCGTGGGCCTGGACCTCGGCCACCCGCGCGGGCGGGAGGTGATCCTCGACCTCGCCCGCGCCGCCGACGTGGCGATCGAGAACTTCGTGCCGGGCGTGGCCGCCCGGCTCGGCTGCGACTACGCGGCGCTGGCCCGGGTGAGGCCCGACATCGTCTATTGCTCGATCTCCGGCTTCGGCCAGACGGGACCGCTGCGCGACTTCCCGGCGTTCCACCACATCATCAACGCGATGTCCGGCGTCATGCACCTCGAGCGCCAGAGCGACCCGGGGCCGCGCATCGGATATCTACAAGCAGCCGACGTGCTGTCGGGGACCCATGCGTTCGGCGCGATCCTGGCCGGGCTGCTGCGGCGCGCGCGCACCGGCCGCGGCGCCCACCTCGACGTCTCGATGCTGGAGGCGCTGATCGCCGCCGAGGACATCACGTTCGGGGCCGTCCTCAACGGGGGCGCGGTCTACCCGGGGCCGCGCCCGGGCATGATCGCCCACACGCTCGAGGGCGGCGACCTGGTGACGCAGACCGTCGGCGCGCCCCAGCTGTGGTCGCGCCTGTGCAACGCGATGAAGCGCCCCGAGCTGGCCGACGACCCGCGCTTCGCCACGCCGGCCGCGCGCCGGGAGAACTGGCCCGCCATCCGCGACCTCGTGCTCGCCTGGCTCGACGGCCTCGCCACCCGTGAGCGGGCGCTGGAGGCACTGCGGGCAGCCCGGGTGCCGGCGGCCCCGGTGCTGTCGCCGCCCGAGGTCGCGGCACTGCCCCACCTGGATGCGCGCCAGGCCTTCCCCGAGATCCCGCATCGCGGCCGCGGCAAGGTCCGCGTCACCGCCACGCCCTTCCACGTCGACGGGCAGCCGGTGGCGCCGGCGGGCGGCGCGCCACATCGCATCGGCGAGCACACCCGCCACGTGCTGGGCGAGCTGTCCGGGTACGGCCGCGCGAAGCTCGAGGAGCTGGCCGCGGCCGGCGTGATCGTCTAGTTACATGGGGGGCCCGACATGGCCCCCCAAGCCCCCCAGCGCTCGTCACGCCCCGGCAAAGCCGTGGCGCTCCTCGTTAACCTGCCAGCCTCCTGTAGTCTAGCCGCGCGGGGAGGGGGCCACGATGCTCTTCATGGTCGTCGAACGGTTCCGCAACCAGGACGCCCGCGCGGTGTATCGCCGGTTCCGTGACAAGGGCCGGATGATGCCGGACGGCCTGGCCTTCGTGGGGAGCTGGGTGTCGGCCGACGTGGGCCGGTGCTTCCAGCTGATGGAGTGTGACGACGTCACGCTCCTGCAGCGCTGGGTGGCCGAGTGGTCGGATCTCATCGAGTTCGAGATCGTCCCCGTCGTCCCCGGCAAGGACACCGCCGCCGCGCTACCGCCGTAGCGCCTGCTCGGCGGCGGCCTCGCCGGCGCGGACGCAGTCGGCGATGCCGACGCCGCCGTAGGCGGCGCCGGCCAGGGCCAGGCCCGGCAGCGCCGCGGTCAGGCGCTCGATCGTCTCGACGCGCACGAGGTGGCCCACGCGGTACTGCGGCATCGAGGCGGGCCAGCGGTGCAGGCGCGTGAGCACCGGCTCGGCGGCGATGCCGAGCGCTGCGCGCAGCTCACCGCGCGCCCGCGCGACGAGGGCGGCGTCGTCCTCGGCCAGCACCGCCGCGTTCAGCATGCCGCCCAGGAAGCCGCGGATCAGCACGTGACCCTCGGGCGCCCGGCCCGGGTATTTCACGCTGGAGAACGTCCCGGCCAGCAGGGCCCGGCCCTCGCGGCGCGGCACCACGAAGCCGAAGCCGTCGAGCGGGTGCGGGACGTCGGCCCGGCGGAAGCCGAGCGACACCGTCGCGGCCGAAGCGTAGGGAATCTCCTCGAGCAGCGTCGCCAGCGCCGGGTCGAGGTAGCGGGTCAGACGCGCCGCCGCGTGGGCCTCGGTGGCCACGATCACGCGGTCGGCCTCGGCGACAACCCCCTCGTAGGTCGTCACGCGCCAGCGCTCGCCCACGCGGTGCAGCGCGCTCACGTGCTGCTTGAGCGCCGCGGCGCCGGGCGGCAGCCGCGCCGCCAGCGTATCGATCAGCTCCTCCATGCCGCCGGCGAAGGTGACGAACAGGGACCAGCGGGCGCCGCTGGTGCCGGGCAGCGGCGTCCGGCGCAGCGCGCGCCGTAGCCCGAGGATGATCGAGCGCTCCCGGCGCTCCAGCTCGACGAACCGCGGCATCGTCGCGGTCAGGCTGAGGTCGTCGGGATCCGCGGTGTAGATGCCGGCCACCAGCGGCTGGGCCACCCGCTCGAGCGCCTCGACGCCGAGCCGCCGCCGCACGAACGCGCCGAGGCTCTCGTCGTCGCCGCCGCCGCGCGGCAGCACGAGGTCGAGGGCCATCCGCAGCTTGCCGGGCAGCGAGAAGAGCGGAGAGGTCGCGAAGGGACGCAGCGCGGTCGGGGCCAGGAGCTGGAAGCCGTCCGGCAGCGGATGGAGGCGGCCGCGGTGCCAGACGAACACCTTGCGGAACCGGTCGTCGGTGCCCACCAGCCGATCCGCCACGCCGAGCCGGCGGCACAGGGCCAGCGCCCACGGCTTCTCGGACAGGAACGAGTCGGGGCCGGCCTCGACGAGGAACCCGTCCACCCGCTCACTGGCGATCGTGCCGCCCAGCCGGTCGCGCGCCTCGATCAGCGTGAGGTCGAGCGCGAAGCCCCGCTCGCGGGCCAGCTCCACCGCGCGGTGGGCCGCCGCCAGCCCCGCGATCCCGCCGCCGACGACCACCAGCTTCACGGTTGTAGCGGGGTCCGCGAGAACGGGTAAGAACGTGGGTGGGCCGTTCTAGGCACGTGCCGGCTCCGTCCGCATTCCCTGCTCCACCAGGTCGGCCAGCATCGCGATGAACTCGGGGTGCGCGTTGACGGCGGGCGCGCGATGCAGCGTCAGGCCGTGCCCGGCCGCGATCGCCCGCGCCTCGACGTCGAGGTCGTACAGCACCTCCACGTGGTCACAGACGAACCCCACCGGCGAGACGACGACGTGGCGGGCGCCCTGCTCGGCCAGCGTCCGGATCACCGCGCCGATGTCCGGCTCCAGCCACGGGTCGCGGGGCCCCCCGCTGCGGCTCTGGTAGGCGAGCGACCAGCGCGCGTGGCCGAGCCGGGCGGCCACGGCCCGCGCGGCCGCGGTGAAGTCCGCGACGTAGGGCGACGCCTCGGCCATCGCCACCGGCACGCTGTGGGCGGTGAACACCAGCGGCGTGTCGCCGCGCTCGCCCGCCGTCACCCCGGCGAGCGCCCGGGCCACCCCGTCGGCGACCGCGGTGACGAAGCGCGGGTGCTCGAACCAGGGCGGCGCCAGTACGACCTCGGGCGCGCCCGGCGTGCGCGCGCGGGCGGCGGCGACGTCGGTCACGTAGCGCTCCCAGGAGGCCTCGGTGCGGAACGAGGACAGGATGATGCCGAGGGCGCGGCGGTGCCCGCGCCCCGTCATGTCGGCGAGCGTCTCGTGCAGGAACGGGTGCCAGTTGCGCATGCCGACGAACACGGGCAGCAGGCTGCCCGCCGCCGCCAGCGCCGAGCGCAGGCCGTCTGCCTGGGCTTCCGTCAGCTCGCGCAGCGGCGAGCGCCCGCCCGGCATCCGCTCGTAGTGGTGCGCGACCTCCTCCAGCCGCTCGGGCGGGATGCGCCGGCCGCGGGTGACCAGCTCGAGGAACGGCCGGATCTCCGCCGGCGCGCTCGGGCCGCCGAAGGCGAGCAGCAGGACGGCGTCGATCATCGCGCGCTCAGCTCGTGGACCATGTCCACGAGCGCCTGCACGTGCTCGACCGGCGTGGTCTGGTGGACGCCGTGGCCGAGGTTGAAGATGTGGCCGGGGCGGCCGCCGGCGCGGGCGAGGATCGCCTTCACGCGGCCGCGAAAACCCGCGGGCTTCGCCAGCAGCGCGGCCGGGTCGAGGTTGCCCTGCACGCCGACGTCGGAGCCGACGGCGGCCCAGCCGCGGTCGAGGTCCACGCGCCAGTCGAGGCCGATCACGTCGCCGCCGGCCTCGCGCATGAGCGGCAGCAGCGTGGCGGTGCCGGTGCCGAAGTGGATGACCGGCGTGCCCGGTCGCAGGGCGTCGATTACCGCGCGCGTGTGCGGCATGACGTACGCGCGATAGTCGTCGGGCGCCAGGGCGCCGACCCAGGAGTCGAAGAGCTGCACCGCCTGCGCGCCCGCGTCGATCTGGCCGTTCAGGTACGCCGCCGTCGCGTCGGCCAGCAGCTGCATCAGGCGGTGCCAGGCGGCCGGCGCCTCGTACATCAGGCGCTTGGTCCACAGGAAGTCGCGCGAGGCGCCGCCCTCGACGACGTAGGAGGCGACGGTGAACGGCGCCCCGGCGAAGCCGATGAGCGCGACCGACGGCGGCAGCGCGCCGCGCACGAGCCGGACCGTCTCGAACACCGAGCCGACGCTCGACGCCACGTCGATCGGCGCGAGCCGGGCCACGTCGGCCTCCGAGCGCACCGGTTGGTGGATCACCGGCCCCTCGCCGCGCGCGAACTCCAGCCCCACGCCGAGCGGCTCGACGATCAACAGGATGTCGGCGAACAGGATCGCCGCGTCCACGGCGAAGCGCCGCACCGGCTGCAGCGTGACCTCGGCGGCCGCCTCGGGATTGCGGCACAGCGCGAGGAAGCCGTGGCGCTCGCGCAGGGCCCGGTACTCGGGCAGGTAGCGGCCGGCCTGGCGCATGAGCCACACGGGCGTGACCGGCGTGGGCTCACGCCGGGCGGCACGCAGGATCACGGGGGTTTCCGACGCAGGCACCTCGGACAGGGTCGCACCCGGACACCCCTGGAATCAAGGGTCGGTGGGGTTTATGATCGCGGCCACCATGCCATTCATCTCCGGCAAGCAGGCGTTCCTCCAGATCCTCCGGCACGAAGGCGTCTCGGTCATGTTCGGCAACCCGGGCACCACCGAGCTGCCGCTCATGGACGGCCTCGCGCGGCAGCCCGACATCCGCTACGTGCTGGCGCTGCAGGAGGCGCCCGCCATCGCGATGGCCGACGGCTACGCGCAGGCCAGCGGCGGTCTCGGCGCCGTCAACGTCCACGTCTCCCCCGGCCTCGGCAACGCGATGGGCATGCTGTACGACGCCTACAAGGCGGGCTCGCCGCTGTTGTTGACCGCCGGCCAGCACGACCAGTGCTTCACGGTGACCGAGCCAATCCTCTGGTCGGACCTGCCGCCGGTCGCGCGGCCGTACGTGAAGTGGTCGACGGAGGCGCATCGCCTCGAGGACCTGCCGCGCATCGTGCGGCGCGCGGTGAAGACCGCGCTCGCGCAGCCGACCGGTCCGGTCTTCCTCTCGCTGCCGGTCGACGTGCTGAACGCCGAGCGCGACGTCGACCTGGGCGCCTCCACCCGCGTGGCGCCCCGCCTGGTCGGCGACCGCGCCGCCCTCGACGAGGCCGCCCGGCGGCTGGTCCGCGCCGAGCGCCCCCTGCTCGTGGCCGGGGACGCCGTCGCGCACTCGAACGCGCTCGACGAGCTGATCGAGCTGGCCGAGCTGCTGGGCACCTCGGTGGTCAGCGAGGGCGTGGCGTCGACCTGCAACTTCCCGTTCAGCCACCCGCTCTACGGCGGCACGTTCCCGCGGCTGGCGCCGCCGATCCGCGCCTTCCTGATGCGCCACGACCTCTTGTGCTCGATCGGCGCCGACCTCTTCACGCTCTCGCTGCCGGACGACGTCGATCCGATGCCCGAGGGCGGCGTGCCGGTGATCCACATCGACACGGACCCGTGGGAGCTCGGCAAGAACTACCCGGCCGCGGTCGCGATCCAGGGCGATCCGAAGGCGACGCTGCCTGATCTCTCCGAAGAGTTCCGCAAGGCCACGACGAAGACCGGACACAAGGACGCGGCGAAGCGCCGCGAGAGCATCGGCGCCGCGCACGCGAAGGCGCGCGAGGAGATGGAGAAGAAGGCGCTGTCGGACGCGATGAACGTGCCGATCTCGCCGCTCTCGCTCGTGCACGCGGTCTCGAAGTGCGCGCCGGCGGACGCGATCATCG
>DASTOJ010000195.1:0-2882 GCA_035762565.1 Candidatus Methylomirabilota bacterium | reverse complement strand
AAGCAGATCGCCAGCGCCTCGAGCGGGCCGTCGGCGCTCGCGTCGGCGGCGATGCGCGCGAGCACGCGGTCGACCTCCTCGGGATCGAGCGGGCTGCGGACGCGGCCGTCCGCCGTCACGCGCTCGGCCACCTCGTAGCGGCGGTGGCGGGGGACGAGCGGGGCCGGCTTGCGCGCGTGCAGGTCGTAGAGCGCCGGCCGCTTCTGCCGCCCGATCTCCAGCAGGTCGCGAAACCCCCGGGTCGTCACCAGCGCAGTGGCGGCGCCGCGCCGCTCGAGCAGCGCGTTCGTGGCCACCGTGGTGCCATGGGCCACGTACTGCACCGCGCCGGGCTTCACGTCCGCGGCGCGCAGCAGCCGGACGAGGCCCTGCACGATGCCCTCCGAGGGATCGGCCGGCACCGACGGGACCTTCTCGACCGAGAGCGCGTGCGAGGCCTCGTCATAGAGCACGAGGTCGGTGAAGGTGCCGCCGACGTCGATGCCGAGCCGAAAGCCCACCGCGCGGCGTGTCGGGCCGGCGCTTACGGCGCGGGCGGCGTCACGACCAGCCAGGGCATCTCCGCCCGGTGGCGGGTCTCGAAGTCCTGGAGCTGCGCCTCGTAGCCGAGCGTCAGGGCGATGTCGTCCTGGCCGGCGAGGAGCTTCTGCTTGCTGAAGGCGTCGACCTCGAAGCGGTGGACGGCGCCGTCAGGCGCGGTGACCGTCTGCGCCTCCAGGTCCACGGTGAGCGTGGCGCCCGGCCGCTCGTGCAGCTGCTGGCGGAGGTCGGCGGCGGTGGCCGCGGGCAGGATGACCGGGAGCACGCCGTTCTTGAAGCAGTTCTGGTGGAAGATGTCGCCCAGGCTGGGCGCGATCACCGCGCGGATGCCGTAGGCCAGCAGCGCCCACACGGCCGCCTCGCGCGACGAGCCGCAGCCGAAGTTCTCGGCCGATACTAGAATCTTGGTTTCCCGCGTGGGAAGCTGGTTCAGCACGAAGTCGGGCTTGTCGGAGCCGTCCGCGTTGAAGCGGACGTCGTGGAACAGGAAGCGCTCGTATCCCGGGCTGCCCTGGGGCTTGCGCAGGAAGCGCGCGGGGATGACGCGGTCGGTGTCGATGTTCGGCAGGTCGAGCGGTGCCGCGACCGCCGTCAGCCGCGTGAAGGGCTGCATCAGCGTAGCGTCCGCACGTCGGTGAGTCGGCCGGTGACGGCGGCCGCCGCTGCCATCGCCGGCGACATCAGGTGCGTGCGGGCCCCCTTGCCCTGGCGCCCCTCGAAGTTGCGGTTGGACGTGGAGGCCACGCGCTCGCCCTCGCGCGCGGTCTCCCCGTTCATCCCCACGCACATCGAGCAGCCCGCCTCGCGCCACTCGAAGCCGGCCTCGACGAAGACCCGGTCCAGCCCCTCGGCCTCGGCCGCCTGCTTGACCAGGCCGGAGCCGGGCACCACCCACGCCGGCACCACGGCCCGCCGGCCCCTGGCGACGGCGGCGGCGGCGCGCAGGTCGTCGAGCCGGCTGTTGGTGCAGGAGCCGATGAACACGCGGTTCACGGCGACCTCGGTGAGCGGCATGCCCGCCGTCAGCCCCATGTAGCCGAGCGCGCGCTCGACACTCTGCCGGCGGGTGGCGTCGCCGATCGCCGCCGGGTCGGGCACGCGGCCGGTGATGGGGAGCGCGTCCTGCGGACTCGTGCCCCACGTCACGGTGGGCGCGATCCCGGCGCCGTCCAGGCGCACCTCGCGCGCGAACACGGCATCCGGGTCGCTCGGCAGCGCCGTCCAGTACGTCATCGCCCTGTCCCACGCCTCGCCCCGGGGGGCGAACGGTCGGCCCTCCAGCCAGGCGAACGTCGTCTCGTCGGGCGCCACCATGCCGGCCCGGGCGCCGGCCTCGATCGACATGTTGCAGACGGTCATGCGCTCGGCCATGGACATCGCGCGGATCGCGGCGCCGGCGTATTCCAGCGCGTGGCCGACGCCGCCGCCGGCGCCGATGGCGGCGATGATGGCCAGGATCACGTCCTTGGCCGTCACGCCCGGGCCCAGCCGCCCGTCCACCGTGATGCGCATCGTCCTCGGCTTGCGCTGCCAGAGCGCCTGTGTGGCGAGCACGTGCTCGACCTCGGTGGAGCCGATGCCGAAGGCGAGCGCGCCGAGCGCGCCGTGGGTCGCCGTGTGGCTGTCGCCGCACACGAGCAGCATGCCGGGCAGCGTCAGCCCCTGCTCGGGGCCGATCACGTGCACGATGCCGCGCCGCGCGTCGCCGCGCCCGAAGTAGACGATCCCCTGCCCGGACGTGTGCGCGGCCAGCGAGTCGACCATCCGGCGGATCTCGTCGTCCGGAAGCGGCGCCCCCGGCGACGTCAGCACGTAGTGATCGGCCGTGGCCACGCAGAGGTCCGGCCGCCGCACGCGCCGGCCGGCCCGCCCGAGCCGCTCGAAGGCGGCCGCGGAGCCCTCGTGCAGGAGATGCCGATCGACGTACAGCAGGCTCTGCCCGCCGGGCCCGTCGGCCACGACGTGCCGCGCCCAGATCTTGTCGAACATGGTCGTGCCAGGCGAACCTGTCGTCATGTCGTGCGAGCCGCAGCCGGAGGCGAGGCGAGCCTGCAATCAGTCAGAGCCATGACGTGGAGGGTATCATCGACGAGGTGCGATGACTCCCGCGATCAGGACCGCCCGCTGGGGAGACAGAGGCACCAGGGCGCCCCTGGTGCCTCTGCGCTGATCGTCCCCTTCTAGCCGCCGGCCTGCCAGCGCTTGACGATCTCGGCGAAGCCGCCGGCGTACAGCCAGACGGCGACCGCCGCCCAGCGGGTCAGGGTGGCGAGCGGGAGCAGCCAGATGTTGATCCGGCCGACGTGGAACTCCGGATGGAGCCTCCGGTTGTTGATCAGCAT
>DASTOJ010000194.1:0-4909 GCA_035762565.1 Candidatus Methylomirabilota bacterium | reverse complement strand
GACCGGGCGCTGGAAGCCTTTCAGGGTGAGATCCCCGACCGGCTCGGCATCGATGCGGGTCTCGACCTTCGAGAAGATCCGCGGCGAGGTGAGGATCTGGCCGTTGCCGGCCTCGCCGCAGAGGCGGGCAGCGAGATTGGTGACGGTGCCGATCGCACCATAGTCGAGGCGACCCTCGAAGCCGATCGTGCCGATGGTCGCGTAGCCTCCGGCGATGCCCACCCCGAAACCGAGGGCATACCCGCGCTTCGTCCATCCCTTGGCGAGCACCGCCATCGAATCGCGCATGCGCAGCGTCATGCGGATCGCCTGCAGCTCGTGGTCCTCGATCGGGACGGGGTCGTTGAACAGGATCATGACGCCGTCCCCGGCGAAGTGCTCGATGGTGCCGTCGTACGCCATGATGGCGCGGCCGAGCTCGGCGTGGTACTCGCGCAGCACGCTCATCACCTCTTCCGGCTCCGCCGTCTCGGTGAATCCCGTGAAGCCGCGCAGGTCGACGAACACGACCGTGATCTCCCGCCGGCGCGTCTTGAGCGGGTCGTCCGCGTCGCCCGCCATGATCAGGTCGCTGACCTTGGGCGAGAGAAACCGCGTGAGCTTCGACATCTGCCCGATCTGAGCGACCGGCTCGGTGACGCGCGTCTCGAGCCGCGCGTTCCACTCGGCGATCTGCGCTGACTGCTCCTGCAGCAGGCGGTTCTTGTCCCGGATCTCGCTGTAGAGGCCTTCGAGGGTCCGGTTCTTTTCCGTGATGACCTTGTTGGCTTCCTCCGTGCGCCGCGTCGCATCGAGGAGCTCACGCTCAGCCTGTTTCTGCTCGGTGATGTCTGCATGTCGGCCCCGAGCGTGATCGCCAGGAAGTTGGTCGTGCTGCCACCAGAAGCCCGTGACGCCGAGCTTGCCGGCGGACAGCGTGTGCGATTTTCACGAATCGCGCGCTGTTGACCATGTCCGTGCGCAGCTTGGCCTGGTCGAGGCCGGCCTGGACGGCGCGGCCGTCGCCGTCGTTTGCCCGGGTACCCGCCGACGGGCGACAAGCCGTCGGGAGCGAGGGCCAGGAAGCCCTCGGTCGTGGCGCGGCGAGCCACGTCCTCGTGAGGAGCCGCCCGGCGACGGGTAGGTCACGTACCGGGCCTTGATCCGCTGGTCGGTGAAGGAGATCGTCTGGGCCAGTGCATAGCGGGGCAGCAGCGCCCGCGCCATGGCCAGCGCCGACACGCCGCCGATCGTCAGTACGCTGGCCCGCTGCAGGAACTCGCGCCGGTCGATGCGCCCGTGGCAGTACTCGTCGTAGAGCTCGAACACGCGCCGGTCGATCTCGCCCTGGGTCAGCTCGTCAGTCAGGGCTGCTATTTCACGGGAGGCGCGACGGAGACGCCGCGGGCGCCCGTCTTCTCGATCGCGCGCGCGACGAGGCCCGATGCCTTCGCCTCCTCGACGACGCGTCGGAGGTAGGCGAGGCCGGCGTCGCGGCCCCGGGGCACCGCGATCGACTGCTGGACGCCCATGAAGCGTCCTTCCAGGATGCGCGATCCGGGCAGCTTCGGCGCCCGGTCGACCAGCGCCTGTGTCAGGCCGGCGAGGGCGTCCACCTCGCCCGCGACCAGAAGGTCGAACGCCGCGTCGCCCCCCGGCGCCGACACGAGCCGGGCGCGCTCGAGGGTGCGGCTCAGGAACAGCTCGTAGTTGGCGCGGGCCGGCGCCGCGACGCGCACGCCCTCGCGGTCCACGTCCGCCGCCGTGCGCAGCGGCGAGGGGCCCGGCACGAGGTAGGTCGCCTCGATCTCGAGGTACGCCGCGGTGAAGCTCATCAGCGCCTCGCGCTGCGGATCGGAGCCGAGGAACGCGATGTCCCAGATCCCGGTCGGGGCCGCGTCGCCCATGACGGCGACGCTGTCGAAGGCGACGAGCTCGACGGGCACGCCGAGCCGCCGGCCCAGCTCCTGCGCCAGGTCGACCGCCACCCCGCGCGACTCCCCGGTGGCCCGGTCCTTCGTGGCGAGGATGAAGTTCCCGTAGTTGATCGCGGCGCGGAGCGTCCCGGTCGGGGCGAGCTCGGCGCGAACGGCGGGCGTGAGGTCGGTCATGGTTGCGCACGATGCTAGCACGCGCCGCGGGATGGAGACGGAGCTTCCGGCGCGCGGGAATCCCGGCTAAGCTGCCCCGTCGACATCGCCGCGACAGGAGAGTGCCATGCGCGTGACCGCCGCCGTGCTTTACGCCGCCCACAAGCCGTACTCGGTCGAGACCGTGGAGCTGGACCCTCCGAAGCGTGGCGAGGTGCTGATCAAGGTGGGCGCGGCCGGCGTCTGCCGGAGTGACCTGCACTTCCAGAAGGGCGAGGCCGCCATCGCCATGCCCGCGGTGCTGGGCCACGAGGGCGCCGGCACGGTGCAGAGCGTGGGTGAGGGGGTGACCATGGTCGAGCCCGGCGACCGCGTCATCCTGAGCTTCGTGCCCAACTGCGGGCACTGCCACTCCTGCGAGAGCGGCCGGCCGCATCTGTGCGACGAGCACGCGCGCACCACTGGCAGGCTCTTCGACAACACGTCGCGCCTGCACACCCTGGTCGGCCAGGACTGCGCCCACATGGGCAAGGTGGCCTGCTTCGCCGAGTACGCCGTCGTCCCCGAGATGGGCTGTGTGCCCGCCCCGGCCACGCTCGAGTTCCCTCAGCTCGCGCTGATCGGGTGCAGCGTCACCACCGGGGTGGGCGCCGCGGTGTTCAACGCCCGCGTGCAGCCCGGCGACAGCGTGGCGGTGATCGGCTGCGGGGGCGTCGGCCTCAACGTGCTGCAGGGGGCGCGCCTGGCCGGCGCCACCACCATCGTGGCGGTGGACGTCAAGGGGCCCGCGCTGGCCTTCGCACAGAAGTTCGGCGCCACCCACGTCGTGAACGCGCGCACGGAGAACGCGGTGGCGCGCGTGCAGGCCCTCACGGGGGGCGGGGTCCACTTCGCCTTCGAGGCCTACGGCAGCGGGGCCACCACCCGGATGGCCGTGGAGATGCTGCGCAAGCGCGGCACGGCCGTCATCGTCGGCATCGCGCCCGTCGGCGACACGGCGGCCATCGAGCCGGTCGTGCTGACGCGCGGAGAGAAGACGGTCACGGGCACCTACTACGGCTCGGCTCGTCCCCGTCAGGACATGCCCCGCATCGCCGACTGGGTGGAGCGCGGCCGGCTCGACGTCGCCGGCCTCGTCACGCGACGCTATCCGCTGGCCGACATCAATCGCGCGTACGAGGACATCGAGACCGACGCGGTCGGGCGCGGCGTGATCGTCTTCTGATCGGCCCGGCTCGCACCGACGTCCTGCTCCTCGTCAATGCGATGATGGGGCAGTTCATTGCCGGCGTCGCCACGCGGATCTTCATCGTGGCGGTGCCCACGGTCGCCGCCGCGCTGGACGCGGACATCCTGACCGTGTCCTGGGCCCTCATCGCCTACCAGCTGGCGGGGATCTGCCTGTCGGTGGTCTTCGGCCGGCTCGGCGACCTCCACGGACGCTACGCCATCTACGGGGCCGGCTTCGTCGTCATGACCGTCAGCTCGGTCCTGTGCGGCCTCGCATCCGGCGTGGGCTGGCTCATCGTCTTCCGCCTCGTGCAAGGCGTCGGTTCGGCCATGATCGCCTCCGCCACGCGCGTGCTGGCCATGGAGGCGATGCCGGAAGGCGCCGAGGGCCGGGCCAACGGGTTCATGACCATGTCGTTCCACGGCGGTCTGTTGCTCGGGCCGCCGCTGGGCGGCCTGGTGATCGACCTGCTGAGCTGGCGCTGGGTCTTTTTCCTCCTCGTGCCCATCGGCGTGGCGGGGACCATCCTGACCCTCATCCGGGCCCGGGGCCGCCGGGCGGCGCCGGCCGAGCGGCCGCTCGCCGTCGACTACACCGGCGCGGTGATCCTCGTGGTCCTCACCGTGATGCTCACCCTGATCGTGGATCGGCGGAGCGCGGACGCGATCGGAGCCGGGTCGAGCGGTGTCATGCTCGTCGCCTTCGCCGTCGGCCTCGCCGGCTTCCTCGCGCACGAGCGCCGGGCCGTGAATCCCGTGGTGAACCTCGCCCTGTTCAGGATTCGCATGTTCGTCTTCAGCGCGCTGACCCTGCTCGTCTTCGCGACGGCCAGCAGCGTCCTCACGTTCCTGCTGCCTTTCTACCTCCAGGACGTGCTGCACCGCTCCCCGTCGTTCATGGGGCTCCTGTTCCTGTCCGCGCCGGTCTTGACGATCGGCTTGGCCGTCCTCGCCGGCCGCCTCACCGACCGCGTCGGACCGCGCCTCCCGGCCTCCATCGGCCTGTCCGTGATCATGGTCGCCTTCGTCATCGGTGTCGGCCTGAGGGTCGACTCACACTGGATCCTGCCCGCGCTCCTGCTGGCCTGCATGGGGATCGGGCAGGGCTTCTTCAACACCCCGAACCAGACGGCGATCATCGGCTCCGTGCCCCGGGCGTATCGCGGGTTTGCGACCGGCCTGGTGCAGATGATCTTCGGCCTGGGCTCGCTGCTCGGCATCTCGCTGGGAGGCGCGCTGCTCACCCTGATGTTCCGCCACTACTCCGGCATCCCCGACGCGACGCCGACCGCCGACGCCCCCGGCCCCTTCGTGGCCGCCATGAGCGCCACCTACGCCGTCTGCGTGGTCCTGATGGCGGTGGCCCTGGTGGCCTCGCTCATGCGCGGGGGGCGACGGATCGAGGCCGCGGCGACGGACTCAGCCGCGGGGGATCGCCCTCGACGATGATCCGCCTCATTCGCCGACCGAGCGCGTGAACGGTCCTCGGCGCCGCGTGGGGGTGGGCTACAGCGCTGCGTAGACGAGATCGACGAGGTGGCGGACGTGCGTGTGCTGCCAGCCCGCGCGTCCCTGGTTCATGGCGTAGGCGAAGGCGAGCCGCGTGTCGG
>DASTOJ010000193.1:0-14351 GCA_035762565.1 Candidatus Methylomirabilota bacterium | reverse complement strand
GTGCTGAACTCGGCGATCGTGCTGGCCACCCTCATGCTGGGCGTGGTCATCGTCAGCGAGGCCGCCCTGTCCTTCCTCGGGGTCGGGGTGCCGCCGCCCAAGCCCGCCTGGGGCCTGATGCTCGCCGACGGCAAGAAGGGTCTGATGGCCGGCTACTGGTGGCTGACCGTCTTTCCGGGCGTCTGCATCGTGCTGATGGTCCTGGCCGCGAACCTACTCGGCGACTGGCTCCGCGTGAAGCTGGATCCGCAGCTCCGTCAGCTGTGACCGCTCCGCCGCTCCTCGAGCTGGACCGGCTGTCGGCGCACTACGTGACGGGGCGCGGCACCCGGGTCGTGCGCGCGGTCGACGAGGTGTCGATCACGCTGCGGGCGGGGGAGACGCTCGGCGTGGTGGGCGAGTCGGGCTCGGGCAAGACCACGCTGGCGCTGACCATCCTGAGGCTGCTGCCCCCGGCCGCCCGCATCGTGAGCGGTGCCATGCGCTTCGAGGGCGAGGACCTGCTCGCCAAGTCGGCCACCGAGATGCGGCGCATCCGCGGCAAGCGCATCGCCATGATCCTGCAGGACCCCATGGCCTCGCTCAACCCGCTCTTCACCATCGGCGACCAGGTGTCGGAGCCCGTCCGGGTGCACGAACACGCCACCCGGCGGAGCGCGCGCGAGCGCGCCGGGCGGCTGCTGCAGGCCGTCAAGATCTCGGCCGTTGGCCAGCGGCTGCGCGAGTACCCGCACCAGATGTCGGGCGGCATGCGGCAGCGCATCGTGGGCGCCATCGCCATCTCGTGCGAGCCGAGCCTGCTGATCGCCGACGAGCCCACCACGAGCCTGGACGTGACCATCCAGGCCCAGTATCTGAAGCTTCTGCGCGACATCCAGCGCGAGCGCAATCTCGCGCTGATCTTCATCACCCACAATCTCGGGATCGTGGCCCGCATGTGCGACAGCGTGGCCGTGATGTACGCCGGACGCGTGATCGAGTCGGGGCCGGTGCGCCAGATCTTCAACGCGCCGACGCACCCCTACACGCGGGCGCTGATCGAGTCCATCCCGCGCCTGGGCGAGGGGCCGGAGCGCCTGACGGCCATCGACGGCCAGCCGCCCGACCTGGCCGTCCTGCCGCCGGGCTGCTCGTTCCAGGCGCGCTGCCCGCGCGTCTTCGACCGTTGCCGGGAGGAGGCGCCGCCGTCCTTCGCGATCGGGGCCGAGCACGGTGCCCGCTGCTGGCTGGCCGCGCCGGCTGCGCGATGACCACCCTGCTCGAGGCCAATAACGTCACCAAGCACTTCCCCATCCGCAAGGGGCTGTTCGGCGCGGCCAAGGGCGCCGTGCACGCGGTCGACGGCGTGTCGTTCACGATCGAAACGGGCCGCACCCTGGGCGTGGTCGGCGAATCGGGCTGCGGCAAGTCGACGACGGCGAAGCTGGTGCTGAAGCTGGAGGAGCCGACCAGCGGCGAGATCCGGTTCGAGGGCCGCGCGCTGCAGACGCTCGACCCCGAGGGGATCCGCCAGTACCGCCGCTCGGTCCAGGCGGTCTTCCAGGATCCGTTCGCCTCGCTCAACCCCCGGATGCGGGTCGGCGAGATCATCCTCGAGCCGCTGGTCACCAACGAGACACTCAACAGCGGCCAGGTCCGGCAGCGGGTGGCCAGGCTGCTCGACCTCGTCGGCCTGCCCGCCCGCTCGGCCGACCTCTTCCCCCACGAGTTCTCCGGGGGGCAGCGGCAGCGCATCGCCATCGCCCGCTCGCTGGCACTGTCGCCCAAGCTGGTCGTCCTGGACGAGCCGGTCTCCGCGCTCGACGTCTCGATCCGCGCCCAGATCCTCAATCTCCTGCGCGATCTGCAGCGTGACCTCGGCCTGGCCTATCTGTTCATCGCGCACGACCTGGCCGCCGTGGCTCACATGAGCCACACGATCGTGGTGATGTACCTCGGCCAGATCGTCGAGTCCGGCCCGGCCAAGACCGTCGCCACCGACCCCCAGCATCCCTACACGCGGGCGCTGTTCTCGGCGGCGCTGCCCGCGCACCCCGACGAGGCGCGCGAGGAGATCATCCTGCCCGGTGAGGTGCCGAGCCCGGTCAACCCGCCCGGCGGCTGCCGCTTCCATCCCCGCTGCCCGCAGGCGATGCCGCGCTGCGCGCAGGAGATCCCCGTGCTGCGGCCGGCGCACGGCCGCGAGGTCAGCTGCCACCTCTTCGACGAGCGTTGAAGTGGGGCGGAGCCGTGACGGTCCTCGATCTCGGGGTTCGGGGCGGCTTGCGCGGCCCTGGGGCGGGGACTTACAATGAGGCCGGTCGTCGCGGTCGCATCCAAGTCCTCGTCGACGTGGCCTGTCGTTCCCGTTGCCGGTCGCTGGATGTGACATCGCTGGCGGCTCAGAGTTCTAGAACACCGACAGAGGAGTCGAGTGAACGGACGCCTGCCGCGGTACCACCGCATCGCCGAGGCCCTGCGCGCGCGCATCCGGGACAGCGAGTGGGCGAGCGGAGCGCCCCTGCCCAACCAGCGCCGCCTCGCACGCGAGTTCGGCGTGACGTTGATGACGCTGCGCCAGGCGCTCGAGCTGATCGAGCGCGAAGGCCTGATCACCCGGCGGCACGGGCTCGGCACCTTCGTGGCGGCGCCGTCCATCGACTACGACATCCTCCAGTGGCGCCGCTTCGCGGGGGATCTCACGGCGCAGGGCGAGTCGGTCTCCACGCGCGTGCTCGACGCGCGCCCGGTGGTGGCCGACCGCCGGGTCAGCGCGGCCCTCGCCGTGGCGGCCCGGGCGCGCGTGGTGATGGTGGAGCGGCTGCGGCTGGTCGGTGGGCATCCCATGAGCCTGCAGCGCTCGTTCCTGCCGGCCCGCCTCGGTGACGAGGTGCTCACCGCCAACCTCACCGAGACGCCGCTCAGCCAGGTGCTGGAGTTCAAGCTCGGGATCGTGATCGTCCGCGCGCGCGAGGCCGTCTCCGCGGTGCGTCTGGGCGGCCGCGAGGCCCGCGAGCTCGGCTGTCCGCCCGGCGCCCCCGCCTTCGAGTCCGAGCGGGTGTCGTTCGATGCGGCCGGCCAGCCGGTCGTGTTCGACCGCGTCTTCATCCCGGGCGACCGCTTCCGGATCACCCGGGAACTTCACTACGACGGAGCCCACGAATGAAGATCCTGGTCACGATCAAGCAGGTTCCCGACACCGCCACCCAGGTGAAGATCGGGAGCGACCCGAAACAGATCGACACGGGCGGCATCACCTGGATCGTCTCGCCCTACGACGAGTTCGCCGTGGAGGAGGCGCTGCGCGTGAAGGAGAAGCGCGGCCAGGGCGAGGTGGTGGCCGTCTCGCTCGGCCCCGACCGCGTCAAGGAGGCGCTACGCTCGGCGCTGGCGATGGGGTGTGACCGCGCCATCCACGTCAACGACCCGGCCCTGGCCGCCGCCGACACGCTCACGACGGCGCGGGTGCTGGCGGCCGTGGTGACGCAGGAGTCGCCCCAGCTCGTGCTGTGCGGCCGCCAGGCCATCGACGACGACATGGGCGCCACCGGCGCCCAGCTCGCGGAGCTGCTCGACTGGCCGTGCGCGTCCTGGATCATGGAGGAGGCGGTCGACCCCGAGGCCAGGACCGTGCGGGTCGGGCGCCAGGTCGAGGGCGGGCTCGAGGTGTTCGAGCTCCCGCTGCCGGCGGTGCTGTCGGCTCAGAAGGGGCTCAACGAGCCGCGCTATCCGACGCTGAAGGGGATCATGGGGGCCAAGAAGAAGGAGATCAAGGACGTGAAAGCCGCCGATCTCGGGCTCGGGTCGGTGACGCCGGAGCTGAGCGTGACGGCACTGGAGGCGCTGCCTCCCCGGCCACCCGGGCGCATCATCCCGGGCGACGTCAAGGACGCGGTGAAGGAGCTCGTCCGCGCCTTGCGCGAGGACGCGAAGGCTATCTGACGGCCAGGATCAAGGAGACCATCGACATGGCAGGCGCGTTCTGGTGCGTGGTCGAGGACGATCGCAAAGGGATGCCCAAGAAGGTCATGGCCGAGATCATCGGCGAGGCCGCGCGCCTCGGCGGGCCGGTCGAGGCCGTGTGGCTGACCGACAAGGCGACCGCCGAGGGGCTCGCGCAGCTCGGCGCCTGGGGGGCCGGCAAGGTCTGGCTGTTCGAAAACGCCGCGCTCGCCCCGTACCGCGGCGAGACCTGGGTACCGCCGGTGGCCGAGCTGGCCGCCCACGAATCGCCCCGGGCGATCCTGGCGCCGGTGACGAGCCGCCAGCGCGAGTTCATGGCCCGCCTGGCCGCGCGGCTGGGCGTGGGGCTGGCGGCCGACTCCGTGGGGCTCGCGCTGGAGGGCGACAGGCTCGTGGCCACGCGTCCGGTCTACGCGGGCAAGCTCCTGTCGAAGGTGACCTGGGCCAGGCAGCCCTGGCTGGCCACGCTGCGGCCGAACGTCTTCAAGCCCGCCGCCGCGCAGGCGGGCCGGAGCGCGGCCGTCGAGCGCGTCGCGGCCACGATCCCGGCCGCCCGGATGAAGCTCGTGGAGCGCCGCGAGGAGGCGTCCACCGGGTTGCCGGAGCTGACCGAGGCCGAGCTCGTGATCTCGGGGGGCCGCGGCATGAAGGGGCCGGAGAACTACGTGATCCTCGAGGAGCTGGGCGGCGTCATCGGCGCCGCGGTGGGTGCCTCGCGGGCGGCGGTGGACGCCGGCTGGCGGCCGCACCGCTTCCAGATCGGCCAGACGGGCCGGACGATCTCGCCCAAGCTCTACCTGGGCTTCGGCGTCTCCGGCGCCATCCAGCACCTGGCCGGGATGCGCACCTCGAAGGTGATCGTCGCCGTCAACAAGGACCCGGAGGCGCCGATCTTCAAGATCGCCGACTACGGGATCGTGGCCGACCTGTTCGAGGTGGTGCCGGAGCTGACGAAAGAGTTCAGGCGACTGCTGGAGAAATAGCGAGCCGCGCATGAACCTGCAGCTGACCGACGAGCAGTCGATGATCCAGGCGATGGCGCGGGAGCTCGCCACCGAGCACATCCGCCCGATCGCCGCCGAGATCGACCGCGAGGCGCGGTTCCCGCACGAGACCGTCAAGCGGATGGGCGAGCTGGGGCTCATGGGCATCGCGGTGCCCGAGCGCTGGGGCGGCGCCGGCGCCGACGTCGTGTCGTACGTGGTCGCGCTGGAGGAGATCGCCAAGGCCTGCGCCTCCCACGCGGTCATCATGTCGGTCAACAACTCGCTCTACGGCGAGCCCGTGCTGCGGTTCGGCACCGACGAGCAGCGCACGCGGTTCCTCCAGCCCGTCGCCGCCGGCCACGCCCTCGGCTGCTTCGCGCTCACCGAGCCGCAGGCGGGTTCCGACGCCTCCAACCAGGCGACGACGGCGCGCCGCGACGGCGACCACTACGTCGTCACCGGCCGCAAGCTGTTCATCACCAACGGCCGCGAGGCGGCGTTCGCGCTGGTCTTCGCCCAGACCGATCGGGCCCGGGCGCATCGGGGCATCAGCGCGTTCGTGGTGGAGAAGGGGACCCCGGGCTTCACCGTCTCCAAGACCGAGGACAAGCTCGGCATCCGCGCCTCCGACACTGCCGAGCTGGTGTTCGAGGAGTGCCGGGTCCCGGCCGCCAACCGGATCGGCGAGGAGGGGCAGGGCTTCCGGGTCGCGCTGAACGCAATCGACGGCGGCCGCATCGGCATCGGCGCCCAGGCCGTCGGGATCGCGGCCGGGGCCTACGAGCGCGCGGTGGCCTACGCGCGCGAGCGCAAGGCGTTCGGGGTGACGATCGGCCAGCACCAGATGGTGCAGTGGATGCTGGCCGACATGGCCACGTCCATCGACGGTGGGCGCCTGCTGTGCCTGCAGGCGGCGGCCCTCAAGGACCGTGGCGCGCCGTACACCCGGCAGGCGGCGATGGCCAAGCTCTTCTGCGCGGAGATGGCGATGAAGGTCACGACCGACGCCATCCAGGTCCACGGCGGCTACGGCTTCATCAAGGACTACGAGGTCGAGCGCTATTTCCGCGACGCCAAGATCACCGCCCTCTACGAGGGCACGTCGCAGATCCAGAAGCTCGTCATCGCCCGGGAGGTGCTGGGGGCATGAGCGGCGACACGGATCGCGAGCGGCCGGTGCCGTTCGAGTCGCTGTCGGGCATCCCGATCGAGCCGCTCTACACGCCCGAGAGCCTCGGCGACTGGTCGTACGCCGACAAGCTCGGCCGGCCTGGCGAGTACCCGTTCACCCGCGGCGTCTACCCGACGATGTACCGCGGGCGCTTGTGGACGATGCGGATGTTCGCCGGCTTCGGCCGGCCGGAAGATACCAACGCGCGGTTCAAGTATCTCCTGGCCCAGGGGCAGACGGGACTCTCCACCGCCTTCGACATGCCGGCCCTCATGGGCTACGACGCCGACCATCCGCGGGCCCGCGGCGAGGTCGGCAAGGAGGGCGTGTCGATCTCCACGCTCGACGACTTCCAGCGGCTGTTCGCCGGCATCCCGCTCGGCGACGTCACGACCTCGATGACGATCAACTGCACGGCGTCGGTGGCGCTGGCCATGTATCTGGCCGTCGCCGACGAGCAGGGCGTGGCATGGAACCGCCTCGGCGGCACGATGCAAAACGACATGCTGAAGGAGTTCATCGCCCAAAAAGAGTGGATCTGCCCACCCGAGCCTGCGGTCCGTATCGTGACCGACATGATCGAATTCACCTCGCGGCACGTGCCTCGCTTCAATCCCGTCTCCATCTCCGGCTACCACATCCGGGAGGCGGGCTCGACGGCGGTCCAGGAGCTGGCCTTCACGCTGGCCGACGGCCTCGGCTACGTCGAGGCCGCGCTGGCCCGCGGGCTCGACGTCGACGCCTTCGCGCCGAGGCTGTCGTTCTTCTTCGACATCCACAACGACCTCTTCGAGGAGATCGCCAAGCTGCGGGCGGCGCGGCGGATGTGGGCGCGGTTCATGAAGGAGCGCTTCGGCGCCCGCAAGCCGGAGTCGATGCGGCTGCGCACCCACACCCAGACGGCCGGCGTGTCCGCCACCGCCCAGCAACCCCTCAACAACGTCGCCCGGGTGGCGCTGCAGGCGCTGGCCGCCGTGCTGGGGGGGGCCCAGTCGCTGCACACCAACTCCTACGACGAGACGTGGGCGCTGCCGACCGAGGAAGCGGTGACGGTCGCGCTGCGCACGCAGCAGATCATCGCCGAGGAGACGGGCGTGCCGCTCACGGTCGATCCGCTCGGCGGCTCCTACTACCTCGAGCGCCTGACGGACCAGATGGAGGCCGCCGCGCTGGAATACATCGCCCGGATCGACGCCATGGGCGGCATCGTGCGCGCCATCGACGAGGGGTATCCGCAGAGGGAGATCGCCGACGCGGCCTACCGCTACCAGCTCCTGGAGGACCGCGGGCAGAAGGTCACGGTCGGCGTGAACAAGTACGTGATGCAGGACGAGCAACCGATCAACTACCTGCGCATCGACGAGACGGTCGAGGTCGAGCAGATCGAGCGGGTGGGGCGCTTCAAGGCGGCGCGGGACATGGCCAGGGTCGGTCGCCGGCTCAAGCAGCTGGCCGAGACGTGCCGCACCGGCGGCAACGTGATGCCGGTGCTGGTCGACGCCGTCAAGGACTACGCGAGCCTGGGCGAGATCTCCGACGTCTATCGGCAGGTCTTCGGGCTCTACCGCGAGCCGATCATTTTCTAGGGGGCTGAGATGAGCGAGCCGATCCGGATCACGAGGACGACGACGAAGAAGGACAGGCCGAAGGACAAGGATCTGTCGTTCGGCAGCGTGTTCACGGACCACATGTTCGTGGCGGACTTCGAGGAGGAGAAGGGCTGGTACGACCCCCGCGTGGAGCCGTACGGGCCGCTGCCGCTCGAGCCGGCCACCGCGGTGCTCCACTACGGCCAGTCGCTGTTCGAGGGGCTCAAGGCGTTCCGCGGCAAGGACGGCACCATCCGGCTGTTCCGCCCGCAGAGGCACGTCGACCGCCTCAACCGGACGGCGCAGCGCATGTGCATCCCCCCGCTCGACCCCGAGCTGATCCTCAAGTCGTGGACGACGCTGGTCGACGTCGACCGGGACTGGGTGCCGTCGTCGGTGGGAACTTCGCTCTACATCCGTCCGACCGTCATCGCCAGCGAGCCCTTCCTCGGCGTCCGTCCGGCTCGTGAGTATCTGTACTACGTGATCCTGTCGCCGGTCGGCCCGTACTACCCCGAGGGCCTGGCCCCCACCCGGATCAAGGTGATCGACAACTACGTGCGGGCGTGCGCCGGCGGGCTCGGCGAGGCCAAAACCTCGGCCAACTACGCGGCCAGCCTCTACGCCGCCGAGGAGGCCAAGCACGAAGGCTTCACGCAGGTGCTGTGGCTCGACGGCGTCCACCACAAGTACATCGAAGAGGTCGGCACCTCCAACATCATGCTGAGGATCGGCGACGAGGTCATCACGCCACCGCTCGGCGGGACGATCCTGGCCGGCGTGACGCGGGACTCCGCGCTGGCGCTCATGCGCAGCTGGGGGATGCGCGTGTCGGAGCGGCAGATCACGATCGACGAGGTCATGGCCGCCGCCGACAACGGCAGCCTGCGCGAGGTGTGGGCGACCGGGACCGCGGCCGTCATCTCGCCGGTGGGCGAGCTGGCCTACCGGGGTCGGCGGGTCGTGGTGAACCACGGCAGGATCGGCGAGTTGGCCCAGAAGCTGTACGACACGATCGTGGCCATCCAGTACGGCGAAGCGCCCGACCCGTACGGCTGGACGCTCGCGGTCTAGGGGGACGGTATGAGCGCCGACTGCGTGTTCTGCAAGATCCGCGACGGCGAGATCCCCTCGATGCGCATCTACGAGGACGATCTCACACTCGCGATCATGGACATCAACCCGCTCAACTCGGGCCACTGCCTGGTGATCGTCAAGAACCACGCACCCACCGTCTGGGACGCCGGCGAGGCCGACCTGCAGGCCGCCATCGCCACCGCCCGGAAGGTGGCCCTCGCCGTGAGGACGGCGGTGAAGCCGGACGGGCTCAACATCCTGCAGGCCAACGGCGCGGCCGCGTTCCAGTCGGTGCCGCACTATCACCTGCACCTCATCCCGCGCTGGCACAACGACGGCAAGGGCTTCGACTGGCCGCTGGTGCCGGGCGATCGCGCCCAGATCCAGGCTGTCGGCGAGCGCCTGCGCGAGGCGATCGGCTGATGGCCGAGCGGACGGTGCGGATCGTCGTCGCCAAGCCCGGGCTCGACGGCCACGACCGCGGCGCCAAGATCGTCGCGCGGGCCCTGCGCGACGCCGGCTTCGAGGTGATCTACACCGGCCTCCACCAGACCCCGGAGCAGGTGGTGGCGACCGCGCTGCAGGAAGACGCCGACGCCATCGGGCTCAGCGTGCTCTCGGGCGCCCACAACTACCTTTTCAAGCGCGTCCTGGAGCTGCTGCGCGAGAAGGGCGCGGCGGAGGTGGCCGTGTTCGGCGGAGGCATCATCCCGCCCGAGGACGTCGGCAGCCTCAAGGCGATGGGCGTGAAGGAGATCTTCACGCCCGGCACCTCCACCCAGGACATCGTCCGCTTCGTCCGCGAGCACATCCGCGCCGCCGTCTGAGCCCGGCCCCATGAGACGCGCCGGCCCGCTCGCCCGCCCGAGGACGCCATGGACTTCCAGCTGACCGACGACCAGCGCCGCATCCGGGAGGCCGCCCGCGCGTTCGCCGAGGCCGAGCTGGGCGACAAGATCGCCCCCTACGACCGGAGTCACGAGTTCCCCCACGAGATCGTGGCCCGGCTCGGCCCGCTGGGGTTCATGGGGGCGCTGGTGCCCGAGGAGTACGGCGGCAGCGGCCTCGACTACGTCTCCTACGCGCTGATCGTCGAGGAGCTGAACCGCGGCGACGCCTCGGTCGGGATCACGATGTGGGCGCACAACTCGCTGTGCACGAACCACATCAACCTGTTCGCCTCGCCGGAGCAGAAGCGACGCTGGCTGCCGCGGCTGGCGAGCGGCGAGGTGCTGGGCGCCTGGGGGTTGACCGAGCCCGGCTCGGGGTCCGACGCCGCCGCGCTGCGGACGCGGGCGGAGGCGCGCGCCGGCGGCTGGGTGCTCGACGGCAGCAAGGCGTTCATCACCAACGCCTCGGTGGGCGGCCTGGCGGTGGTCCTGGCGCGCACCGATCCCGGCCAGAAGTCCAGGGGCATCTCGGCGTTCGTCGTCGAGAAGGGGACGCCGGGCTTCAGCGCCGGCCGGCCCTATCGCAAGCTGGGACTGCACGCCTCCGACACCGCCGAGCTGATCTTCGAGAGCGCCCGCGTGCCGGCCGAGCACCTGCTGGGCGAGCGGGGCCGGGGCTTCGGTCAGGCGATGCAAGTGCTGGAGGGGGGACGCATCGCGATGGCGGCGATGGCGGTCGGCATCGCCCAGGCGGCGGTGGACCAGGCCGTGAAGTACATGAAGCAGCGCACCGCGTTCGGCAAGACGCTGGCCGAGTTCAACGGGCTGCAGGGGATGCTGGCCGACGTCGCCACCGACGTGGAGGTGGCGCGGCTGCTCACGTTGCGGGCGGCCTGGCTCAAGGACGCCGGGCGGCCGGCCATGCACGCCGCCGCGATGGCCAAGGTGTTCGCCTCCGAGGCCGCGATGAAGGCGGCGACGAAGGCCGTGCAGATCCACGGGGGCGCGGGCTACATCACGGAGTTCCCCGTCGAGCGCATCTTCCGCGACGCCAAGCTCACCGAGATCGGCGAGGGGACCTCGGAGATCCAGCGCATGGTGATCGCCCGGGAGATCCTCCAGCTATCGTGAGCGACCTCATCGTCGTCGACCGGGTCGGCAAGCGCTATCACACCGGCTCCGGCCCGGTCGAGGCGTTGCGCGAGGTCTCGCTGGCGGTGGGCGCCGGCGAGTTCTGCACGCTCATCGGGCCGTCCGGGTGTGGCAAGTCGACGCTGCTCGGCATGATCGGCGGCCTGGTGGCGCCCGACGCCGGGCGCGTGCTCGTCGACGGCGGTGCGGTGGCCGGGCCCGATCCCCGGCGCGTGGCCACCGTCTTCCAGGACCCCGGCCTGTTCCCGTGGCGCACGGCGCTGGAGAACGTCGAGTTCGGCCTCGAGCTGCAGGGCGTGGCGCGCGCGCGCCGCCGTGCCGTCGCCGCCGATCTGCTGGGGCCGCTCGGTCTGCGGGACTTCGGCGCCAAGTACCCGCGCGAGCTCTCGGGCGGCATGCGCCAGCGCGTCGCCATCGGCCGCGCCCTGGCCATCGACACCCCGATCATCCTGATGGACGAGCCCTTCGGCGCCCTCGACGAGCAGACACGCTTGCTCATGGGCGAGTGGCTCCTCGATATCTGGCGTCGCACCCGCAAGACGGTCGTCTTCGTGACCCACAGCCTGCACGAGGCGCTGGCCCTGTCGACCCGGGTGGTCGTGATGACCGCGCGGCCCGGCCGGATCAAGAGCGTGCTCGATCTGCCGATGCCGTACCCGAGACCGACGGAGTCGACCGAGATGGTCGCCCTGCGGTCGAAACTCTGGAGCGAGATCCGCGACGAGTCCCTCCGCGCCATGGGCGAGCTGTGATCCGTCGCGCCGCGGGCAGGGGAGGAGCGCGCGCTCTGACCTGGCGCGCTCTGCTCCTGGTCGCCGGGCTGGCAGTCTGGGAGATCGGCGCGCGGATGGGCAATCCGCTGCTGTACGTGCCGCCGTCGGCCGTGGTGCCGGCGCTGCGGCGGTTGCTGGCACTCGAGTCGTATCCCCACCTGCCGTCGAGCCTGCTGCTGACGGTGCGCGAGATCGCGATCGCGTACGCGCTGGCCATCGCGGTGGGCCTCGGGTGCGGATTCGCGCTGGGGCTCAACCGGTTGATCGGGCGCGCCTACGGGCCGATCGTGGCGGCGCTGTACGCGGTGCCGGCGGTGGTCTGGTATCCCTCGCTGATGCTGTTCTTCGGCCTCGACGCCGCCTCCAAGATCGCGTTCGGCTTCCTGCTGGGATTCTTTCCGATCACGCTGGCGGTGCTGGCGGGCATCCGGCAGGTGAGCCCGCAGCTGATCGTGGTGGCGCGGGCGTTCGGCGCGCGCCCGCCGGTCGTGTTCGCCAAGGTCATGATTCCGGCCATGCTGTTCACCCTGGTCGGCGGCCTGCGTACGGGCCTGGCGCTGACCGTGATCGGCGTGATCGTGGGCGAGATCCTCGGCTCGAAGGACGGAATGGGGACGCTCATCAACCACGCCTACGGGCTGTTCCGGACGGCCGACTACGTCGCCCTCGTCCTCGTCACGCTGGTGCTGATCGTGGGCTCCGACGCCGTGGCCGGCCTGGTCGAGCGTCGCGCCCGGCGGTGGACCGAGTGACGCGCCCGGAGCGCGGGCGGGTTCTCGCCGTCCAGGCCGCCAGTGCGCTCGTCCTGCTCGGCGCCTGGGAAGGCGCCGCCCGGGCCGGCTGGGTGGACCCGCTGTTCGTGCCGGCGCCCAGCGCGGTGGCCGGCGCGTTCGCACGCATCGCCGGGAGCGCCCTGGCCGGGCTCGGCGACACGCTGGCCAAGACGGCGGCCGCCTACGTGCTCGCCGTCGTGCTCGGCGTCCCGCTGGGTGTCGTGGTCGGCTCCGCGCGCCCGCTGCGGGAGGTGCTGAACCCGTTCGTGGTCGCGCTCTACGGCATGCCGAAGATCCTCGTGCTGCCGTGGATCGTGCTGCTGCTCGGCTTCGGCACCGCGCCGGCGATCCTCTACGGCGCCATCCACGGCTTCTTTCCCATCCTGGTGCTGGTGATGGGCGGCGTCGGCGACGTCGACCGCACGCTCGTGAGCGTGGCCCGTGCGTTCGGCGCCACGACCTGGCAGCTGTACTGGAAGGTGGTGCTGCCGGCCATCGTGCCCACCGTGCTGGCCGGCATGCGCCTGGGCGTCGTGTTCTGCCTGCTCGGCGTGCTGATCGTCGAGATGTTCGCCGGTGTGCGGGGCATGGGCCACGTCATGGGCTCGCTCGCCAACGGCTTCCAGGCTCCCGAGCTGTTCGCCGCCACCGCGCTGGTCTCCGCCGCATCGATCGCCATCGTCCTCGGTCTCGACGCGCTGAACGAACGTCTCTCGCGCTGGCGGAGCTGAGCGCCCGCGCCCGGCGGCTCCCGGTCAGTTCCTGGCCAGGAGCCTCTCCCGGCGCCGCCACGGATTGTCCACGCGCACGCCCGCACACGTGCGTCACCCTGCGGAAACGTGGGACTTTCGGGGCTCGCCCGCCGTGGAACGGCGCTTGCTGAACCAGCCGCCCGGAGGTCCTTTCGGATGCTGACCTGGACTCAGTTGGCCGCGTACCTTTCCGTCGTCGCCGCCCTGTGCGGCGGCGGTGTCGGACTGTGCTGGCTGCTCCTGTGGCGGGAGTAGGCAGCGCGAGGCGCATGCCTCGACCGATCGGCGCGCTCCGAGGAATGAAAATGGCACCCGCGAACAAGACCCAGACGCTCACGACGACGACGCGATCTCAGATGCCCCCGGTGGCGACCGTCTACCGCGCGCCCGACGGTGCGCTGCACCACTCCCGCTGCGCGAGCCGCATGGACTTCCAGGGCCGGCGCGCCGGCCTCGAGCTGGATTTCTACTGCTTCAGCTGCTGCGAGCACATCACGCTCACCCCCTACGTCCTGATGCGCCTGCCCTGACAGAGTCGATTCCCGGCTCCGCTGGGGCGCGCCGAGCGTCTGGGGGTTCTGGCGGGACTGGGGCCACCGCGAGGCCCGAGCGGGGGATCGAGGAGCGCGCCGGCTCCCGCCGGGGCGCGCCGAGCGTCCGGGGGTTTGGGGGCCATGTCGGGGCCCCCAATCAAACAGGCTCGTTGAGGCGCGCGCGGCGCACCCGGGCCTGGACGTCGCGCACGACGTTACGGTCCAGCTCGATCTCCACCTCGTGGTGCTCCACGTCCCAGTGGTCGACCGTGGCCAGCCAGCTGAGCAGGCGCCGGCGGGCGGGCACGAGCCTCCGGCCGCGATAGGTCAGCGTCCGGCGGTCCGGCGTCGCCCGCCGCGACTGTTCCTCCACGTCGGGCCCGCACAGCCGGAGCACCTCGTCGTACGAGGTGACACCCGGGACGATGTCGTCCAGCACCGCCCGCTCCAGCACCACGCCGTGCTGCCGCGCCGGCGGCTGGGCCGCGGACCGCGCGAACAGCACCCGCCCCGCCCACCGCTTGCTCAGCCGCTCGGCCACGGTCCGGACCAGGACAGCCGCCGCGTTGCCGAGCACGAAGAAGAGCGTGGGGATCAACACCGGGGCCCACGATTGCAGCCCCGTGAAGTAGCCGAACTGCACGGTGAGCACCTGCGGCGTGATCCCGTCCGAGCGGTCGAGGAAGAGCGAGACGGTTTCGGTGCTCTCCAGG
>DASTOJ010000192.1:0-16285 GCA_035762565.1 Candidatus Methylomirabilota bacterium | reverse complement strand
GGGGCGACGGGATCGCCATCGACACGTTCCAGGTCAACGACCCGGCCGGCGAGGCCGTGACCTCGGCGGCGAGATGGGGCCGCGTGCTCGACGCGCTCCGCGCGGTGCTGGCGGGCGAGCAGACCGTGGAGGCCTTGCTGGAGCGGCGGCAACGCGCGGCCGCGGCGCCGGCCGACGGCTTCGGCCTCCCCAAGATCACCGTCGATAACCGGCTCTCCGACGACCACACGGTGATCGAGGTCAAGTGCCCCGACCGGCTCGGCCTGCTCTACCTCGTCACGCGCACGCTGTCGGCGCAGGGCCTCGACATCGCCAGCGCCCGCATCGCGACCGAGATCGACCAGGCGTTCGACACGTTCTACGTGCACGACCGGGCGGGACGCAAGCTCGACGAGCCGGCGGCGACGGAGCCGATCCGTGCCGCGCTCGAGCAGGCGCTGACGCAGGCGACCTGATGCTCGGCCGCCACCGCGAGCGCATCCGGCTGTGGAGCGATCCGGTGGGGCGCATGCTGTTCCGCCTCCGGCTGCGCCCCAACCACCTCACGGTGATCGGGCTGGTCGTCAGCTTCTTCGCGGCCGCCGCGTTCATCGCGGGCCACGTGCGCGGGGCGGGCGGCCTGCTGCTGCTGGCCGGGCTGTGCGACCTGCTCGACGGCTCGCTGGCCCGGATGTCGGGGCAGGTGACCGCGTTCGGCGCCTTCCTCGACTCGGTCATCGACCGCTACTCCGACCTCATCGTGCTGCTCGGCATCGTGGTGCTGTTCGCCCGCACGCCCAACGCACGCGGCGCGCTGGTGGCGATGGCGGGGCTGGTGGGCTCGGTGATGGTGAGCTACACCAAGGCCCGGGCCGAGTCGATCGGGGTCGAGTGCAACGTCGGCGTCATGGAGCGGCCGGAGCGGATGATCTGCCTGATCGCCGGCGCCGTCCTCGACTTGCTGGAGCCCGCCCTGTGGGTGCTGGCCGCCCTGGCCAACCTCACCGCCCTGCAGCGCATCATCTTCACGCGCCGGATGATGACCGAGTCCAGCCTGCTGCCGGCGGCGCTGCTGTCCGTGCTGCTGCTGCCGGGGCTGGCCGCGGCCGCCGAGCCGCCGCGCCCGGCGCGCGTGCTCGCGCCCGAGACCGAGCGCGCCTGGGCCGAGGCCATCGCCGCCTACCAGCAGGGCGACCCGGCCCCGGTCGTGGCGGAGGTCGGCGACGCGGCCCTCCGCAGCCCGATCGGTGATCACCTCCGGCTCATCGTGGCCGATGCGCTGGCGCGCCGGGGCGATTTCGTGGGCGCCCGCGCGATGGCTGCCGGCGTCGCCGAGCGCCACCCCGGCAGCCGGCTGGCGCCCCGCGGGCTGCTGATGGCCGCCACGCTGGCGGCACGGGCCGGCGACGACAAGGTTGCCCAGGCCGCGCTCGCGCGACTGCTCGACGCCTATCCGGAAGCGCGCGAGGTGCCCGTCGCGCTCTACCTGCTCGGCCAGACGGCCGAGGCGCGCGGGCGGCGCGACGACGCGGCCCACGCCTATCGCGAGCTGCTGGTGCAGGCCCCCACGACGGGCTGGGCCGACGGCGCCACCGATCGACTGGCGGTGCTGGCGGCCACGGGGACCCCGATGCCGCCGCTGACGCTCGACCAGCGCCTGGATCGCGCCGAGCGGCTGCTCCGGGGCGGCGTGCCGAAGACCGCGGCCGACGAGGCCCAGCGAATCGCCGGCGAGGCGCGGGATCCCTCGATCGTCGTCCGCGCCCTGCGCGTGGTCGCCGACGGCGCCCGGCGGCTGGGCCGCTACGAGGCGGCCGCCAGCGCGCTGGCGCTGGCGATCCCCCGGGCGCCGGCCGAGCGCCAGGCCGGGCTCCGGCTCGAGGAGGCTCGGCTGTTGATCCGCGCCGGCCGCCGCGAGCGCGCGCTGGAGATCCTGGGGCGCATCGCCTCGACCGGCTCGGAGGCCGACGCCGCCGAGGCCCTCTGGCTGCGCGCCCGCACGCTGGAGGACGCCCAGCGCCCGGTCGAGGCGACGGCGGCCTACCGCGCGCTGGCCACGCGCTACCCCAAGCGGGAGGTGGCGGGCGACGCGCTGTGGCGGCTGGGCTGGAGCGCCTATCTCAGGGGCGACGCGCGCGAGGCCGCGGGACACTGGAGCCGGCTCGCCCAGGTCAGCGGCAATCGTGCCTACCGTCTCGCCGCGCTCTACTGGCACGCGCGCGCCACCGAGGACACGCGCGATCGGACGGCGGCGGCACCGCTCTACGCCAAGGTGCTCACCGAGGCGCCACGCAGCTACTACGGGATCCTGGCGCTCGCGCGCGTGGGGGAGGCCGGGGACGCCGCCCGGCCCACGGCGGTCACACTACCCGCCGATCCGGTCGAGGCGGTCGCGGACGATCCGGGCTTCGCGCGCGTCGACCTGCTCCGCCGGCTGGGTCTCGTGGAGAGCGCGCTGGAGGAGCTGGAAGAAGTCGTCCAGCAGGCGACCGGCGACACCGTGCGACTGTACGGCTTTTCCAGCGCCTACGTCCGCGACGAGCGTTACCACCTGGCGCTGCGGATCTTCCGCCGGCACTTCGCGAGCCTGGCCGCCAGCGGCGATCCCGCCCTGCCGCGCGCGTTCTGGGAGATGCTCTATCCGTTCGGCTGGCGGAGCGAGGTGACTGCCGCCGCCCAGCGCGCGGGCCTCGATCCGTTCCTGGTCGCCGCCGTCGTGCGGGAGGAATCGTCGTACTATCCGCGCGCGCTCTCGCGGGCCGGTGCCCGCGGCCTCATGCAGCTCATGCCGGCCACCGCCCGCCCCATGGCCGAGCACCGCGGCCTCGCCTTCGCCGGCGGCGAGCTGCTCGACGACCCCGGCGCCAACCTCGAGATCGGCACCGCCTTCCTGGCCGGGTTGCTGCGGGAGTTCAAGGATCCACGGCTTGCCCTGGCCGCTTACAACGCGGGGCCCGCGCGCCTGCGGCAGTGGCTGCAGGCACGGCGGACCGGCGACCTCGAGGCGTTCGTGGAACAGATCCCCTTCGACGAGACGCGCCAGTACGTCAAGCGCGTCATGCTCTCGTGGGAAGAGTACCGCCGGCTGTATTCTCCCCGCGATCCCTGAGCGGCGGCGGCGCGGGGCTGCGCCTCGGAGCGCGTGAACGAATCGCAATCATCGAGGAGCGCCACGGCTTCGCCGGGGCGCGACGAGCATCCGGGGGGCGTGGGGGGCCATGTCGGGGCCCCCCACTCACTCAGTCATGCTCCTCCCGGTACGTGCCCGGGATCAGCACGAAGCCGCGCGGAACGACGCCCGTGCCGCTCACGGCGGCGCAGTCGAAGGTGATGCTCATCCCCCCGCCCGCGGTGGTCTCGACCCGCGACGCCGCGTCGCGAGCGTTCAGGGCGACGGCCAGCCCCTCGATGGCGCCGGGCCCCGGGGCGCGATAGGTGAGCGAGTCGGCCGCGTAGACCAGGCCCCGGATGCGCAGGCCCGCCACGATCTCGAGCGCGCCGTTGACGACGATCCATCCCCGAAAGGTCCCGTCGGGTGAGGCGAACGCGCCTTCCTCGAGCCGCGCGCCCGCCAGCGTGGTGGTGGCGCCGCCGGGCTCGAGGGTTCGACCGTCGGTGGCGTCGATGAAGACGACTCCGTCGGGCAGCGGATTGGAGGCGCCGAACACCGGACGGCCGGGCCAGCTCACGCTGCCGTCGGACACGAGGCCGCCGTTGGGGAAGCCGGGGCCGTAGTAGGTCCCCGCCCTGAGCGCGAGCGCCCGCAGCGCGTCGAGCGCCGCCGGTGAGAGCGTCACGGCGTCGAAGGCCTCCGAAGGTCGATACTCTGCCAGGCCACCGGCGCCGCCCGTGATCGACGCCGGCCCGCTGACCGTCGTCGCATCCCGCGTGAAGGTGCCGGACTTGTCGTCGTCCCCGCAGGCGGGATCGCGATTCACGCCATCGATCGCCACGTTGCCGCTGACGGTCAGGGCGCCGCGTACGCACAGCGCGCAGGGTGCCCCGACACCCGGGCGGGGGATGGCGACCGCCTCGGCGACGACCTGCCGGTGGGCGCGCCCGCCATCGGCCCATCCGACCGAGGTGATGGTGCGCACCTGGGGGTCGCCGGCGGCATGGTTGGCGACCTGCACGGTGAAGCCGCCGGTGATGCCGAGCTGGACCAACGTCCGCCCGTCGAAGGGCGCCGCCGCGGGCGTGGCGGGCAGGGGCGACGGCAGTCCCCCGAGGCCCGCCGGGGTGGACAGGGCCCAGAGCGCATACTCCAGGCCGCTGTCCGCCAGCGCCCGCGCCTGGCTCGCCCGCAGATGGTTGCCGGCGATGATCGGTTCGGTGACGGACAGCGCCGCGAAGGCGAGCATGAGCGGCCCCAGCAGCGCCAGGCTCATGAGGGCCATCGGCAGCGCCACGCCCCGCGCATCCAGGACCCTGATGGCCATCGAGAGGTCCGTGGGGTGCACCCGGCAGGCCGGGAGGGATCGTCGGCGCGATGCGAAGATACGGGCCGGGGGCCCCCGGGACTGCCTGTCCTGCGGGGCAGGCCGCCCGCTCAGTCGGACGGCGGGGTGAACCTCGCGGGCGCCTCGCCTGCGGCCTCCGCCAAGGGCCGAAGCCCACGCCAGACCGTCTCGGCCATGACGCGATGGCCGGCGGCGTTCGGATGGATCCCGTCAGCCTGGTTGAGGCTCGGCTGGCCGGCGACGCCCTCCAGGAGGAACGGCAGGAGCGGGACCGCCGTGCGGCGAGCCACGGTGCCGAACGCCTCGGCAAAGGCGTCGGCGTAGGCCGCGCCGTAGTTGGGGGGCAGCCGCATGCCGGCCAGCAGCACGCGCGGTCCGGCGGCGCGCAGCCGGGTCACGATCGCCGTGAGGTTGTCGCGCAGCGCCGGGACGGGCAGGCCCCGCAGGCCGTCGTTGGCGCCGAGGGCCACGAGCACGATGTCCGGCCGCGCGCGCAGCACCCAGTCCAGGCGGCGCAGCCCGCCCGCGGTGGTGTCCCCGCTGACGCCGGCGTTGACCACGCGGTAGGCGAGGCCCTCCCGGCGCAGGCGCCCCTCCAGCAGCGCAGGATACGCCTCGTCGCGCGTGACGCCGAGCCCGGCGGTGAGGCTGTCGCCGAGCACGACGATCACGCGCTCGCCGTCGGCGAGGGAGGATCCCGGCGCGAGAGCCAGCAGCAGCGCCGCGAGGGCGAGCGTGGCGAGGGACCGCATGAGCCGAGTGTAGTATGACCTGATGATGATTCGCGTCCGCGACCTCGTCATGCGGCTGCCGAGCGGGGGCCGGTTCGTCACGATTCTCGACGGCGTCAGCCTCGCGGTGACGGCGGGCGAGGTGGTCGCGGTCACCGGCCCTTCGGGCAGCGGCAAGTCGACGCTGCTCGGCCTCATCGCCGGTCTCGACACGCCCAGCGCGGGCTCGATCACCGTGGACGGTGTCGAGGTGACCGGCCTCGGCGAGACCGAGCTGGCGCGCTTCCGCCGGCGCACGATCGGGTTCGTCTTCCAGTCGTACCACCTCATTCCCACGCTGACCGCCGCCGAGAACGTCGCGGTGCCGCTGGAGCTGGCGGGCACGCCGGAGCCGCTGACCGCCGCCCGACGGCGGCTGGCCGAGGTCGGCCTGGCCGAGCGCGGGCACCACTACCCGGCCCAGCTCTCCGGCGGCGAGCAGCAGCGGGTGGCCATCGCCCGGGCCGTCGCGCTGGCGCCGCCGCTGCTGCTGGCGGACGAACCGACCGGCAACCTCGATTCGGCCACGGGGACGCAGATCATCGACCTGTTGCTGGCGCTCAACCGCGAGCGCGGGTCGACGTTGCTGCTGGTCACCCACGATGTCGCGCTGGCCGGCCGGGCCGGCCGGGCCATCGCGCTGCGCGACGGCCGTGTCGTGAACGGCCACCACGCATGAGGCCCGGCGTCGCCCTCCGCCTGGCGTGGCGCCAGGCCCGCGGAGGGCGGCGCTCCCTCGGCGCGGTGTTCGCGTGTGTCGCGCTCGGCGTCGGCGCCCTGGTGGCCGTCGGCACGCTCGGTGCGGGGCTGGAGGCGACGCTGGGCCGGGAGGCGAAGGCGCTGCTCGGCGGCGACCTGGAGCTGCGAGCCGCGCGTCCGCTGCCGCCCGAGGCGGAGACCGCGGTCGACCGGTTCAGGCGTGAGGGCGCCCGGGTCGTGGGCGTGCGCGAGCTGGTCGGCATGGCGCGCGGCGAGGGGGCCGGCGGCAGCGTGCTGGTCGAGCTGAAGGCGCCCGAGGCGGGCTATCCGTTGTACGGCCGACTCGCCACGACGCCGGCGGCGCCGCTGGCCTCCCTGCTGGAGGGCGACGGCGCGGTCGTGCAGCAGGAGCTGCTCGACCGCCTCGGCGTGGCGCCGGGAGACCGCATCCGCCTCGGCGAGGTGACGCTCACGGTCCGTGGAGTCGTCGAGGCCGAGCCCGACCGGACCGCGAGCCTGGTGAGTCTGGGGCCGCGCGTGTTCCTCGCGCCCGATGCCCTCACGCGCAGCGGGCTGGTGACGTTCGGCAGCCGGGTGCGGCACCGCGTGCTGATCGGGCTGCCGCCCGGCGTCGCCGCCGGCGAGACCCGCGCCGCGCTGGCCCGGGCACTGGTCGACCCGGGCGTGCGGGTCGCCACCTACGACGAGGCGCAGCCCGGACTGCGGCGGTTCTTCGTGCAGCTCACCACGTACCTCGGGCTCGTGGGCCTGGCCAGTCTCCTGGTGGGCGGCATCGGCGTGGCCGCCTCCGTGTCGGCGTTCGTGGCGCGCCAGGTGCCGGCGATCGCCGCGCTCAAGGCGCTCGGGGCCGAGACGCCGACGCTGGTCGCGGTCTTCGTGATCCAGACGCAGGCGGTGGCGCTGGCCGCCAGCCTCGTCGGGGCGGCCCTCGGCGTGGCCGTTCAGCCGCTGCTGGCCGCCGCCCTGGCCGGGCTGGTACCGTTCGCGCTCGAGCCGCAGGTGCAGCCGGCCACGCTGGCGCGCGCGGTCGCCATGGGCCTTACCGTCACGCTGTTGTGCACGTGGGCGCCGCTGGCCGCGGTGCGGGCGGTGCCGCCGTGGCTGATCCTGCGCCGCGACGTGGACCCGGACGCGCGGGCGGCCGGCGGCTGGCTGCCGCTCGTCCCCGTCGGGCTCGGTATCGCCGCGCTCGTGCTCTGGCAGGCGGGATCGCTCAAGACGGCGGGAATCTTCCTGGGCGCCTCGCTGGCCGCGCTGCTCGGGTTGCTCGCCCTCGCGCGGGGCCTGGTGCTGGTCGCGCGCCGGCTGCCCCGCGCCCGCGGCCTGGCCTGGCGCCACGGCCTCGCCGCGCTCCAGCGTCCCGGTGGGCACGCCTCCCGCGTCGTCGTCGCCCTCGGCGTGGCGGTGATGCTGCTCGTCACGATCGCCCTGTTGCAGAGCGTCCTGGGACGCCAGATCGATCACGAGCAGCAGCGCGGGGCACCGTCCTTCTTCTTCCTCGACGTCCAGCCGGATCAGCGCGAGCCGTTCGCGCGGCTGGTCGAGCGCGCGGCCGGCGCGCCGCCGGCCCTCACCCCGGTCGTGCGCGCCCGCCTGGCCGCGCTCGGCGGCGAGCGGCTCACGCGCGAGATGATCGATCGGCGGCGGGCCCGCGGCGAGGAGGGCTGGTGGTACTTCACGCGCGAGTACGTCCTGACGTGGGCGGAGGAGCTGCCGGCGGGTAACGTCCTCGTCCGCGGGCGGTGGTGGACCGCCGCCGAGGCCGCCGCGGGTGCGCGCGTATCGGTGGAGGAGGTGGCGGCCCGGCACCTCGGTCTCGACGTCGGCTCGCGGGCGACGTTCGACGTCCAGGGCGTCCCGATCGAGGCGGAGGTGACCAGCATCCGGCGCGTGGACTGGCAGAGTCTGACCACCAACTTCTTCGTGATCTTCTCCCCGGGTGCGCTGGCGGGCGCGCCGGCGACGTGGGTGGCGACGGCCCGGGTGCCGGCCGCCGCCGAGCCCGCGCTGCAGAACGCCGTCGTCGCCGCGTTCCCCAACGTGACGGCGATCCCCGTGCGCGATGTGCTCGAGCGGGTCGGTGTGGTGCTCGGGGAGATCGCGGTGGCCGTGCGCCTGGTAGCCCTGTTCACCCTCGGCACCGGGCTGGTGGTGCTGGCCGGCGCGCTGGCCGCCACGCGCTCCCAGCGGCTCTACGAGTCGGTCGTGCTGCGCACGCTGGGCGCCACACGCGGCGTGGTCGCCCGGGGCTTCGCGGTGGAGTACGGCCTGCTGGGCGCCGCCGCCGGCCTCGGGGGCGGCGCCCTGGCCACGGCCCTGGCCTGGATCGTCGTGCGCTGGGTCCTCGACGCCCCCTGGAGCTTCGATCCGGCCCCGCTGGTGCTCGGCGTCGCCGTCACGATCGGGCTCGCGCTCATGGTCGGCTTCCTGGTAACGTTCCGGCTGCTCGGGCAGAAACCCTTACCGGTCTTGCGCCGCGAATGACGCTGCTCGCGTCGTCGGCGCGGGGGAGGCGTCCATGTTCACTCCGCTCGGCCTCGACCACGTCGTCTTCCGGGTCAAGGACCAGCAGGCGTCCCAGCGGTTCTACGTCGACGTGCTGGGCTGCACGGTGGACCACGTCAACGAGCGTCTCTCGCTCGTCCACCTGCGGTTCGGCGAGCACTACATCGATCTGCTCCCGGCCACGGCCGAGGCGCCGGCCACGGTGGCTGGCGGCGTCGATCACGTCTGCCTGTCGATCCGCTGCGACGACCTGGCCAAGGCCGCCGACGAGCTGCGCCGGCGCGGCGTGGCGCTCGAGGGCGAGGTCGTCCAGCGCCGCGGTGCTTACGGCACCGGGCCGTCCCTCTACATCCGTGACCCCGACGGCCACGTCGTCGAGCTGAAGCCGCGCCCGGCGCCCTCCACCTGACGCCACGGGTCCGCGCGTTGCGGTAGCGGGAGGCTGGCGCCGCTCGGTCCCGGCCCGGCGGGGCCTGGTTGCCTGGCACGGCGCTTGCCCTGTCAGGCGTCATGATCGTCCTCGCATTTGCGCTCGCGGCCGCGATGCTCGCGGGGCCGGAGGCCGCTCAGCTCACGCCCCCACCGGCCAAGGGCGGCGGGGACGCCGTCCAGCACGGCGCCCAGCCCAACCCGGACGAGGTGCGTCCCGGCAATCGCGACGGCGACGCCCCGTCGGCAGCGGCCGGCGAGCTCGTGCACAAGTCGGAGCACCGCGTCCTGGGGCTTCCCGTCACCACGGTGCTCGTGGTGGTCGGCGCGCTGCTGGCGCTGGCGATCCTGGCCGGGCTGGTGATTGAGCACCGGCGCCGAAACCCGCGGCCCCCTCTGGTCTGACCGCTCCGACCGTTCGGTATCCCATCCATTCAGCGGCGCCCACCGTAAGGACGTATGATGGCCCGCGCACCTCGATTTTCGCTGGCTCGAAGAACGCATGGGGTAGTACCTTTGGCCCATCGCAATGGCGCAGTTTGATCTCGACGCCTGGGTAGCGCGCGCCGGAGCCATCGACCTGGACGCCATCCCGTGGGCGGACGTGGCGCGCTATCCCGTCACGCGCGACGTGGTCCGCACGCTCACCTACATGCAGGACATCGAGTTCCACACGATCATCTACCTGCGCTCGCTCCTGAACACCCGCGCGGTGGACGATCAGGAGGTCGCCACGTTCCTGGCCTGCTGGGTTCACGAGGAGACGTTCCACGGCATGGCGCTCGCGCGTTTCCTGGAGGCCGCCGGCCATCCACTGCCTCCGCGGCCGGTGCCGCGCGGGCGGGAGCCGGTGGCCAAGCGGCTGGAGGCGTGGGCGACGTCGGTCGTCTCCAAGGCGTGGCCGAACTTCTGCGCGGTCCACATGACGTGGGGTGCCATCAACGAGCTGACGACGCTGACCGGCTACAACCGGCTCCGGGCTCTCTCCGGGCATCCCGTGCTCGGCGACCTGCTCGAGCAGATCTCGCGCGACGAGTCGCGTCACTTCTTCTTCTACTACCGCCAGGCGGAGACTCGCCTGCGCCGTCCGGGCGCCGCCCGGGTCGCCCGGCTGCTCGTCGATCGCTTCTGGGCTCCGGTGGGCAGCGGCGTCGCCGCGCCCGCCGAGCTCGAGTTCATGGCGCAGTACCTGTTCGCGGGGGACGAGGGCCGCCAGGCGGCCCGGAAGGTCGACGACACGATCCGGAAGCTGCCGGGCTTCGCGGGCGTGCAGCTCCTGGAGGCGTGGCTGGATGGTCACCTCGGGTCGAACGGGCGCAACGGAGGACGCAATGGCCACGGTCACCACTGAGCACTACCGCACGTACTCTCCCGAGCCGTTCACGCGTGCCGAGCGGGACACGACCACGATCCTGTTCGGCGGCCTGCACTGGCGCATCGAGCGGGTCATCCAGGCGGTGCTGGAGGGCACCGGGTACAAGGCGCGGATACTGCCGGTGGCCACCAGGGAAGACCTCCTCACGGGCCGCGAGGTCGCCGACATCGGGCAGTGCTGCCCGACGAGCTTCACGACGGGCAACCTCGTCAACTTCCTCAAGAAGGAGGCCAAGGCGATCGGCGTCGAGGAGGTGAACAAGAAGTTCGTCTACCTCACCGCCGGCTCCTGCGGGGCCTGCCGCTTCGGCCAGTACCACTCGAGCTACGAGCTGGCGCTGCGCAACACCGGGCTCGAGAAGTTCCGCATGTTCCTCATGGCCCAGGACAACCTGGACCAGAGCATGGGCGACGGGCTCGACCTGAGCCTGCCCATGACGCTGGGCTGCCTGTGGGGCATCTTCTGCACCGACCTCGTGCAGGACCTCGAGTACCAGGTGCGGCCCTACGAGGTGCTGCCGGGGCAGACCGAGGCGGTCGTCAAGGAGAGCGTGGAGCACCTCTACGAGGTCTTCCGCGACCGGCCGACGATGTCGCCCAAGAAATCGGTGCTGTGGCACCTCACGACGCCGTACTTCGTGCGCGCCCTGCGCGAGGTGCACCGCAAGTTCTCCGAGATCGAGGTCGACCGGCTGCGCGTGAAGCCGAAGGTGAAGATCACCGGCGAGTTCTATCTGCAAACGGTGGAGGGCGACCCGAACTACAACATCCACCGCTGGCTGGAAGCCGAGGGCGCCGAGGTCTACCCGGCCGCCATCACCATCTGGATGGAGTACCTGCTGCGGCTGGGGCTGCAGCGCTTCGAGGACTACAGCGGCATCGAGAAGCACGCCCGCCTGAAGCTGGGCGTGGGCCGGGTGGCCCAGGGCATCTACCGCCTGACCGTCAACCGCCTGCGCCGCGCGATGGGCGACCTGCCACACGAGAGTCCGAGCCAGTTCGAGCTGCGGCGGCTGGCGGCGCCGTACTTTCATCGCAACCTCGACGGCGGCGAGGGCGACATGCTGGTCGGCAAGAGCCTGTGGGCCTATCACCGGAAGAAGGCCCACATGATCTGCGAGCTGTCGCCGTACTCCTGCATGCCCAACACCATGTCGATCGGCGCCATGGCCGGCGTCATCGGCAAGTATCCGGAGATCCTCTACGCGCCGCTCGAGATCAAGGGCGACGCCGAGGTCCACGCGCTGTCGCGCTGCCAGATGATCCTGACCGAGGCCAAGAAGCGCGCCCAGCGCGAGTTCGACGCGGCACTGGAGCGCACCGGCCTCACCGTCGACCAGGTGCGCGCCTACCTGCAGGCGCACCCCGAGATGAAGAAGGCCACCTACAAGATCCCCCACGACGGCACCGCGGCCGGCACCGCCGCCAAAGTCGTCCTGCACGTCGCCCGGAAGCTGGGCCGGACCGTGGCGGCGGTCAAGTGAAGTTCCTCGGCGTCGACGTCGGCTCCACCACCGTCAAGGCGGTGGTGATGGAGGACGGCAAGGTCGGCTGGCAGGACTACCAGCGGCACAACACCCGCCAGGCCGAGAAGGTCGCGGAGTTCCTCCAGCGGATGGAGACCGAGGGCGGCGTGACGGCCGGTCGGGACCGCGTCTTCTTCACCGGCTCCGGCAGCGGTTTCCTGGCGCCGCTGGTCGGTGCCAAGCTCATCCAGGAGGTCGTGGCCGTCGCCGCCTGCGTCGAGCGCCAGCACCCCGACGTGCGCTTCGTGTCCGAGATCGGCGGCGAGGACATGAAGACGATCTTCTTCACCGCCACCGGGACCGGGCGCTCCAAGCAGGTCTACATGCAGTCGGCCTGTAGCGGCGGCACCGGGACGTTCATCGAGAAGACGGCGCGCAAGCTGCAGGTGGCGAGCGAGCGCCTGGCCCAGCTGCCCTACGCCGGCATGAGCCTGCACAAGGTCTCGAGCAAGTGTGGCATCTTCGCCGAGACCGACGCCAACACGCTCGTGAAGACCGGGGTGCCGGTCGAGGAGATCATCGCCAGCCTGTTCGAGGCGGTCGTCTACCAGAACCTCGCCACGCTGACCAAGGGCAACACGCCGACGCCCGAGGTCCTGCTGCTCGGGGGCCCCAACCTCTTCTTCAAGGGACTGCAGGAGGCGTGGCGCCACCACCTGGCCAAGCTCTGGTCCCAGCGCAAGGTCGACCTGGGGGGCCGCGAGCCCGCCGAGCTCATCGTGGTGCCGGCCGAGGCGCTCTACTACGCCTGCCTGGGCTGCATCGAGATCGGCCAGGGCGAGAAGCCGGAGGTCGGCGTCTACCAGGGGCGCGACAAGCTCACGTGGTGGGTCGAGGAGGGCCAGCACGAGCAGAAGGCCAAGGAGGGCGCCCGGGGCCTCATCTCGGGCGCCGGCGACCTGGCCACCTTCGTCAGCGAGTACGTGAAGCCGGCGCCGTCCTGCGACGAGGCGCGGGCCCGGTACATGGGGACCGTGCTGCTCGGCTGCGACTTCGGCAGCACCACCGCCAAGGCGGTCGTGCTGTCCGAGGACCGCGAGCTGCTGTTCTCCTGTTATGCGCTCAGCAAGGGCAACCCGATCGAGGACGCCCAGGCGCTGTTCCGCCAGGTCCGCGAGGCGGGATTCACCGAGGTCGGCGGGCTCGCGCTCACCGGCTACGGCAAGGACCTGCTGAAGGACGTGCTGGGCGCCGACGTGGGCGTGGTGGAGACGGTGGCCCACGCCACCGCGGCGCTGCACTTCTACCCCGACGCCGACGTGATCTGCGACGTGGGCGGCACCGACGTCAAGATCATGATCCTGCGGCAGGGGACGGTCGCCGACTTCCGCCTCAACTCGCAATGCTCGTCCGGCAACGGGGCCTTCCTGCAGGGCGTGGCCGAGCGGTACAACATCCCGCTCGAGCGGTACGCCGACCGCGCGTTCGAGGCCAAGGCCATGCCGAGCCTCACCATGGGCTGCGGCGTCTTCTTGCAGTCCGACATCGTCAACCAGCAGCGGAAGGGCTGGTCGGCCGAGGAGATCATGGCCGCGCTGGCGGCGGTGCTCCCGGTCAACGTCTGGATCTACGCCGGCCAGCTCCAGAATCTCAGGGCGGCGGGCCGCAAGTTCGTGCTGCAGGGCGGCACCCACCGCAACATGGCGGTGGTCAAGGCCCAGGTGGACTTCATCCGGAGCAAGGTGCCCGACGCCGAGGTGGTGCTGCATCCCTACTCCGGCGAGGCCGGCGCCATCGGCGCCGCGCTCTGCGCCGCCGACGGGCGCCAGGGGGGCCGGCCGTCGCACTTCCGCGGCTTCGACACCATCGCCGCGTTGACCTACACCAGCACCACCGCCGCCGGGACCGTCTGCAAGTGGTGCCCGATCAACTGCACGCGGACGTTCATCGACGTCCAGCTCCCCGGCGCGAAGGGCCGGGCGTGGAGCAAGCTGCCGCTGGCCGAGGGCTGGGAGCGCGTCATCAGCGGCAACTCCTGCCCCAAGGGGCTCGTCGAGGACGTCAACGAGATGCGGGTGGTCAAGGCGAAGCTGGAGGAGGTCAAGCGTGAGTACCCTAACGTTGCCGAGATGGTTCGCAAGGACGCGTTCCGCCGGGTCGGCGCCGCCGCCGTCGCGGAGTAAGCTCCGGATCGGCATCCCCCGCGTCCTGAACCTCTGGAACACCCACCAGTTCTGGATGGGGTTCCTCGGCGCGCTCGGCGTGGATCCGCGCAACGTCGTCTTCTCGTCGGACACCTCGGAGGAGCAGGGCCGGCAGTTCGGCAAGGGCCGCGGCACCGTCGACTGCTGCTACCCGGTGAAGTGCATCTCCGGCCACTACGGCGAGCTGGTCTTCGGCCAGAAGCAGAAGCTCGACATCTTACTGTCGCCGATGATCTACAACCTGCCCTCGTTCCTCAGCGGTCATGTGGCCAAGTCGCTGACGTGCCCGCGGGTGATGGCCGCCCCCGAGAACATCAAGGCCGGCTTCATCAAGGAGCAGGACGCCTTCGCCGAGGCCGGCATCCGGTACGTCACGCCCTTCGTCTCGCTCGACGAGCCGTTGCTGGTGCCCAAGCAGCTGTTCGAATCCATGCGCGACGCGATTCCCGGGCTGACGTACGAGGAGACCGGACGGGCGGCGGACGCGGGGTTCCGCGCGCTCCGCGATTTCAGCGCCCGGCTGCGGAGGAAGTCGCGCGAGGTGCTGGAGTGGTGCGCCCGCGAGCACCGCGCCTGCCTGATGGTGATCGCGCGGCCGTACCACATGGATCCCGGCATCGGCCACGAGATCGAGGTCGACCTGCAGGCCTACGGGTACCCGATCCTCTGGATGCAGTACTTCCCGATCGACGACGACCTGATGCAGTGGGCGTTCGGCCCGGACATCCGGGCCGGCCACATCAAGTCACCGTTCGACATCCGCGACGTGTGGCCCTCGTCCTACTCGTCGAACACCAACGAGATCCTGTGGGGCGCCAAGGTGGCCGCCCGCATCCCGTGGATCGCCTGCGTCGTCCGGATGTCGTCGTACGAGTGCGGGATGGACCAGCCGACCTACACCCCCGTCCAGCAGATTGTCGAGCGCTCGGGCACGCTCTTCTTCTCCTTCCAGGACCTCGACTCCACCAAGCCCTCCGGCTCGGTCAAGATCCGGGTGGAGACCATCACGCACTACCTGGAGCGCTACGCCGCCGGCATCATCGACAAGAAGCTGGCGGCCTCCCCGACCGGCTGCCCGCTGATTCAGTCGGAGGGGACGGCGACGGGCCAGGTCTCGCGCCGCCCACCCGCCGTGGCGACCGGCTGATCGCGGACGAGTCTAGGGCGTCGCGGTCTCGTGATCGCCGGCTGGCGGGGTGGCGGGGGTCCTCCGCCGTTCCGCGTTGTTCTACACGCTGCGCCTGCCGGCGTTTGGCAAAGTCCTGCCCGGAACGGCACACCATCGAAGCCAACGGAACTGCGGAGGACCCCCGCCACCCCCCGCCAGCCGGCGCTGGCTGTCCGGGACGTCCGGGGGCGTAGTTCGGGGATGAGATCGGAGGACGCGGGGTGAGCCGCGTCAGGACGCGGAACATTCCCACCCATCGAGCATAGGCGACTCCCAGGGGCCGTCGACGCGCCGGTCTGGACCAGGAACTCGCGCGCTTCTCCCGGCTCAGGACGTCGCCGGTCAGGAAGATGATCCGGTCGCGGAGCGCCGGATGCCGGCGCTTCAGGTCGTTGTAGAAACTCTCCCCGTCGAGGATCGGCATCCTGGTGTCGGAGATCACCGCGTCGTAGGACTGCCGGCTCAGCAAAGCATACGAAGCGTCACGAGGAAGACCAAGAACTATGCGCGCCTGACAGGGCCGCCGTGGTTGGGGCCTGCCGGGTCTAGGTGATCTCGAGCGTCAGCCGCGCGTGGGCGTCGCGCAGCGCGGCCTCCACCGCGTCCGGGGTGTCCCCTCTCGCGAAGATGAAGCCGAGATACTGCCAGCCCTCGGGCAGGGGAACGAGGTCCTGGCCCACGTGGGCGGTGATCGTGATCTGCTCGACGCCCGGCACGGCGGCGGCCCCGGCGGAGCCGTGCACGGCCTTCAGGCGTCCCGCCCGCGGGATGGGGATCATCATCACGCCGGCTGGCCGGCGCTCGCGCGCCAGCGAGGCGATGGGCCTGCCGAGCGCGTGGCGCAGGATGATCTCCTCCAGCGTCATGCCGGTGCCGAAGCGCAACGTGCGCGAGCAGAGACCGCCGATCGAGCGCGCGGCCACCTCCAGCACCCAGGGACCGTCGTCGTTGACGCGCAGCTCGGCGTGCACGGGGCCCTCGGCGAGGCCGAGCGCGGCGCACGCCGCCGCGGTCACCCGCTCGACGGCGGACTGCGCGTCGGCGGGCAGGCGCGACGGCGTGACGTAGATGGTCTCCTCGAAGAACGGCCCCTCGAGCGGGTCGGGCTTGTCGAAGAGCGCCAGCATGTGCAGCGTCCCGCCCGTGAGCAGGCCCTCCAGCGCGACCTCGATGCCGGGGACGTACTGCTCGGCGAGGAGGAACTGGGCGG
>DASTOJ010000191.1:0-8368 GCA_035762565.1 Candidatus Methylomirabilota bacterium | reverse complement strand
CTCGGGCAGGTCCCCCAGCGTCAGCTCCCGCCCGCGGGCCACCAGCACCGCCCGTTCGAGCGCGTGCTGCAGCTCGCGCACGTTGCCGGGCCATCCGTAGGCCAGCAGCCGCCGGTACGCCTCGGGCTCGATCCCATCCATCGCCCGCTGGTGCTTGGCCTTGTAGCGGTCGAGGAAGGCGCGCACCAGGACCGGCAGGTCCTCGCGCCGCTCGCGCAGCGCCGGCACCGCGATCGTGACGGTGTTGATGCGGAAATAGAGATCCTGGCGGAGGCTGCCCTCCTTCAGCGCCTGCTCGGGGCTGCGGTTGGTCGAGGAGATCAGGCGGAAATCGACCGGGATGGACTTGGCTCCCCCCAGCCGCCGCACCACCCGCTCCTCCAGCACGCGCAGCAGCTTGGCCTGCAGGTCGACCGGCATCTCGGTGATCTCATCGAGCAGGAGCGAGCCCCTGTGCGCCTCCTCCAGGAGGCCGACCTTCTCCGTGGTGGCGCCGGTGAAGGAGCCCTTGGTGTGGCCGAACAGCTCGGACTCGATCAGGTCCTTGGGCAGCGCCGCGCAGTTGATCTTGATCCAGGGGCCCTCCCGGCGCGCGCTGCGCTCGTGCAGCGCGTTGGCGATCAGCTCCTTGCCGGTGCCGCTCTCGCCGATGATCAACACGTTGGCGTCGGTGTCGGCCACCGAGGCGACCGTCTCCATCATCCGCTGAATGCCGGGCGCCGAGCCGAGGATCTCGCTGTCGGCGGTCTGCTCGACCAGGCGGCGCCGCAGCTCGGTGTTCTCGACCGCGAGCTTGCGGTGCTCGAGCGCCGTCTTCACCAGCCCCAGCACCTCGTCGGGGTCGAACGGTTTCTCGACGACGTGGAAGGCGCCGGCGCCCTTGGTGGCCTCCATCGCCTTCTTCACGGAGCCGTAGGCGGTGATGACGATGACCTCGAGCGCAGGGTCGCGCGTCTTCAGCTCGCGGGTCAGCGCGAGGCCGTCGCCGTCCGGCAGCATGAGATCGACGATGGCGACGTGGGCGTCGGCCTGGGCGATCGAGGCCAGCGCCGTGCGGACCGAGCCGGCGATGCGCACGGAGTAGCTCTCGGCCTCGAGCGTGAGCCGGAGGCCGTCGGCGATCGAGGCTTCGTCATCGACGACCAGGATCGTGTGTCTCATGCCTGCGCTCCGTCGGCGGCGGTCGGCACCTCGACCGGCAGCCGCACCGTGACCCGGGTGCCCCTACCCGGCGTGCTGGTGATGGAAAGCTCGCCGGCGTGCAGGTCGATGACCGACCGGGCCAGCGCCATGCCGAGACCGGTGCCCTGCGACTTGGTGGTGAAGAACAGGTCGAACATCCTCGACAGCGTCTCCTCGCTCATTCCGACTCCCGTGTCCTCGACGACCACCGTCACCGATCGCGTCTCGGCCGAGTAGCTGGTGGAGACCGTGAGCCGGCCTCCGGCGCCGAGCGCCTCCAGCCCGTTGAGGACGAGGTTCAGGAACGCCTTGCGCAGCTCGCGCGCATCGACCAGCGCCTCCGGGCAGGCGGCGTCGTAGGCCCGCGCCACCTCGATGTCGGGCGTCTCGCAGCGGGCCTGGGCGAAGGCCAGGCACTCGTCGAGCAGCGCGTGCAGCGCCGTGGGGACGCGGTGCAGCTCGGGCGGACGGCCGAAGGCCGTGATCTCCTGCACGACCGCGGCCAGGTGATCGACGGTGGTGGTGATCTTCTGGGCGAGGCCGGCGCCGTCGGCGTCGCCCGTCTTGTCGAGCCGCGCCTCGAGGTGGCGCGCGTAGAGGCGGAGGCCGGCCAGCGGGTTCTTCAGCTCGTGGGCCACCTCGGTCGCCATGCGGCCGAGCGCGGCCAGGGCGCCGCTGCGCAGCCGTTCCAGCTCGTGCGTGTTGCGCACGGCCACGGCCGCCTGCGAGGAGAACAGCGCCAGCAGCTCGAGGTCGTCGTCGGTCGGCTCGATGCCGGGCGCCGTCTCGATGACGACCGCACCGGCCGGCCCGCGCTGCACCACGAGCGGGGCGGCGACGACGGCTCCGGCCTCGTGGCCCGGGAACGTCACCGGGATCCCCTTGGTCATCGCCGCGGAGGCGGCCGCCTCCAGCGCAGCCCACGACGGCGGCGGCGAGCCCGCACTGGCCATCGGCACCAGCCGCCCGTGCTCCTGCTGGAACACGACGCAGCGCTCGGCCTCGGTGGTCTCCACCGCGCCCTGGGCCACGGCGTCGAGCACCCGGGCCATGATGCCGGAGGATGCCAGCGTCTGTCCCACCGCGAGCAGCCGCTCACGGTCGCGAGCCCACCGGCGGCTCACGAGCGCCCGGGCGAGCTTCGAGCGCAGCTCGTCGCGCAGGAAGGGCTTGGTCAGGTAGTCGAAAGCGCCGCGCTGCACCGCGTTGACCGCCGTCTCGATGGTGCCGTGCGCGGTCATGATCAGCACCGGCAGCCGGGGCTGGCGGGCGTGCACGGCCTCCATCAGCGCGATGCCATCGGTCGGCTCCATGCGGAGGTCGAGCAGGGCCGCGTCGAACCGCGTCGTCTCGACCGCGGCGACGGCCACCTGGGGATCGCCGGTGGCCGTGACCTCGAAGCCCATCGTGAGCAGGCGCATCTCGAGGACTTCCACGATGGCGGCATCGTCGTCGACCACGAGCACCTTGCGCTTCATCGGAGCGCGTGCGGTGACGGCATCAGCGCCGCCGCTCCAGCTTGAGGTCGATCTGCTTGAGACGCTCGAGGTCGGCCCGCAGCTTGTCGGCCTCCTGGCGCACGCGCACCAGGTCGCTGTCGCGCCGGGCCACCTCGTCGCGCAGCCGGGAGATCTCCTCGCGCAGGCGCAGGAGCTCCGCGCGCGCCGCCAGCAGCGCCGTCAGCGTGTCGCGACTGGCGGCGGCGCGCGCCGCCGCCTCGGACTCGGGGAAGCGCTGGAGGTATTCGCCGTAGGCGCCGGCGGCCTGCTCCCAGGCACCCTCGCGCGTCAGGCGATCGGCCCGGTCGAGGACGGTCGGGCCGGGCGCGACGGGGGCGGCCGCGCAGCCGCCCGCGACGAGGGCGATGACCGACGCGGCGAGGCGGCCGCGCAGGCCTCTCACGCCGCCCGGCCCCGGGGCAGGAGCACCGTGAAGCGGCTCCCCTTGCCCTGCTGCGATTCGGCGGTCACCCGGCCGCCGTGGGCCTGCACGAGCCCGCGCACGATGGCCAGGCCGAGGCCGGTCCCGCCCTTGCCCAGGTGGGCCTGGCGGTACGCCTCGAAGATGTGGGGCAGCTCGCCGGCGGGGATGCCGACCCCGGTGTCCTCGATCTGGACCTCGCACTCGTCGCCGGCGTCCACGACCCGGGCGATCACGCGACCACCGGCCGGCGTGAAGTGCACGGCGTTGGCCAATAGATTCACGACCACCTGGACCAGCCGGTCCTCGTCGCCCATCACGGTGAAGCGCGTGCCCACCCGCTCGCGCTCCAGGACGACGCCGGCCTCGTCGGCCCGCGGGCGCAGCTCGTCCACCACGCGGGTGAGCAGGCGCGAGAGGTCGACCGGCACGCGCTCGAGCGGCAGGAGCCCCGCTCGCAGGCGCGAGACGTCGAGGATCTGGTTCACGAGCCGCAGCAGCCGGTCGGTCGAGCGCCGGATGATCTCGACGAGCCGCGCCTGCTTGGGCGCGAGCGGGCCCGGGATGCCGTCGGCCAGCAGGTGGGAGGCCTCGCGCACCGAGGTGATGGGCGAGCGGAGCTCGTGCGACAGCGTGGCGAAGAACTCCTCCTTCAGCTCGTCGTGCTGGCGCAACCGCGCCGCCATGGTGTTGAACGAGCGGGCCAGCACCGCGACCTCGTCGCGGCCGGCGACCGCGATCGGCTCCCGAAACGACCCGGCCGCCACCGCGGCGGTGGCCGCCGACAGCCGGCGCAGCGACCGCGTGATGCGCAGCGCGATCAGCGCGGTCGCTACCAGGGCGAGCGCGAGCGCCGTCGCCAGCGCCGCCACCACCCCGTTCCAGGTGCGTCGCTCCAGCCGCGCCGCCTCGGTCTGCGCGCGCATCACCCGCGCCTGGGTCGCCTGCTGGAGGGCTTCCAGCTCGGTCTCGACCGGCTCGATCAAGCGGCGGCCAGGCGGCTCCGCGGGCTGGGGCCGGGTGCCCTCGGCCAGCAGCCGCTCCTGCTCGGCGTCGACGGCCGCGTGGTAGATCTCGAACGCCCGGCGGGCGGCCTCCAGGTGCCCGGCCTCCGCGCTCGTCCGCACGAACACCTCCAGCCGGGCCAGATCGGTCCGGGCGTGCTCGGCGCTCTCGCGCCAGAGCGCGGCGTAGCGGTCGTCGTGCAGCACGGCGAAGCGGGCCTCGAGCCGGGCCATGGTCAGCAGCGTGTCCCGCAGGCCGGTGGTGAGATGCAGCGCCGGCAGCGTCTCGCTGGCGATCTCCCGGTTCACCGACGCCAGCCGTCCCATCGCGCGCAGGCTCAGCACGCCCACGGCCGCGAGGACCACGATGACCAGCGAGAACCCGAGGAAGATCTTCGACGCCAGCCGCATGCTGCCTCTACCGGTCCGGCCGGCCCGCGGGCGCGGTCACCGCCGGAGGCGCCGGCGCCAGGAGCGTGGCGACGAATTTCGCGATCAGGCGCTGCCGCTCGTCGCAGACGCGCACGTCCACCACCAGCGTGGTGCGTCCGCGGTGCACGATCTCTGCCTCGGCCACGAGGGTGCCCCGGTTCGTGTTCTTGAGCAAGTTCACGGACATTTGCAGGGTCAGCGGAAACAGCTCGGGACGGAACTCGCCGGTGGGATTCGTCTCCCACATCGCGGCCGCCGTGGCCGTTTCGTCGGCCAGGGCGATGATAGCACCGGCGTGGAAGAGGCCGGTCAGCTGGGTCAGCTCGGGCTTGAAGTCCAGGCGCGCCGTCGCGCGGCCCCCGCCGGCCGAGACGAAGCGGGTGCCGTGCGCGGCGATCATGGTGCCGCGCGCCCACTCGTTGATCCTCTCGGCGAAGATCTCGGGCGTCATGCCCCTCGGGGGCGGGTGCAGACGGGTGCGCGCATGTCGATCTAGTCTACGCGGGCTGGCGGCGCCGAAGAAGACATTGCCGGGGCTGGGTTTGCAATGGCTCCACGCGTGGCCTACTATGAGCGCCGGCATCACCAGCCGGCGTCTTTCGGAGGGATTTCGTGGAGTTCGGCATCGCGCTTCCCGGCCGCGGCCCTCTGGCCAAGCCCGACCAGGCGTTGAAGCTCGCCGCCAAGGCGGACGCGCTGGGGTATGCCTCGATCTTCGTCACCGACCACGTGGTGCTGCCGTCGTCGATGGCGCGCTCGGTCTATCCCTACTCGCCCACGGGCCAGCTGCCGGGCGGCGCCGCCCAGGACTATCTGGAGCCGCTGGCGATGCTCGGCTGCCTGGCCCACGCGACCTCGCACGCCCGCCTCGGCACCAGCGTGCTCGTCGTCCCGTACCGCCATCCCGTCGTGACCGCGAAGATGCTGGCGACCATCGACCGCCTCTCGGGCGGACGCCTGATCCTCGGCGCCGGAGTGGGCTGGCTGCGCGAGGAGTTCGAGGCCCTGGGGGCGCCGCCGTTCGAGGCGCGCGGCGCCGTCACCGACGAGTACCTGCGGCTCATGCGAGCGGCGTGGACGACGGATCCCGTGACCTTCGAGGGCCGCTGGGCGAGCGTGCGCGCGGTCCACGCGCTGCCCAAGCCCCTCCAGCCCGGCGGCATCCCCGTGTGGATCGGCGGCCACACCGACGCCGCCGTCCGCCGGGCCGCCGCGCTCGGCGACGGCTGGCACCCGATCGGGATGCGGCCGCCGGCGATGCTGCCGCCCGACGAGTACGCGGCGACGGTCCGCCGGCTCCACGCGTGGGCCCAGGGGGCGGGCCGCGATCCCAAGTCCATCACGCTCTCGCTCCGCGTGCCGATGGAAGTACGGGCCAAGCGCCTGAAGCCGCCCGCCGGCGAGCGCCCGCTCTTCCAGGGCACCGCCGACCAGCTGCTCGGGGACATCCGGAGCTACGCCGCCGCCGGCGTCACCCACCTCGTGTTCGACTTCACCCACCCGGATCTGAGCGCCGCGCTGGAGAATCTGGACCGCTTTGCCCACGAGGTCCGGCCCAAGCTCGCGCCCGCGCCCGCGAGGCGCCCGCGGCCTCGGGACCGGCGGCGCGGAGGACGGCGGTGATCTCGCACGCGGACGCCTGCGATCTCTTCGAGGGCGCGCCCGAGACGCTGCCCGACCTGCTCCGCCGCGCGGGCGAGGTCCGCGACCGCGGGCGGCGCCGGGTCGTCACCTTCTCGGCGAAGGTCTTCGTGCCGCTGACGACGCTGTGCCGCGACTACTGCGGCTACTGCACGTTCCGCCGCGACCCCGGCGAGCCGGGTGCCCACACCCTGACGCCCGACGAGGTCGTGGCGCTCGTGCAGGCCGGCGCCCGCCTGGGCGCCAAGGAGGCGCTGTTCTCGCTCGGCGACAAGCCCGAGGCGCGCTTTCCCGAGCATCGCCAGTTCCTCCGCCGCCACGGTCACCGCTCGACCCTGTCCTACCTGCGAGCCGCGTGCGACCTCACCCTCCGGGAGTCGTCGCTGCTGCCGCACGCCAACCCGGGCGTGATGGGCGAGCGCGACCTCGCCGCGCTCCGCGAGGTCAACGTCAGCATGGGCCTCATGCTGGAGACGGTGTCCGCGCGCCTGCTCGGCCGCGGGCTCGCCCACGACAACGCCCCCGACAAGGTGCCGGCCCGCCGGCTGCGCACGATCGCGCTGGCCGGCAAGCTGGGCATCCCCTTCACGACCGGCATCCTGATCGGAATCGGCGAGACGCCGCGCGAGCGCGTCGACGCGCTCGTCGCCATCCGCGATCTCCACGAGCGCTGGGGTCACGTCCAGGAGGTGATCGTCCAGAACTTCCGCGCCAAGCCCCGGATCCCGATGCGCGACGCCCCCGAGCCCACGCTCGACGACCTGCTCCGCACGGTCGCGGTGGCCCGCCTGCTGCTCGGTCCCGACGTGAACATCCAGGCGCCGCCGAACCTGAGCCCGGGGGCATATCCGAGGCTGCTGGCGGCCGGCCTCAACGACTGGGGCGGCGTCTCGCCGCTCACCCCCGACCACATCAACCCCGAGAAGCCCTGGCCCGGCCTGCGCACGCTGCGCGAGGCGACCGAGCGCGAGGGCTTCGTTTTCCGCGAGCGGCTGGCGATCTATCCCGAGTACGCGACGCGCGCCGAGTTCCTCGACGAGCGGTTGCGGCCCCGGGTGGCGGCGCTGATCGACTCCGACGGCCTCGTGAGGACTGAGCATGAGCACTGGCGACGCTGGTAGTCTGACCGACACGCTCGACCGCGTCTCGCCTGGTGTGCGCGCGATCCTCACCCGCGCGCTCGACGGCGACGAGCTGACGGTGGCCGAGGCCGAGGTCCTCGCCCGCGCGACCGGCCGCGATCTCCAGGCGCTCACCCTGACCGCCGACGAGCTGCGGCGCCGCCACGCCGGCGACACCGTCACTTACGTCGTCAACCGCAACATCAACTTCACCAACGTCTGCATCAAGCACTGCGGCTTCTGCGCGTTCTCCCGCGACCACCGCGAGGAGGAGGGCTACCTGCTGCCGATCGAGGAGGTCGTCCGGCGGGCGCGGGAGGCGTGGGATCTCGGCGCCACCGAGGTGTGCATCCAGGCCGGGCTGCCGCCCAAGCTCGACGGCCGCTTCTACATCGACCTCGCGCGCGCGCTGAAGACCGCCCTGCCCGGCCTGCACCTGCACGCCTTCTCGCCGGAGGAGGTCCTGTACGGGTCGGTCCGGTCCGGACTGCCGATCAAGGACTACCTGACCGAATTGAAGGACGCCGGGCTCGGAACCCTTCCGGGTACGTCAGCCGAGATCCTCGACCAGGCGATCCGCGACACGATCGCGCGCGGCCGCATCACGGTGGACCAGTGGGTGGAGGTGATCACCACCGCCCACGCGCTCGGCATTCGCACGACGTCGACCATCATGTACGGCCACGTCGAGGCGCCGGAGCACTGGGTGCGGCACATGGCGCTCCTGCGCGCGATCCAGAAGGACACCGGCGGCTTCACCGAGTTCGTCCCCCTGTCGCTCATCCACAGCGAGGCGCCGATGTACTCCAAGGCGCTCGTGCCCGGCGTGCGCCCGGGCGCCACCGGGCTCGAGGTGATCCGCATGCACGCGCTGGCGCGCGTGATGCTCGGCCCCGTGCTCCGCAACATCCAGGCCTCGTGGGTCAAGGAGGGACCGAAGCTGGCCCAGGCGCTCCTCGACGCGGGCGCCAACGATCTCGGCGGCACGCTGATCAACGAGTCGATCTCGACCTCGGCCGGCGCGCAGTACGGACAGCTGGTGGGGCCGGCCGAGCTCCGGCGCTGGAT
>DASTOJ010000190.1:0-9345 GCA_035762565.1 Candidatus Methylomirabilota bacterium | reverse complement strand
CGGCGGGTCGAGCGGCGCCAGCAGGTGCGGATGGCGGGGCGACGGCGCCCGGTCCAGCGTCGTCCAGGACAGCCGCGTACGTGCCGTGCGCACGAGCGCGCGCACCCGGCTCTCCAGGCGCGCCGCGGTGCCACAGGCGGCGATCAGCTCCGTGACCGACGCGACGCCGGAACGCGGAGCCGTGACGTCCAGCACGGTGTCTCCGGCGACGACGCCGACCCGCTTGCCCTTGCCCGGCACGAAGAACTGGCAGAGTTTCACGGCAGACCTCCCGTTCGTTGTCGCCGCTCGAGGTGCAGGCGGAGGCGTTCGAGGTGCTCGTCGGTCGGCGCGGCGTCCAGGAAGCGCACGACGGGGCAGGACAGTCCGGCCAGCCACTCGTCGTGCAGCCGCCGGCAGCGCTCGGGGACGTCCAACCCCTCGTCGTAGCCGGCCGCCCAGCCGATGAACTTCTCGTAGCGGTCGTGCAGTGGCGCGCCCGGCTCGATGGCCGGGCCGTAGCGCGCCCGCTCGCGGGCCCGCAGCCGGGCCAGCCGGACCTCGGGCGGCACCCAGAGGAACACGACCAGGTCGAACAGCGGGATGAACACGTCGCCCCAGCCGCACAGAGAGCCGGACAACGTCCAGCCCGCGTGGCGAGCGAGGTCCGCGCCCAGCAACGCCTGGCGCTCAGCGCGCTCGCGGACGTGCTGGAAGCTCGGCGTGCTCGGCAGCCAGAAGTAGTCGTCGGTGTCGAAGTGCGGGCAGCCCAGCCGCTTCGCCAGCGCCCGCCCCAACGTCGTCGTGCCCGACCCCGCCGCCCCCACGATGTGCACCCGCGCCACGGCCGCCCAGGGTACCATTGGCCCTCAACGCCCGGTACCGCGCAGGAGTGAGTCCGAAGGCCGATCTGAAAGCGCGCGTGAAGTGCGCCTGATCGGCGAATGTGATCGACTCCAGCTCGCGCGAATGCACGACCCGGGTCTTCTCGGCGTCCAGGAACTGCCGGGCCCGTTCGATGGCCCGGACGTCGACGCGTCGGGAGATCACGGAGCCGGCCCCGGCCCGCTCCGCGGCCATCAGCCCGTGCGCCAGGTCCACGATGAGGCTGTCCACGGCCAGCGGTTCCCGCGGGGCGCGAAAGCCGCGTCGATCGTCCGCGACAGCCTCGCGTTCGTCGACACGGGCTCGCTCACGAACGGCAGCGGACAGGGCCTTCCGCGAAGGGTCCGGACCGCGTCCGCGAGACGGGACGGTTCCACGCAGACGATCCGATACCCGAATCCCTCGCCGGTGCCCGCCTCCCTCGGGGGTCTCTTCGTCCTGGCTGCCCTGCCGAGTTGCTCTCTGTGGCTGGCGTTCGGGGCCGCCGTCCAGCCCGCCCTTCACAGTCATCGCCGACTGCGGGCCTTCAACATAGCGATGGGTGCGCTGCTCGCGCTCTCGATCGTCATCATCGCCCGATGAGGGGCGGGTCAGTAATCCCGCGGATCGAGGATGTCGCGCAGGCCGTCGCCGGCCAGGTTGAACGAGAGCGCGAGCAGGAAGATCGCCAGGCCCGGCCAGTAGGCCATCCAGGGCGCCTGCTCGAGGAACTGCTGGGCGGCGTTGAGCATCGTGCCCCACGAGGGCGCCGGCGGCTGCACGCCGAGGCCCAGGAACGAGAGGACGGCCTCGGCGATGATCGCGGTCGGGATGGCCACGGTGGCCTGCACCAGGATGGCGCTGGCGACATTGGGCAGGATGTGGCGCGCCATCACGCGCACGTCGCCGGCGCCGAGTGCCCGCGCGCCGTGCACGTAGTCCTCCTCCTTGGTCGAGAGGACGAGCCCGCGCGTGAGCCGGATGTAGGTGGGCGTGGCGCCCAGCCCGATGGCGAGCGTGGCGTTGGTGAGCGAGGGCCCGAGGATCGTCACGAGGCCGATGGCCAGGATGAGGAACGGAAACGCCAGCCAGGCGTCGGTGAGCCGCATGATGACCTGGTCGAGCGCGCCGCGGTAGTAGCCGGCGATCAGGCCGACCGGCACGCCGATCGCCATCGCGAACAGGATCGAGAACGCGCCGGCCTGCATGGAGATCCGCGCGCCCCAGACCACGCGCGAGAAGCCGTCGCGCCCGAGGTCGTCGGTCCCGAACGGATGCGCCCACGACGGGGCCTTGCGGATCTTGCTCCAGTCGGTGCGCACGGGGTCGGTCGTGGCGATCAGCGGGGCGCCGACGGCCATGAGCACGAAGACGACGACGATGCCGGCGCCGACGAGCGCGGCCGGCCGCCGCCGTCCGACCCGCCAGGCGCGCTGGAGGAAGCCCGAGCGCGCCGCCGCCCCGGCCGCCAGCCGCAGCGGGTAGGCCGGTGTGGCCGCGCTACCCGCCATCGGCCGTCCCCCGGATGCGGATGCGAGGGTTGAGCAGCGTGTAGGACACGTCCACGAGGAGATTGATCAGCACGTAGGAGGACGCCGTGAGCAGGACCACGCCCTGCACGACCGGATAGTCGCGCGTGAAGACGGCCTCGACGATGAGCCGCCCGAAGCCCGGCAGGACGAAGATCTGCTCGGTCACCACGGCGCCGCCCATGAGGGCGCCCATCTGCAGCCCGAGGATCGTCACCACCGGGATCAGCCCGTTGCGGAGCGCGTGGCGGAGGACGACCGCCTTCTGGGCGAGGCCCTTGGCGCGGGCGGTGCGGACGTAGTCGGCGCTGAGCACCTCGATCATCGCGTTGCGGGTCTGGCGCATGAGCACGGCGGCCAGCCCGGTGCCGAGCACCAGCGCCGGCATCAGCATGCGCTTGAGGTTGCCGACCGGGTCCTCGGCGAGGGGGACGAAGCCGGACGCGGGGAGCCAGCCGAAGCGGACGGACACGAGCAGGATGAGCATGATCCCCAGCCAGAAGTTGGGGATCGATACGCCGCACAGCGACACGCCGCTGGCCAGCACGTCCCAGGCCGTGTTGCGGCGGACGGCCGCCAGCACGCCGGCCGGGATGGCGATCGCCACCGCCACCAGCAGCGAGAGCACGGCCAGCTCGACCGTGATCGGCAGCTTGGCGGCGACCATCGACGTCACCGTGGTGCGGGTGCGGATCGACTCGCCGAGGTCACCGGCGGCGGCGAGCCCCAGCCAGCGCAGATACTGCACCGGCAGCGGCGCGTTGAGCCCGTACTTCTCGCGGATCTCCTCGAGGCCGGCGGCGTCGGCCTCGGTGCCGGCCAGCACGCGGGCCGGATCGCCCGGGATCATCCGCACCCCGGTGAAGACGATCAGGCTGATGATCAGCAGCGTGACCGCCGAGATGAACGCCCGGCGGACGAGGAACTCGACCAAGGCGTACGCTTACTGCCAGGCCGTCCCCTTGATCCGGATCAGCCCATCCGGCACGGCCTTGTACCCCTTCAGATTCTTGGGGAACGCCACGATGTAGTTCGGGTGATAGAGATAGACGGTGTTGCGGCGAGCGCCGATCAGGTCGATGGCCTCCCGGTAGAGCCCGCGGCGCTGGTTGACGTCGGTGACCTCGCGCGCCCGGTTCAGCAGCGCGTCCACGCGCTCGTCGCACGCGAGGGTGGCGTTGAGGGGGCCCTTGCACGTCTGCCCCTGGTGGATGTTGCCGTCGGGGTCCACGCGCCCGCTCCAGCCGATCAGGAACGCCTGGTTCTTGCCGTCGTCGTTGTCCTTGAGGGCGGAGGCGAACTCCGAGGGCCGCAGGCTGATGTCGATGCCGGCCTCGCGGGCCATGCCCTGGATGACCTCGCCGACCCGCCGCTGCTGCGGGTTGTTGACGATCATCATCTCGAACTTGTAGCCGTTCGGGAGCCCGGCCTCGGCCAGCAGCTTCTTGGCCCGGGCGACGTCCCGCGTCGAGCACTTGCGGGTCTTGTCGAAGAACACGCTGTTGGGCGAGATCGGCCCGCAGCCCACCGTGTTCTGGCCCTCGTAGGTCACCTGGTTGAGCGCCTCGCGGTCGATCGACAGCTCGAGCGCCTCGCGCACGCGGGGGTCGTTGGCCAGTGGCGTGCCGAGATCGCCGGGGGGATTGGTCTTGCCCGTCTTGTTACGCAGGTTGATCGTGATCGAGTTGAAGCCGAGCCCGGTGACGCTGGCGACGTCGAAGCGGCCTTCCTTCTTGAGGCTCGACGCGTCGGTGGGCGCCACCAGGTGCATGACGTCGATGTCGCCCGACCGGAGGTTGGCCAGCCGCACGTTGTCGTCGGGGATGATGCGGAACACGATGCGGTCGAACTTCGCCTGGCCCGGATCGAAGTAGTGGGGCGAGCGCTCGACGACGATGCGGTCCTGGGGCACGCGCTCCACGAACTGCCACGGCCCCACGCACACCGGCGCCGTGCCGAACTTCTCGCCGAGCTTCCGGGCGGCCGCCGGCGAGACCGGCATGCCGGCCCGGTCGGCGAGCTGGGCGGCCAGCGGCGTGAACGGCGCCTTCAGGCGCAGGCGCACGGTGAGTGGATCGGCGATCTCGACCGCCGCCACCGATTCCAGCTCGCTGCGGCGGTTGGAGCCCTTCATCTCCCGGTGGCGGTCCAGCGAGAACTTCATCGCCTCGGCCGTCAAGGGGGTGCCGTCGTTGAACTTCACGTTGGGCCGCAGCTTGATGGTGACGGTCTTGCCCCCGTCACTGACGGCCGGCAGGGTGGCGGCGAGCTGCGGGAGGATGTTGAGGCTCTCGTCGATCTCGTAGAGCTTCTCGCAGATCTGCGAGAAGATGATGCGCCCGACGTACGTGCGCGACAGCGTCGGGTCGAGGATGTCGGGGTCCTGGTTGAGCGCGACCACCAGCTGCTTCTTCTGCGCGTCGGCGGCGGCCGGCAGCAGCGTCAGGAGCAGCGCGCCGAGGACAAGGCACAGCGTCTTGCGGATCATCGTTTCCTTCCTCCTGTGGACCGTCCGTCCGGTCGCCTTCGCCGTGGCGCTCGCATCTTAGACCACGCCCCCGCGCGCGGCAATGCCCCGCCGGCGCGCGGGGCACGGCGTACTGCGTCAACCCACCGCTCCGGAGGGAGGTTCCGCCCGGCTCAGCCGGTGGAGACCAGCATCGTGAGCGCGCGCGCGCGGAGGTCGTCGGGCAGCGGGGTGGCGCGGCGGGCGTCCATGTCCAGGTGGACGCCGGACTGCTCGAGCGTGGCCACGCGCTCGCCGCTGCGCAGATCGGTCATGACGTGCAGGATGCGCATCGAGGAGTTACCGACGTGGGTCAGCGCGCTCTGCACCACCAGGGGATCGTCCTCCCGCACGCCGGCTTCGAAGCCGAGCTGGAACTCGAACGTCGAGAAGCCGCGGCTCTTCTCGCGCATGTACTGCGGGGTGAGCCCGAACGCGGCGAGGACGTGGCCATTGGCGGCCGAGAAGCGGTGGATGGCGGCCGCCAGGGCCAGGCGCCCGCCCGTGTCCACCTCCGAGGGCTTGACGATGTCGCGGGCCGTGTCGCGGAAGCCGGCGAGCGCCTTTGGACGCGCGCGCACCTGCCGCTCGGGCCCGTCCCACTTCACGCGGTGCGCCTCGACGGCGCCGCGCTGCTCCCGGGTGAGCGCGATGGCCAGGCGATGCTCGACGGTCGTGCACAGCCCGCCCTCGGTGGACTCCAGCAGCCGGTGGCCCAGGCGCAGGCCGTCGGGCTCCACGGCGATCACGCCGCTCACCACGTGCATGAGGTCGCCCACGCGCAGCTCGCGGCTGTAATGGATGAAGCAGTCGAGCGTCGGCGCCGGCGGCAGGCCGAGCGAGTGCAAGAGGGTCGTGGCGGCGTCGGCGAAGCGGGCCAGGTAGTAGGCGACGGTGAAGTGATCGTTGTGGTCGACTTCCCAGCGGAACACGGTGCCGCGATACGTCTCGAGCCAGTGGTCGGATGGCATGCGCGGTATGCTATCGCACCATGAATGCACACGCCGACCTGATCTTCACCGGCGGCCGGGTCCACACCGTCAACGCCTCGAACGACGTCGTCCCCGCGCTGGCGGTGGGCGGCGGACGCATCCTCGCCGCCGGCGGCGACGCCGAGGTCCGCGCGCTGGCCGGGCCCGGGGCGCGCGTCGTCGAGCTGCGCGGGCGCTCACTGCTGCCGGGCTTCGTCGACGCCCACTGCCACCTGCCGAGCCTCGGCCTGGCCGTGACCTCCATCGACTGCAAGGCGCCGGGCATGCAGTCGATCCGGGCGCTGCAGGAAGCCGTGCGCGCCCGGGCGGCGAGCCAGCCGCCGGGCACGTGGATTCGTGGTCGCGGCTACGACCAGTCGCGGCTGGCGGAGAGGCGCCATCCGACCAGGCTCGACTGGGACGTGGTCGCGCCGGACCACCCGGTGATCTTCATCCGCACGTGCGGCCACATCGCCTCGGTCAACGGCCGCGCGCTGGCGCTGGCCGGCATCACCGACGCCACGCCCGACCCGCCGGGCGGCCGCTACGACCGCGAGGGCGGCCGGAACCTCGGCGTCGCCTACGAGACGGCGCAGACGCCGCTGCAGGTGGCGGCGCTGCCGTCGGCCGACGAGTTCCGCGAGGCGCTGCTGCGCGCCGACCAGGCCTACATCGCGGCCGGCGCCACCAGCGTCCACGACGCCGGCGGGCTCGTCGGCCCCGCCTTCGTGCCGGGCCAGGACCTTGCCGCCGGCGGCCGGCTGCGCCTGCGCATCTACGCGTTCGCCACGGTCAACAGCCGCCGGCATCCGCTGATGGGCCTGCTCGGCACCGGCCTGCACTCGGGCCTCGGCGACGCGCAGCTGAAGCTCGGCGCGTTCAAGGTGATGACCGACGGCTCGTCCAGCGGCCCGACCGCCGCGACGCGTGAGCCGTACACGTCGAACTGCCAGGACCACGGCATCCTGTACTGGGATCAGGCCGACCTCGACGACCTCCTAGGCCAGGCGCACCGCCAGGGCTTCCAGTGCACGGTCCACGCGGTCGGCGACGAGGCGATCGAGCAGACCCTGAACGCGATGGCCCACGCCCAGCGCGAGGCGCCGCGCGACGGGCTGCGCCACCGCATCGAGCACTGTGGCATCTGCCCGCCCGACCTGCGCGCGCGCGTGCACGCCCAGCGCATCCTGCCCGTCATGCAGCCGGCGTTCTTCTGGGAGTTCGGCGACGGCTACATCGCCAACTACGGCCAGCACCGGGCGGACACGATGTTCCCCGCCTGGAGCCTCCTCGAGGCCGGCATCCCGGTGGTCGGCTCATCCGACGCGCCGGTGACGCACTACGCGCCGCTGTTCGGCATCGAGCAGGCGCTGACGCGCGCGACGTCCGATGGGCAGGTGTGCGGGCCCGACGAGCGCGTCGATCTCACGACCGCCATCCGCATGCACACGATCAACGGAGCCTTCGCCTCGTTCGAGGAGAAGGTGAAGGGTAGCCTGGAGCCCGGCAAGCTGGCCGATCTGGTCGTCCTCGGCGACGACATCGCGCGGGTGCCGGTCAAGGACCTGCGCCACCTGCCGGTCGCGATGACCGTCCTCGGCGGCGACGTGGTGCAGGAGGTCTAGCAACGCCGGCCGGAGTGAGCCCGCGCGACCGGCCTACGGGCCGGCCGGCTTGTCGCCGGCGAGCGTGATTCTGTGCATCGAGCGGCGGTGGCCCTGGTAGTCGTTGATCGCGTTGTGCTGGGCGCAGCGGTTGTCCCAGAAGGCGATCGAGCCGGGCTGCCAGCGGAAGCGACAGGTGAGCTCCGGGCGCGTCAGGTGCTCGAAGAGGTAGGCGAGGATCGGCGCGCTCTCCTCGACCGTCATGCCCTCGAAGCGCACCGTGTGGGCCACGTTGACGTAGAGCGCGCGGCGGCCGGTCTCGGGGTGCACGCGGACGACCGGGTGGGTGGCGACGTACTCCTCGCGGGCGTCGGTCCGGGCCGAGTCCTTCAGCCGGTCCTCGCGCGTCCGCGAGGCGTCGGCCTTCGACGAGCTGGCCACGGCGCGCAGCGGCGCCAGCAGGCGCTGCATGCCGTCCGACAGCGTCTCGTAGGCCAGGTACATGTTCGCGAACAGCGTGTCGCCGCCGGCCGGCGGCACCTCGCGGGCGACCAGCATGCTCGCCATCGGCGGCACGTCGAGATACGTGGTGTCGGAGTGCCAGACGCCGCCGAAGTTGACCTTCTCGCTCTCGAGCTTCAGCACGGGGATGATCTCGGGGACGTCCGGCAGGCCCTTCAAAAAGGGGTACTCGATCGGCTCGCCGAAGCACCGCGCGAAGGCGAGGAAGCGCGCCGGCGGCAGCGGTTGCTCGCGGAAGAAGATCACCAGGTGCTCGAGCCAGGCCCGGCGGATGGCGGCGACCGTCTCGCTCGACAGGTCCCGGGAGAGGTCGACGCCGGCAATCTCGGCGCCGAGCGCCCCGGCCACGGGGTGGACGGCGAGTGGCTGGCTCATGCGAATCCTCCAGCTCCCGATTGTATACGGCCCCGGCGGCTTGACGCCCCGCAGGCCGGGGGCTAGGGTCGGGCCGATGGTGGCCCCTCGTCCGCCCGTCCTCCTGCTCGGCGCCGTGCTCTTCGGCGGATGTGCGAGCGCCGGCGCTCCTCAGCTCGAGCGCGGGATCGCGACCACCGGCATCGGCAGGGTGGCCGTGCGGCCGGACACCGCGGTGGTCGACGTCGGGGTGGAGGCCCGCGCGGCGCAGCTGGCCGACGCGACCGGGGAAGTGAACCGCCGGATGCGCGACCTGCTCGCGCGCGTGAAGGCTCTGGGCGTCCGCGACGCGGACGTGCGGACGACGGTCTACGTGGTCGACCCGATCGCCGAGCCGCGGCAGCCCGGCGACGCCAGCGCCCGGATCGTCGGCTACCGGGTGTCGAACGTCGTGCAGGTGCGGACCAGGGACGTGGACGGCCTGGGCCGGATCGTCGACGCGGCGGTTACCGGCGGCGCCAACGTCGTCGGCAACGTCCAGCTCACCCTCGACGACCCCGCGCGGCCCGAGGCCGAGGCGCGTGCGCTGGCCATGCGGGAGGCGGCCGCCCGGGCACGCCAGATCGCCGACGCCGCCGGCGTGAAGCTGGGGCGGCTGCTCGCGGTGACGGAATCGGCGACGCGCCCGCCCGTCGCGCGGATGTCGCTGGCGCGGGCGCCGGGCCCGGTCGAGCCCGGCCAGCTCGACGTGACCGTGAGCCTCGACGCCCGCTACGCGATCGAGCCCTAGCCCTTCCCCGCGCGCTACCGCGATCTCCGGGGCCGGCGCGCTAACGAATCTCGTGGAACGTGGCGACGCGGGGAGCCGGGCGCGGGGGTCGCGGGCGCGCCATCATGGCGAGCCGTCGTCGCCGTTCGAGCGCAGGGCTCGGCAAGCGAGCCGCCAACGATTTGACTTCCCTGCGCCCGAGCCCCCTCAGGGGGATGGGGACGAGCGAGCCGAGCCCGGAGCGAGT
>DASTOJ010000189.1:0-2135 GCA_035762565.1 Candidatus Methylomirabilota bacterium | reverse complement strand
GGCCCCCGTCAGCGAGCTCGAACAGATGCCGCGCCCGCTCGTACAGCTCCCCGCCGGCGGAGACCAGACGGCCCTGAGCCCGGACGACCGCACGCTGCTGCTCGGCGGCCCCGACGGCTCCGTGCGCTTTCTCGACCTGGCGAGCGGCACGGTCCGCGCCGCCTCCAAACGCCACGACGGGGCGGTCGTGCGCGCCTCGATCAGCGCCGACGGACGCACCGCGGTCACGGCCGGCGAGGACCGGCAGGTGATCGTCTGGAACGTCGAGCGGGCCGTGGCACGTGAGACGCTCGCAGGCCACGCCGGCGATGTCACCGGACTCGCGATCAGCCACGACGCCGAGACGCTCTACAGCGCCGCCCAGGACGGCACGGTCCTGATCTGGGATCTCGCCGGCGACCGCCGCCTCGGCCGCCCGTTCGACGTGCGACCGCCCAGCGACGACGACGCGCTGAGTCGCCTTCCGTACTACGACCCTTGGAACAACGACCTCACCTATGCCCTGCGCCCCGACGGCGAGGTCCTCGCCGTCGGGCAACGCGACGGGACCGTGTCGCTGATCGACGCCGAGACGCTGGAGGAGCGCTCGCGGTTCCGCGCGGTTCCGAACGCGCCGGTCCGTGCCATGGCGTACGTGCCGGGCGGGCGGTCGCTCGTCGTCGGCGGCGACGACGGTTTCCTCGCCATCTTCGACCCGGCCCGCGGCCGTCTGGTCACGCCGCTGCAGGGCGGCAGCCCGCTGCTGACGCCCGCTTTCAGCGCCGACGGGCGGCTCATGGCGACGGCCGGCGCCGGCGATGCTGTGCTGCTGTGGACGCTGCGGTCCGAACGACCGGTGGGACGACCTCGGCGCTTCTCACCCTCGTTCGGTCCGTGGGAGCTGTCGCTCAGCCCCGACGGACGGACGCTGGCCGTCGCGGGCGACGTGGGCATCGAGATCGTCGACGTCGCCTCGCTGCGCCGGCGCACGATCCTCCCCGGGACCGAGACCGTCCGGCTGGCACGCTTCACGCCAGACGGCCGCTTCCTCGTCGCAAGCAGCTCCAAGGGCTGGGCGCGGCTGTGGTCCACCGACACCTGGCGGCCCGCCACCCGCAAGCTGGCCGGCCACACCGGAGAGCAGACCTGGGGGTCCGTCAGCCCCGATGGTCGCTTGCTGGCGACCGGCAGCACCGACGGCACCACGCGCCTGTTCGACCTGGCCACCCAGCGGCCCGTCGGTGCGCCGCTGCCTGGCCCTCCCAACCGCCCGATCGAGCCCGTGTTCACGCCCGACGGTGCCTACCTCTTCGCCATCAGCGACGCCGGGCGCGCCTACCGCTGGGACATCCGCCCCTCCTCATGGGCGCGGCACGCTTGCAAGATCGCCGGCCGCCGGCTCACCCGGACCGAGTGGAACGACGTGCTGCCCGAGCGCGACTACGCGCCCGCCTGCTAGCGCCTGCAAGAACAGGTCGTCCCGCCACCAGCCCATCCACGTCTCACTCTGTGGCCATCCGCCGCGGCAACCCATGATTGAGGCGCCGAGGCCCGCGACGACCTCGTCGAGGACCTCGCGGTCGCAACTCACCGCCGCCCTGCCGACGTCAACTCCCGGTCGCGAACAGTCACTCACACCGGCGCTCCCGGTGGAAAACGCTCTCGCGTTGCGGGAGCAGCAGCGCTCTGCCTCAGCCCGAGCTTGCTCTCGGAAAGGACGACGACCAGGAGCGCATAGCGAGACTCCTGTCTTCTTGGCAAAGGAGCAGCCCTGGCGCACCGCTTGGCGCGCCCGCTCGCCGCCCCGTTGGACGACGAGGATCATCCGGCGCGCCACGGGAGCGCGCTCGCGGCGAACCGTCGCAGAGCGTGGAACTCGATAACGAAGGCGGCGCTGCTCCGTTTGCCTCATTGCGACAGCGACGGTGCGCGAGCTACCTCCGATCGCGAGCTCGCACGCGCGGACGTGGTGCCTATGCACCGGATGCAACGGGTCCGGCCAAGTGACGCTTCTGTTGGTCGTCAAGACCCGGGGCCTGCTGAGGGTCGGCTGAGACGCCCCCTCGTCGCGTCAAGCAGCAGCAGTGTCGGCGCCTCAGCCGAGGCCGCCTCGGGGGCACGAGCGGGAGGGTGTGGGCCCAGGCGTGCTCCGTACC
>DASTOJ010000188.1:0-2222 GCA_035762565.1 Candidatus Methylomirabilota bacterium | reverse complement strand
CGGAAAGGACATTTCCCGGACGTGACTGGCGCTCCTGCACCGGTGGGCAAGGCAGGCATCTTGTCCGCGCCGACGACGCTCCTGCTTGGGGCCTCACGGCAGCAGCCTCACTCGTAGATCGCAGCCATGAGAAAGCACCGGGCTACCTCGCGCCACTTCTCCGCATCAGCCGTGCTTCGGATGGCTGCGAGATCCTCGTACTGCTCGTCGGTGAAGCGATCTTCGAGCCAGCCAACAAGCGACTCAAGCGCGTCCGGGAGTGTGAAGGATGCGTATAGCGCGCCGAGTCCGGCCAACTGCTCGCCAGCTGCCTGTCGGCGCTGCATCTCCGCCGCATCGCGCTCGATGTCCTCGCGCAGGCGGTTGAGAAAGACGATCAGATCGCCGGGGCTCCGAACGGCGTCCGGGTTCAACTCGTCGGCCATGGCCGAAACCTACGCGACTGCTGCCTGCGCCTGGAGCGGGGCACGGGGGCGACGCCGGCTGGACTGGCGCGTCTGCGCCGAAACCAGTACGCGCCGCGGCTCGCTCAGCCCCGCCGACCGCGCGACTTTGGTCAGAGGTCGCTGAACTCTGGCACGCCGCCGTGCCAGATCGCCCAGACGGCGATCAGGACCGCACCCAACGCGAAGGCGCCGGCCGCCGCCCGGAGGACCGGTCGTGGCGCGCGGAGCGCCCAGACGCCGAACAGAGCGGCCGTGGGGAGCTCTAGCCACCAAGTTTGGCCCTCGACCGTGCTGGTGAAGAAGGTCCAGCCGAGCAGCAGCGCCGCCAGCCCGAGTAGCTTTGGAGAAGTCTTGGCCGAGCGCGGCGATAGCCGCTCGGCGAGGCAGAAAACGGCAACGAGCCCGAACCAGCCGAGCACCGCCTCGATGTGCGAGAAGCGCTCGTCCCAGAAGTAGACGACCTGGTCTTCGATGCCCTCGTTGTGGATCGAGTTCGCGGCCAGGTGCACGCCGTGGCCGTGCACGTAGAGCACGCCGGCGGCCACAGCGGCGAGGACCGGGCCGCGCGAGGCCCCGAGCGCGAGCATCACCGCCACGGTCGAAGCCGCAACCGCAAACGGCGTGAGCACATCGACAGCGGCTTCGACCCGGTCCGTGAACAGGACCGACGGAAACTGGTGGAACACGAAGAAGACCGCGGCGAAGGCCAGGAACGCCCGGTCACCGCGCGCCGACGTCCGGGTTTCCACATGGGTCATCGTAGGCGCGGCGAGCTTGGACCGCCGCAAACGGCGCATCAGCCCTAAGTGAGGAGCCCGGGCGCCCAGGCCTCCCACGCCGCGCCACTGTCGCAATGAGTTACGCCAGCGCCGCGACCGCTCGCCGGAGTGCCGCTCGTGCCTCATTCCAGGAGCTGGCAGTACAAAGTGTGCACGCCGCTACGCCGCGTCGACGAGCGCCCGCCGTGGGCTTACCGTTGCCAGTGATCTCGCCGGCGTAGACGGCCCGACGCTCGCGCCGGTGGCGGCGAACACGGATAGCACGGCCGTGAACATCGACGTCCTGGACGTCGGCAGCTGGGGGTTCCTCGATGCACGGCGGGGCGCTCCGCCAGGTCGGCGCCGCTGCTCGGCTCCGCCTGTTCCTGCAGAACGCTCAGCGTGTACAGCTCGGCCTCGGGCGCGCCTCGTCCACATAGTCGGGCGAGCGCGTCGAGCGCCCGCGCCGACTGGGCTTTGCGGCGGTCGTCGAAGGCCGCCACTACCGTCTGAGCACGCAAAATGAGAACGATTCGGCGATCGCCGTCGTGCGAGCTCAGCCGTTGACGATCACTACCGGGAAGGTGAACGGTGGCTCGACGGGCTCAAGGGCACCCGGCGGGCCGGCGGCCGTCAGCGTGCACGTCGTGCCAGCCGCGAGCGCTTGAGCCTCGATGCCCGGGGCGCCGTCGAACCCGAGCAAGATAATCGTGTTCGCCCCCACGACCTGTACGGCCGTGTTGTGGGCCTGGCCGATGTTGGTGGCGAGCACGTCGCCGAGCCCCGTGCACGTCAGGGCGAACTGGAACGTCTTCGGGGGCCGAACAGGATCAGCCGCCGCGGTCCCGGCTCCGCCGACCGCTCCAACAAGGGCGATGGCCGTTACCGCCAGTGAACGCCGCATTTCGGACCTCCCCCTCGCTCAGCGAGGTCTGGACTGTCGCGACGCTATATCGCTCTCACAGAGCACGTCAACTGCGCCGTCCCGTGTCGAACGTCGGCGCCGGGCGCATCTATC
>DASTOJ010000187.1:0-42394 GCA_035762565.1 Candidatus Methylomirabilota bacterium | reverse complement strand
TCGACAGCGCCGTCGACGACTACGAGACCTTCGCCACCGGCGACGGGGACGGCGGGACGGACGACCCGGGCTACATCGCGGCGAAGCAGGTCTTCGACGCGATCGAGCCGCTGCGCGATCCCCAGGCCGGCACCGGCCCACGCGTGACCTGGGAGGCCCTGGCGGAGCGCGTCTACGGAGCCGGTGAGCGCACGCTCATGCGGGCCGTCATGACGTCCACGCCGCCGGCGTACACGATCTCGATCGTGGGCGCCCAACAGTAGCAGCGGAGCCGCGCCGTGCGGGGTTACGCGTTGCGCATCGTCGCGGCGCCGCGCGCCGGCGCCGGCCGCGGCCGGCCTGCGGCGACCACGCGCCGACGTCGGTGTACTTCACGTCGCAGCGATACGTCTTGTACTCACCCACGAAGAACGGCTGGAGCGGTGCCATGATCTCCCGGTAGAGCGCGCTCTGCTTGCATGTCCGAGAGGTTGTCCCACCAGCTCACCGCGAACCCCGTATCCTGGTCCGCCGCGTCCTGTGCCAGCTCCCTTCACGTGGCGAGGTACGTGGATTGGAGACCCCCTTCGCACCGGCTTCGCCAGGGGAATGCAGACGGCGCGTGGGCGGCGTATAGTCTCGCTACCGCGGAACACGGTCAGCGGCGACACCCTCCAAGGGGCAGCTCCGCCAGGAAGAGAGGAGAAGAGCCATGGAGACCTACATCATGCTGACCAAGCTCACGGATGAGGGGCGGAAGACGCTCAAGCAGAACCCCAACCGCACCAAGGAGGTCAACAAGGAGATCGAGGGGATGGGGGGCAAGATCGTCGCTCAGTACGCCGTCCTCGGGCCGTACGACTACGTGAACGTGGTCGAGGCGCCTGACAACAGGACCGTCGCGAAGATCTCGATGGAACTGGGATCGCGCGGGACGATGGAGATCATGACGCTTCCGGCCGTGAACTTCTGACTCGGGTGGAAGGCCGTCGGCGGGGGGCGGCCGCCGCCTCCCGCCGAGCCGGTGTTGTCCGCGCGATTGGGGCTTGCTAGGCTGGGCGCCCGAGCCCCATGTCGCTGGTGTCGTTCCGCGATGTGCAGAAGACCTACCGCTCGCTGCAGGGCGTCGACTACCTGGCGGTGGAGCACTTCGACGTCGAGATCGAGGCCGGGGAGTTCTTCTGTCTCCTCGGCCCCAGCGGGTGCGGCAAGACGACCGTGCTCAAGATGCTGGCGGGCTTCGAGGCCCCGACCGCCGGGCAGATCCTGATGGACGGCCGGCCGGTGACGGGCGCCAGCCGCGACCGGGGTGTGGTGTTCCAGGGGGACGACTCGCTCTACGGCTGGCTCACCGCCGTCGAGAACGTCGAGTTCGGGCTGCGCATGGGGCGCGTGCGCAAGGCGGAGCGGCGCGAGCGCGCCCTGCGCTACCTGGAGCTGGTCGGGCTCAAGGGCCAGGAGCAGAAGTATCCGGCCGAGCTGTCCGGGGGGATGAAGCAGCGCATCCAGATCGCCCGGGCGCTGGTGAACGAGCCGAAGATGCTGCTCATGGACGAGCCGTTCGCCGCGCTGGACGCCCAGACCCGCTCGCTGATGCAGCTGGAGCTGGCCAACATCTGGCAGACCACGCGCACGACCGTGCTGTTCATCACCCACGACATCGACGAGGCGGTCACGCTGGGCAAGCGCATCGGCGTGATGCGGGCCGGGCCCCGCTCGCAGGTGAAGGGCGTGGTCGAGGTGGCGCTGGATGGGGCGCTCAGCCGCACGGACGACGTGTTTCTCCGGTACTACAAGCAGGTGTATGAGATGATCCGCGACGAAGTCGCCAAATCGATCGCCCGCGCGGACTAGTGAACGCCTGCATGGCCACTCCAACCGCCAGGGACACCGTCACACGCCGGGGCGCGCTGAGCCCGGCGCGACGCCTCGGGAGCGTGTACGGCGGCTACGCGCTGGGATTCGTCAGCCTGTTCCTGATCTGGCAGCTGGCCTCCCTCTACGTGGTCAGCTCCGTGCTGTTCCCGCCGCCGACGGTCGTGTTCAGCAAGGGCCTGGTGCTGCTGCGCAACGGCGTCCTGCTCGAGCACCTCGCCGCCAGCAGCCAGCGCATCCTGGCCGGCTTCATCGCCGGCTCCCTGCTGGGGATTCCCATCGGGCTGGCCATGGGCTCGTTCCGCCCCGTCCGGAAGGTGCTGGAGCCGTACACCGAGTTCCTGCGGTTCATCCCCTCGGTGGCCATGATCACCGTGGCGGTGATCTGGTTCGGGATCGGTGAGGGCTCCAAGATCTTCCTGATCATCTACACGACGATCTTCATCGTCATCCTGAACACGGCGGCGGGCGTCTCGGCCATCGCGCCCAACAAGATCCGGGCGGCGCAATCCCTGGGGGCGACGCGCGCGCAGATCTTCCTGCACGTGGCGATGCCGGCGACCGTGCCCTACATCCTCACCGGGATGCGCCTGGCGATGGCCAACTCCTTCACCACCATCGTGGCGGCCGAGCTGATCGCGGCCAACGACGGACTGGGCAAGATGCTCTGGGACGGCCGACTGTTCATGCTGGTGGACGAGATCTTCGTGTCCCTGGTCACCCTGGGCCTGCTCGGGTTCACCGTGGATCGCATGTTCCGCTGGAGCATCTACACGTTCGCGGGCAAATACTCTCCGGCGACCTAGTCGGCCGGTCCCGCGGGCGGGCGCGGCCCCGCCCGCATGCAACGACTTCGCATCAGAGGGAGCGACATTCATGCTGAGACGCGTTGTCCAATGCCTGCTCGTGGTGAGTCTGCTGGCCTGGAGCGACGGGGCCTGGGCGCAGACCAAGATGACGATCGCCACCGGGGTGGACCCGGTGTTCTCCGCCTACTACGTGGCCCAGCAGGAGGGCCTGTTCAAGAAGCACGGGCTGGACGTGCGCATCAACACGGGGCCGTCCGGCTCGGCGATGGTGTCCTTCCTCATCAACGGCCAGATCGAGTCGGCCTTCGGCTCCGAGATCGCGGGGGTCAGCAACCACAACCTGGATCCCAACGTGGTGATCGTCGCCCAGGCCACGCGCCTGGTGCGCTGGATCGCCGTGGTGGGCCGCAACATCGACACCCTGGACCAGCTCAAGGGCAAGAGGGTGGGCGTGGCCCGCGGCTCGGGCGGTGAGGTGTTCTGGCTGGCCATGCTGGACAAGCTCAAGCTCAAGGCCGCGGACTACACGGTGGTCAACGTGGAGGCGCCCGAGATGGTGGCGGCCCTGGAGCGGGGCAACATCGACGCTTACGCGGTGTGGGAACCCTGGGTGACGCGCGGCCTGGCCGCCGTCAAGAACACCAAGGTGCTCCGGGACCAGGAGGGCATCCTCGAGCAGGGCGTCTACATCTACATGAACCGGGCGTGGATCACGAAGAACCCGGCCCCGGCCGAGGGGTTCATGCGCGCGCTGGTGGAAGCCACGGACATCATCAACAAGGATCGCAAGCGCGCGGCCAAGGACGTGTCCGACTTCCTCAAGAGCCTGGACCCCGCGCTGGTGGAGCAGCTCATGACGAAGCTCCGCTTCGAGATGACGCTGGACGACTTCACCATCGGCCTGTTCCGGCTGGCCGAGACACAGCTCAAGCAGCAGGGCAAGCTCACCAAGCCGCTCGACTACGGCGCCTTCGTGTACCCGGACCTGCTGCGCAAGGTCCAGCCCGCCAAGGTCAACTACAAGCCGTAGTCCTCAGCGCCCCGCACTTCCCCCAGGACGGCCAGCATCGCGTCGTGGATGCGGCCGTTGCTGGCGACGACGGCGGGCCGCTCGAGGTCGAGCGGCCCGCCCGAAAGCGACGTCAGCCGGCCGCCGGCCTCCTCCACCATCAGACCGCCGGCGGCCACGTCCCAGGCGCCCAGGCGCAGCTCCCAGTAGCCGTCGAAGCGGCCGGCGGCGGTCCACGCCAGGTAGAGCACGGCCGAGCCCAGCCGCCGCACGCCGCGCGCGCGCACGCTGAAGGCCGCGTACTCCTCGAGGTTGTTGTCGGGGTTGGTGCGGGCGTCGTACGGAAAGCCGGTGGCGAGCAGGCCGGCGCCGAGCGTCTCGGTGCTCGACACCGTCAGCCGCGTGTCGTTGCAGACGGCGCCGGCGCCGCGCTCGGCGACGAACAGCTCGTCGTGGCTGGGGTCGTACGCCACACCCAGCTCGACGCGCCCGGCGACCTCGAGGGCGATCGACACGCAGTAGAGCGGCAGCCCGTGGGCGTAGTTGGTGGTGCCGTCGAGTGGGTCGATGATCCAGCGGCGGCCGGAGTGGCCGGCCTGGGCGCCGCGCTCCTCGGCCAGGATGGCGTCGTCGGGAAAGGCGGCGAGCAGGCGGTCGACGACGAGCGCCTCGGCCCGCGCGTCCATCTCGGTGACGAGATCGGTGGGGCCGCCCTTGAAGGCGATGTGGCGCGGGCCCCGCAGCCCGGCGCGGAGGAGGTCGCCGGCGGCGCGCGCGGCCTCGACCGCCACGCGCCGCTCCTGGGATGGCATGCCGGGGCAGCCTAGCACACGCTCCGTTCTTGACAAGCCACCGGCGGTCCCGGAGCATGAATCGCGCATGAACTGGAAGCGTCGCCAGCGCCACCTGCCGGCCGCTCTCCGGCGTCGCCGCTCGCCGGTCTCGCGCATCCGGCCCGGCGCGCCGCCGGGCACGCTGGTCGCCGCCGAGTCGGGCCAGCCGCCGGTCGTCCAGGTCATGGTGTTCGGGCGCGACGGCTTCGAGGAGGCGCGGGCCGACACCATCGACGCGGCCCTCGACCGGGTCGTCCCCGGGGTCGTCACGTGGATCAACGTGGACGGGCTCGGGGACCACACGGTCTTCACCCGGCTGGGCGAGCGGTTCGGCCTGCACCCGCTGGCGCTCGAGGACCTCCTCAACGCGCCGCAGCGACCCAAGGTCGAGCGCTTCGACAAGCACGTGTTCATGATCGTGCGCACGATGCGGCTCGAGCGGCCGGAGGAGGCCGCCGGTGCGCCGGCCGGCGAGCCCGGCGGCGGCGAGATCCGCGACGAGCAGGTCAGCGTGTTCTTCGGCGCCGACTGGGTCGTCACCATCCAGGAGCGCAGCGACGGCGACTGCTTCGGGCCGGTGCGCGAGGCGATCCGCCAGGGCCGGGGACGGGTGCGCGAGGTGGGGGCCGACTACCTCGCCTACCTGCTCATCGACGCGGTGGTGGACGCCTACTTTCCGGTCGTCGACGCCCTCGCCGAGCGGATGCACGCGCTGGAGGAGGAGGCGCTCATGCCGCGGGCCCCCCAGGCGACGCTCCTGCGGCTCACGCACCTGCGTCACGACCTCATCGGCGTCCGCCGGGCGGTGTGGCCGGTGCGCGAGGTGATCGCCGTCCTCCAGCGCGAGGAGTCGACGCTGATCACGGCGGAGACGCGCGTGTTCCTGCGCGACGTCTACGACCACGCCATCCAGGCGCTCGAGATCGTGGAGTCCCTGCGCGAGATGGCGGTGTCGGTCATGGAGGTCTTCCTGTCCGCCCAGAACCAGCGGCTGAACGAGATCATGAAGGTCCTCGCGGTCATCTCCACGCTGTTCATCCCGCTGACGTTCGTGGCGTCCATCTACGGAATGAACTTCAAGCACATGCCGGAGCTGGAGCGGCCGTGGGCCTACCCGGCCGTGCTGGCGTTCATGGTGGTGGCCGCCGCGGGCATGATCGGCTACTTCAAGAGGCGGGGGTGGTGGTGATGCGCGTGCTCGTCGCCGGGGCGGGCGGGGTGGGGGGCTATTTCGGCGCCCGCCTGGCCCGCGCCGGCGTGCCGGTCACCTTCCTCGCCCGGGGCGCCCACCTGGACGCGATGCGCCGCGACGGCCTGCGCGTACGCTCGGCGGTCGACGGCGAGTGGGTCGGCAAGGTCGACGCGGTGGCCGACGTGACCGGCCAGCCGCCCGCCGACGCGATCCTGTTCTGCGTGAAGTCGTTCGACACCGAGACGGCGGCCGCCGCGATCCGGCCGGTCGTGGGCCCCGACACCGCGGTCGTCTCGCTGCAGAACGGCGTCGACAGCGAGGACACGCTCGAGCGCGTGCTCGGCCCCGGCCACGCCGTGGGCGGCGTCGCCTACGTGTTCTCGGCGCTCGAGTCGCCGGGGGTCATCGTCCATCGCCTGCTCGGCCGCGTGGTCTTCGGCGAGCTGGACGGCCGCGCCAGCCCGCGGCTCGAGCACCTGCGCCAGGCGTTCGACGCGGCGGGGGTGCCGGCCGAGGTCGCGCCCGACATCCGCCGACTGCTCTGGCAGAAATATCTGATGATCTCGGCCCAGGCCGGCATGACGGCGCTGGTCCGCGCGCCCATCGGCGTCATCCGGGCGGTGCCCGAGACCTGGCGGATGTACCGCGCCATCGTCGAGGAGCTGGCGGCGCTGGCGCGCGGCGGCGGCGTGGACCTCGGCGGCGACGCCGTCGAGTCCGTCCTGAAGGTGGCCGAGGGGCTGGCCCCGCAGGCGCTGTCCTCGCTCCACGACGACCTGGCAGCGGGGCGGCGGCTCGAGCTGGAGGCCCTGCACGGCCACGCCGCGCGGCTGGGGGAACGGCTCGGGGTGCCGACGCCGATGGTGTCCGCGGTCTACGCGGCGTTGAAGCCGCACGCGGCCGGTCGGACGTAGGAGCGTCTCTGGCGCCTGCGTCGTCCGTTCGCGAGGTCTGGCGCTACGTCGCGCGGTACCGGCTCCGCTACGCCGCGGGCGTGGTCTGCCTGGTGATCGCCACCGGCCTGTCGCTGGCGATCCCGTGGACGGTCAAGCAGGCGATCGACGCGCTGCAGGCCGACGCCGCGTCGGCGCCGCTCGGCGGCTACGTGGCCGTCATCCTCCTGTGCGCGGCCGGCAATGGCGTGGCGCGCCTGGCGTCCCGCTTCGCCATCGTCGGCGCCTCCCAGCGCGTGGCCGCCGACGTCCTCGGCGCGCTCTACGCGGCGATCCAGACGTTTCCGCCCGCCGTCTTCGCCCGCTACGGCACCGGCGAGCTGATGGCCCGGGCCACCAGCGACGTCGCCGCCATCCGCTCGCTGGTCGGCTTCGGCGCCATCTCGGGCGTGTCGACGGCGCTCGCCTTCGTCGGCGCGCTGGCGGCGATGGTGGCCGTCGATCCCTGGCTCACGCTGTGGGCGATGGCGCCGTCGCCGGTGCTCGTCGTGCTGGCCCGCCGCTTCAACACGGCCGTGACCTCGGGCACCCACGCGATGCAGGACCGCCTGGGCGAGCTGTCGACGCTCGTGCAGGAGCGGCTGGCCGGCATCGCCGTCGTGCGCGCCTACACGCTGGAGTCGCGGGCGACGGCGGAGTTCGCCGCGGCCAACGGCGCGCTGCGCGACGCCAGCACGGAGCTGGCCCGCACCCAGGCGCACTTCACGCCGCTCATGGGGCTCGTCACCGGCGTGGGCACGCTGATCGTGGTGTGGGCAGGGGGCAGCGCGGTGGCGGCCGGCCGGCTCTCGCTCGGCGCGCTGGTGGCGTTCACCGGCTACCTCGGCTACCTGGCGTGGCCCACGATCGCGCTGGGCTTCACGCTCTCGCTCGCGCGCCGGGGGCTCACCTCGATGGAGCGCCTCCGGCAGGTGCTCGACGAGGCGGTGCCGGCGCCCGCGGCCACCGGCACCGACGCCGCGCCGCTGGCGCCGTCCATCCGGTTCGCCGGGCTCACGTTCGCCTACGACGGCCGCGGGCCCGTGCTGCGCGACGTCGCCTTCGAGGTCCGGCCGGGGGAGATGGTGGCGGTGGTCGGGCCGACCGGCAGCGGCAAGTCCACGCTCGGCCTGCTGCTCGCGCGGCTGTGGGAGCCGCCGCCGGGCACGGTTTTCGTCGGCGGCGAGGACGTCACCACGCTGCCGCTCGACCGGCTGCGCGCGGCCCTGGCCTGGGTGCCGCAGGACGCCTTCCTCTTCTCGCGCGCGATCCTCGACAACGTCACGCTGGGCCGCGCGCACGTCGCCGCCGCCACCGCGCAGCGGGCCGGTGCCGCGGCGGGGGTCGGCGACGAGATCGCCGGCCTCGCCCGCGGCTGGGACACGGTCGTGGGCGAGCGCGGCCTCACGCTCTCCGGTGGCCAGCGCCAGCGCGTCGCCCTGGCGCGGGCGATGGCGGGCGCCCCACCCATCCTGGTGCTCGACGACGTCTTCGCCAACGTCGACGCCGCCAAGGAGACGGAGGTCCTGGCCGGGCTGCGGGCGGCCGCGCCGACGATCCTGCTGGCGACGCACCGCCTGCGGGCCGCGCAGGGCGCCGACCGGATCGTCGTGCTCGACGAGGGCCGTGTGGTGGAGAGCGGCACCCACGCCGAGCTGCTCGCGCACGGCGGGCTCTACGCGCGGCTGTGGCGGACGCAGCGGCTGGAGGAGGAGATCGCGCGTGCCTGATCCCGTGCTCGAGGCGGACCACGACGACGTCCTCGGCCGCGCGTTCGACCGCCGGCTGGCGGCGCGCCTGTGGGAGGCCGCGCGGCCGCACCACCGGCTGGTCTGGTCCTCGATGGCGCTGTTCCCGCTCACCGCGCTGGTGGAGCTGGCGCAGCCCTACCTGCTCAAGGTCGCCATCGACGACCACATCCTCCAGGCCGACTGGATCGGGCTGAGCGCGGTCGCCGCGCTGTACGGCGGCACGCTGATCGCGCTGTACGGCCTGCGCATGGCCGAAGCGTATCTCATGGCGCTGACCGGCCAGGGGGTGATCCACGACCTGCGCGCCCGCCTCTTCGCCCACCTCGTGCGGCTGGAGGCGGCGTTCTTCGACCGCACGCCGGTCGGCCGGCTGATGACCCGGGTCCTCAACGACGTCGAGGCGGTGAGCGAGGCGTTCACCAGCGGGCTGTTCGCCGTCGTGGCCGACGTGGTGACGCTGGCGGGCGTGGTGGCGGTGATGCTGTGGATCGACTGGCGACTGGCCCTGGTGACCTTCGCCATCGTCCCCGTGCTGTTCGCGGTGGCCGCCTACTTCCGCCTCCGCGCCCGCGACGCCTACCGCGAGGTTCGGCGCCGGCTGGCCCGGCTCAACGCTTTCCTGCAGGAGTCGCTGTCGGGGATCACGGTCATCCAGCTCTTCGCGCGCGAGGCGCACGAGCGCCGCGAGTTCGAGCGGCTCAACCGCGACTATCGCCGCGCCCTCTTCGGCTCCACCGTGTTCGAGGCCTCGCTGTACGCCGCCGTCGAGGCCCTGGGCTCGGTGGCGCTGGCGCTGCTCGTCTGGTACGGGGGCGGGCGGATCGTGGAGGGCGCGCTCACCTTCGGCGTGCTGGTGGCGTTCATCCAGTACACCAACCGCTTCTTCCTGCCGATCCGCGACCTCGGCGCCAAGTACACCGTGATGCAGTCGGCCATGGCCTCGGCCGAGCGCATCTTCGGCCTCCTCGACCGGGCCCCGGGCATCCTGACGCCGACGGTGCCGCGGGCGCCCGCCGCCGGCGCCGGCCGCGCGGCCTTCGAGGGCGTGTGGTTCGCCTACGCCGACGCGCGGTGGGTGCTGGCCGACTGCAGCTTCACGGTGGCGCCGGGCGAGCACGTGGCGCTGGTGGGCACGACCGGCGAGGGCAAGTCCACGTGCGCGCGGCTGCTGACGCGGACGTGGGACGTCGGGCGCGGGCGCGTGCTGGTGGACGGCCTCGACGTGCGCGAGTGGAATCTGCAGGCGCTGCGCCGGCACGTCGGCGTCATCTTCCAGGATCCGGTGCTGTTCACGGGCACGGTGGAGGCCAACCTCGCGCTCGACGGTGACGCGCGGGCGTCGATCGAGCGCGCGCTGGAGACGGCCAATGCGGCGGGCCTCGTGCGGCGGTTGCCGCAAGGGCTGGCGACGCCGCTGGTCGAGCGCGCCGCCAATCTCTCGCACGGCGAGCGGCAGCTGTTGGCCATCGCGCGGGCGCTCGTGTACAATCCCGCAATCCTCGTGCTGGACGAGGCGACGTCCAGCGTCGATCCCGAGTCCGAGCGGATGATCCGGGAGGCGATGGCACGGCTCACGGCCGGACGCACCACGATCACGATCGCCCACCGGCTGTCGACCGTCCAGAGCGCCGACCGGATCCTGGTGCTGCACCGGGGACGCATTCACGAGGCCGGCCCGCACGCCGCGCTGCTGCGGCAGGGCGGCCTCTACGCGCGCCTCTGGGAGCTGGGCGCCGGCGCGCCGCTCGCGTGACGTCGTGAGTCGGGCGGAGGCGGCGCGCGGGCGGGCGCGAGCGAACCGGGGCGCGAGGGTCGTGTCGCCGCGGGCGTTTCGCGACGAGGTCTATGCGGTGGTGCGGCGGATCCCCCGCGGCGAGGTCGCGACGTACGGGCAGGTGGCGGCGCTGATCGGCCGCGCGCGCTCGGCGCGGGCGGTGGGCGGCGCCATGCGGAGCTGTCCCGACGACGTGCCGTGGCACAGGGTCGTGAACGCGCGGGGCGGCATCAGCCGCCGCCGGCGCGACAGCGGGATGCTGACGCAGCGGATCCGGCTGGAGCAGGAGGGCGTACGGCTACGGCGGGGCCGCGTCTGGCTCGCGCGGGACCAGTGGGAGCCGGCGCTCGCGGAGGTGCGACGGAACCGGCGGCGGCCGCCGCCGCCACGCCAAGGAGGCTGCCGGTGCGACTGGCGCTGAACCTGAACTACTCGGGCGCGGCGATGACGCTCGACATGACGCGCATCCTCGAGGCCGAGCGGCTCGGCTACGACTCGGTGTGGTCGGCCGAGGCCTACGGCTCCGACGCCGTCGCGCCGGCGGCTTGGATCGCCGCCCGCACCGAGCGGATCCACGTCGGCACCGCGATCATGCAGATCCCGGCGCGCACGCCGGCCATGACCGCGATGACGGCGATGACGCTGGACGCGCTGTCGGGCGGCCGCTTCCGCCTGGGCCTCGGCGTGTCCGGCCCCCAGGTGGTGGAGGGCTGGCACGGCCAGCCGTTCGGCAAGCCGCTGCGGAAGACCCGCGAGTACGTCGAGGTCGTCCGAGCGATCCTGCGCCGGGACAAGCCGCTCGAGTTCCGCGGCGAGTACTACCAGATCCCGTACGCGGGAGCCGACGCGACCGGCCTCGGCAAGCCGCTGCGCTCCATCCTGCACGGCCGGGCCGACCTGCCGATCTACCTGGCCGCCGTCGGGCCGAAGAACGTGGCGCTGGCCGCGGAGATCGCCGACGGCTGGATCCCGGTGTTCTTCTCGGCCCGCCGCATGGTGATGTTCCGCGAGTGGCTGGCCGAGGGGTTCCGGGCCGGCGGGCGGAGCGCCACCGCCCAGCAGCAGTTCGACGTCATGCCGATGGTCCCGGTCGTCATCGGCGACGACCTGGCGGCCTGCCGGGCGGCGGTCAAGCCGCGCCTGGCCCTCTACGTCGGCGGCATGGGGGCGCGCGGCCGGAACTTCTACAACGACATCGCGCGGCGGTACGGCTACGAGGACGCCGCCAAGCGCATCCAGGACCTCTACCTCGGCGGCCGCAAGGACGAGGCCACCGCCGCGGTTCCCGACGCGCTCGTCGACGAGGTCGCGCTGTGCGGGCCGCGCGAGCGGGTGCGCGAGCAGGTGGCCGAGTGGCAGGCCGCCGGCGTGACGACGATCATGGTCGCGGGCGACACGACCGCCGTCCGCACGCTGGCCGAGCTGGCGCTGTAGGAGGATGCAACGATGAGGTTGAAGGACAGGGTGGCGATCGTCACGGGGGCGGCGTCGGGGATCGGGGCGGCCTCCGCGCTGGCCATGGCGCGCGAGGGCGCGCGCGTGCTGGTGGTCGACCTCAACGAGGCCGGCGCCAAGGCGACCGTGGAGCAGATCGAGAAGGCCGGCGGCCAGGCGGCGGCGGCGCGGGCCGACGTCACGCGCGCGGGCGACAACCAGACGATCGTCGAGCAGGCGGTGGCCCGCTGGGGCCGGCTCGACGTCTTCTTCGCCAACGCCGGCGTGCCGCAGTGGAAGAGCGACCTCGAGGACGTCGACGAGAAGGTCTTCGACCAGGTCTTCGCGGTCAACGTCAAGGGCGTGTGGCTCGGCGCCCGGTCGGCGCTGCCGGTGATGAAGCGGCAGCGGCGCGGCGTGTTCCTCATCACCGCCTCGACGTCCGCCATCCGGCCGCGGCCGGGCGGCCAGACCTACGCCGCCTCCAAGGGCGCGGTGGTCACGCTGGCCAAGGCGCTGGCGCTCGAGGTGGCTCCCCACGGCGTGCGCGTCGTGGCCATCGCGCCGGTCGCCACCCACACGCCGATGCTGCCGACGTTCATGAACAAGCAGGCCGTGGACGCCGAGGGGCTGCGCCGGTACGAGGCGACCGTCCCGCTGGGACGGCTGAACCAGCCGGAAGACCTCGCCGCCACCGCCGTGTTCCTCGCCTCGGACGACGCGGCGATGATCACGGGATCTTGCATAGAGGTCGACGGCGGGCGCTGCATTTGAAAATCATCCCGCTCGCCGCCGATTCCCTCGGCGTGCGCTCGATGGCCACCTACGTCGAGGCCGGGTCCACCGGCCTGCTCATCGATCCCGGCGCCACGCTGGCGTCCGCGCGGTACGGGTTGCCGCCGAGCCCGGAGGAGTGGGAGGCCCTGCGGCGGGCCAACGACCGGATCTCGGCGTACGCCGCGCGGGCCCGCTACGTCTTCGTGAGCCACTATCACGAGGACCACTTCCGCTCCGATCCCGTCTCCTACGCGGGCCGCGTCGTGCTGGCCAAGGATCCGCGCCGGGTGGTCACCGGCGCCCAGGGCCGCCGCGCGCACGCGCTGTGGGGCGCGCTCGAGGGGCAGGCTCACGTCCAGCCGGCCGACGGCGTGGCGCTGACCACGCCCGATCTCGACCTGAAGGTGTCGCCGCCGCTGCCGCACGGCGCCGACGGCACCGCGCTGGGCTACGTGCTCGCGCTGACGATCACCGACCCGCGCGAGCACCAGCGCTTCGTGTTCGCCTCCGACGTGCAGGGGCCGCTGTCGCCGGTGGCGACGGCCTGGCTGATCCAGCAGCGGCCCACGACGCTCTACCTGTCGGGGCCCCCTTCCTACGTCGAGCGCGAGGTGGGGACGTCGGCGATCGACCGCGCCGTCGACAACCTGCGCCGCATCCTCGACGCCACCGGCTGCCGCGTCATCATGGACCACCACGCGGTGCGCGATCCACGCTTCTCCACGCGCTTCGAGCGCCTGTGGGAGACCGGCCGCGTCGTCACCGCCGCCGCGCACCTGGGCCTCGACGCGCAGCCGCTGGAGGCGCGCCGCGACCGGCTGTGGGCAGCTGTGCGCAAGCCGCCCGTCAAGAGCGTCGCGCCGCGCCCGTGGCCGGCGCGCGCGGCCCGCAAGCTTGCCAGAGGGGGACGAGCCGAATGAGCACCACCGACAGGATGGTCGACGTCGGCGATCCGGCGCCCGACTTCACGCTGAAGGGGATCGGGCTGAAGGAGATCAGCCTGCGCGAGCTGCGCGGCCGCAACGTGGTGCTGCTGTTCTATCCGCTGGACTGGACACCGGGCTGAAGCACCTGCATGCCCGCCTTCGACCGGCGCATCGCCGACTTCGAGGCGGCCAATACCCAGGTGCTGGGTATCTCGACCGACAGTCCGTTCAGCCACGAGAACTGGGCCAAGGCGGTCGGCATCAGCCACTATCCGCTGCTCTCCGACGTGCACCGCACCGCCGCGCGCGACTACGGCGTCTACTGGCCCGACTGGAACGCCAACAACCGGGCGACGTTCATCGTCGACACGACGGGCACGGTCCGCTTCGTGGAGCACTACGGCCGCGGCCAGCTGCCCGACCCCGACCGGATCCTGGCCGAGGTCAGGAAGCTGCAATGACCCTCGTGCAATACGGTGACGCCGGGGGCTGGGCGTGGGGCTGGGGGCGCGCCGGCATGGCTCGCCGGTCGCCGTAACTCGCTCCGGACCCGGCTCGCTTCGGGCCCCCCATCCCCAGAGGGGGCTGGGGTTCAGACCAGTCGAATCGTTGGCGGCTCGCTCGCCGAGCCCTGCGCTCGAACGGCGACAACGGCTCGCCACGATGGCGCGCCCGCGGCCCCACGCCCAGCCCCCGGCGTCACCGTATTGCACGAGACTCATTGGCGCGGAGCGGGGTCGCCGTCGTCAGCATCACGCCGGCCAGCACGAGCCCGGTGCCCAGCACCTCCCACACGCCGACGGGCTCGGCGAGGAGCGCGCTGGCCAGCACGACGCCGACGATGGGCGTGACGTTCAGGAACACGGCCGCCCTGCTCGCGCCCACGCGCTCGACGGCCCGGTACCACCAGATGTGCGCGACGGCGCCGAAGAACGCGTGGTAGAGGACGACCAGCCACGCGCGCGCCGACATCACGGGGCGGGGGAACAGCGGGGCGGTCAGGGCGGCCTCGGCCACCAGCACGCAGGTGCCGGCGACGTAGGCCGCCGTCGTCGTCAGCGCCGGCGAGTGCGTGGTGATGACCCGCTTGCCGTAGATCGTGTAGGCCGTCCACGCGAGCAATCCGAGCAGCGTGATGAAGTCGCCGGCGCGCAGGTCGTGGATACGCAGCATGAACAGCCGCCCGTCGGTGATGACGACCAGCACGCCGAGGCAGGAGAGGGCGACGCCGGCCTGCTGACGGCGGCGCAGGCGCTCGCCGAGGAAGGCCCGGGCGCCGAGCGCCACGAGCACCGGCGTGGCGGCCTGCAGAATCGCCGCGTTGGCGGCCGTGGTGTAGGCGTAGCCGATGTAGGAGAGCTGGGTCGACAGCGTGAGCCCGAGCACGCCCAGCACGACGAACGCGCGGACGCTGTCGGCGCCGAGGCCGCGCGCCGTCTCGGCCCCCGAGCGCATGAGCAGCCCCACCAGGAACGCCGAGGCGATGACCCCGCGGACCGCGGTGAGAAAGACCGGCGGGAGGTCGGCGACGGCGAGCTTGCCGGTGGCCGGGAACGTGCCCCACAGCGTCGCGATGAGGAGCAGCGCCGCGTAGGCGCGCGATTGACTGAGCGCGGGCACCCGCCTATGATAGCCCGCGCTGCCGGCGGCGCCGGAAGCGCCATGGCCGATCACGTCCTGGAAACCCGCGTCTGGCTCGCCCGTCCGCGCCCCGAGGTGTTCGCGTTCTTCGCCGATCCGCGCAACCTGCCGAAGCTGACACCGCCCGGCCTGCGCCTGCGCGTGCTCACGCCGGCCACCACGCTGGCGGCCGGCGCCGTGCTCGACTTCCGCATCGCCTGGCTCGGGCTGCCGCTGCGCTGGCGCGCCTACATCCGCGAGTACGACCCGCCGCACCGCTTCGTCGACGTCCAGGTGCGTGGCCCGTGGGCGCGCTGGGAACACCGGCACCTCTTTCTCGAGGAAGGCGGCGGCACCTGGGTGGAGGACCGGGTGACCTACCGCCTGCGGCTCGGCCCGCTCGGCCGCGCGCTCCACGGCGCCCTGGTGCACCGCCAGCTCCGCGCCGCGTGGGCGTACCGCCAGGCGCGTCTCGGCGAGCTGGTCGTGGGCGCCCGCTGATGGCAACGGGTGATCGAGGGGCGCCACGGCGGCGCCGCGGCGCCCCGAGCGTCGGGGGGAAACAAGGGCCATGGCGGGGCCGTCCATCCGAGCGGACGATCTGGGCGCGCACATGTCGATCGCGGGGGGGCTGCACCTGGCGCTCGAGCGCGGGCACGCGCTCGACTGCTTCGCCGTGCAGATCTTCGTCAAGAACCAGCGCCAGTGGGTGGCGCGGGCGCTCGGCGACGCCGAGGCGCGGGCGTTCCACGCCGCGCGCCGCGCGACCGGGATCCCGGCGGTCTTCGCCCACGGCAGCTATCTGATCAACCTCGCCAGCCCCGCGCCGGCCGCGTGGCGGCAGGCCGTCGACGCGTTCACCGACGAGCTGGAGCGCGCCGAGGCGCTCGGTCTTCGCTGCGTGGCGATCCATCCGGGCTCGCATCTCGGCACCGGCGCCGCGGCCGGCATCGCCCGCGTGGCCGCGGCGGTCGGCGAGAGCCTGCGGCGCACGCGCGGCTATCGCGTGCGCGTCGCGCTCGAGAACACGGCGGGCGCGGGCGGGACGCTGGGCCGCACGTTCGGCGAGCTGGGCGCGATGCTCGATCGGATGGAGCGGCCGCGGCGGGTCGGCGTCTGTCTGGATACCTGCCACCTGTTCGCGGCCGGCTACGACATCCGCACGGCGGCCGGCTACGGGGCGGCGATGGCGGAGTGCGCCGGCGCGGTCGGGCTCGGGCGCGTGCTCGCGTTCCACCTCAACGACGCCCGGGCCGAGCTGGGCTCGGGCCTCGACCGCCACGCGCACATTGGCCGGGGGCGGCTCGGGCTGGCCCCGTTCCGCTTGCTGCTCGACGACGCTCGCTTCGCCGCGGTGCCCAAGGTGCTGGAGACGCCCAAGGAGCCCGAGCCGGCCGCCGACCGCCGCAACCTGGCGGTCCTGCGGCGGCTGCGGAGAGTCAGCGGGCGGACGTCACGCCCACCCGGCGGCAGAGCGCGCTGACCGGGCAGGTCGAGCAGCGGGGTGAGATCGGCGCGCAGACGTTCTGGCCGAACGCCACCAGCAGGTCGTTGTAGCCGATCCAGTAGCGCCGCGGCAGCCGCTGCCGCAGCGCCATCTCGGTCTCCTCGGGGGTGCGGGTGCGTACGTAGCCCAGGCGGTTGGAGATCCTGTGCACGTGGGTGTCCACGCAGATCCCCGGCTTGTTGAAGCCCATCGTCACCACGAGGTTGGCGGTCTTGCGGCCCACGCCGTCGAGCGTGAGCAGCTCGTCGATGGTGTCGGGCACCCGGCCGCCGAAGCGCCCGAGCAGGTCCCGGCAGATGCCGAGGATCACGCGGGCCTTGGTGCGGTAGAAGCCGACGGGATAGATCAGCTTCGCGATGCGGGCGGCCGGCAGCTGCCGCAGCGTCGCCGGCGTCGACGCGACTGCGAAGAGGCGAGCGGCGGCCGGTCCCGTGGTGGTGTCCTGGGTGCGCAGCGACAGGATGCAGGCGATGAGCACCCGGAACGGATCGCCGGTGCCGCCGGCCACCTCGGCCAGCGCCGTGGGGTTCCAGGCCGGCCGCGTGCGGCGCAGTCCCCGGATCACCCCGGCGATGTCTACTTGCCCTTGATGGACTCGAGCAGCTCGCGGGCGCGTGGCCGATCCTTCACGGTCCAGTCGGCGATGTTGTTGGGGGTCCGCTCGTCGATGACCCGTTGCAGCTCGCGGCGGGCGTCGGCGTGGCGGCCCCGGGCGATCAGCACGCGGGCGAGATCGACGCGGGCGACCGTGAAGCGCGGGTCGATCTCCAGGGCCTTGCGGAACTGCTGCTCGGCCTTGGCCTTGTCGCCCCCGAAGAGCCCGGGCACCTCCAGGAAGACGTTGCCGGACAGCGCGAGCGCGCGCAGGTTCCTGGGATCGAGCGCCAGGGTGGCGTCGACCTCCCCGCGCACCGTGGGCAGCAGGAACAGCGAGCGCATGACGCCCTTGGTCAGGCCCCAGCGGCCGGTGTTGATGCCATACCAGACGTGGGCCTCGGGGTTCCTGGGCGCCAGCTCGACCGCGCGCTTGCCGATCTCCCGGCCACGGTCGTAGGCGGCCAGCTTGTCGTCGGTGGTGGTCGCGCGGACGTCGCCGAAGAGGAAGTGGACGTAGGACAGCATCACCATCGTTTCGACCTGGCGGTCGCGGTCCAGGGCGCTCTCCAGCAGCTCGCGGGCGCGGTCGATGACGAGCGGGTCCTCGTGGTAGCGCGCCACCAGCGCGCGCGCGGACTCCACGGGCGTCTGGCCCGGCGCGACGGATGGCAGGAGGACGAAGGCAAGCACGACGAGGCCGAGTCCAGCGCGACGCATTGCGCTCACTGTAGCGGGCGCCGGCGGCGCCCGTCAACGTCGCCGATCGATCGAGGGCGCATGGCGCACGCGATGACTCTCGTGAAGCGTCGTGACGCGGGGAGCCGGGCGGGAGGGCCGCTGGCGCGCCTGCATGGCTCGCCTGTCGCCGTAACTCGCTCCGGGCTCGGCTCGCTTCGGGCCCCCATCCCCCCGAGGGGGCTAGGCGGAGTGACCGCTGAGCTCGAGCAGCGTGCGGCGGCGGTCGGCGGCCGCCTCGCGCGGCTCCTGCGCGATCGCCTCGCAGGCGGCCAGGACCAGCCAGGCGCGGGTCTCTGCGCCGCCGGGCAGGGCGCCGCCCGGAGCCCGGGCGAGCACTTCTTCCAGGGCCAGGCGCAGGTTCTCGCGCGCGAAGGCCAGGGCGAGCACCGCGGTCTTGTCGCCGCGGCTGCGCAGCCAGGCCTGGGCCACCGCCCGCGGCAGCGGCGCATCCGGGGCGTAGGCGTCGGCCAGCGCACGGATCGCGTCCGCGACTGGAAGGGTGGCGATCTCTCCGGCCAGGCGGAGCAGCCGGGACTCGGCCTCCGTCGGCTTGGGCGGCGGTGTCGGTTTCGCCTTCGGTGCGCCGCCGAGCCCCGCGCCGCGGGCAGGACGCGGGCGCGGCCGCGGGGAGCGGCGGCGACGCGGTGAGGGCTTCGACCGCCTGGCTCTACTCGTAGCGGAGCGCTTCGATGGGGTCCAGGCGCGCGGCCTTCCGGGCGGGGTAGAAGCCGAAGAAGACCCCGACGGCCGCGGCGAACCCGAACGCCAGCGCGATGGTCTGGGGCGCCACCAGGGTGCGCCACTCGGCGAAGTAGCTGAGCGCCTCGGCGCCGCCCATCCCGAGCGCGATGCCGACCACGCCGCCGATCAGCGACAGGGTGACGGCCTCGATCAGGAACTGGCCGAGGATGTCGCGTCCGCGGGCGCCGACCGCCATCCGCAGGCCGATCTCCCGCGTGCGCTCGGTGACCGAGACCAGCATGATGTTCATGATCCCGATGCCGCCGACGAACAGCGAGACCGAGGCGATGGCGGCCAGCAGGTACGTCATCACCTTCGACGATTCCTCCTGGGTCTGCAGCACCTCGGAGAGGTTTCGCAGCCAGAAGTCGTCGTCCTGGAACGGCTGCAGGCGGTGGCGCTGGCGCAGCAGCTCGCGGATCTGCTGCTCGGCGTCGGCCATGTCCTCACCCGGGCGGATCTTGACCGAGATCGAGCCGACCGCGCGCGGGTTGGAGTTGCTCCGGCCCAGCACCTTCTTCTTGGCCGTCGAGATCGGGATGACGAGGACGTCGTCCTGATCCTGCCCCCACGCGTTCTGGCCCTTGCGGTCCATGGTGCCGATGACGGTGAAGGGGACCTTCTTGATCCGGATGATCTGCCCCACGGGGTCGGCGTCGCCGAACAGGTTGAGCGCCGTCGTCTGGCCGACGAGGGCGACCTTGGTCGCGCCCTCCACGTCCTGGGGCCCGATCGGGCGGCCGGTGACGACGGGCCAGTCGCGCGCCTCGAAGTAGTCGGGGGTGACGCCCTGGACCACCGTGGACCAGTTCAGGTTGCCGGCCACGACCTGGGTGGTCCCGCGCACGGCCGGCGCCGAGACCTGGACGGCCGCGACCTCGCGGGCGATCGCCGCCGAGTCGTCCTCCGTGATGGTCAGCTGTGAGCCCTGGCCCATGCGGATGCCGCCCGACGTCACCGAGCCCGACAGCACGATGATCAGGTTGGAGCCGAGGCTCTGGATCTGCTCGGCGACCCGGTTCGAGGCGCCCGCGCCCACCGCCACCATGGCGATCACCGCACCGACCCCGATGATGATGCCGAGCATGGTGAGGGCGCTCCGGAGCTTGTTCACGCGGAGCGAGCGCAGCGCGATCCGGATCGACTGCAGGGCGATCACGCCGGCACCTCCTCGTCGGCGGGCAGCGCGGCCAGCGTGGCGGCGGCGTCGTGCGCCGAGGGCTGGCGCGCGTCGCCGAGCAGCCGGCCGTCGCGGAACGTCAGCACGCGGGTGGCGTAGGCCGCGATGTCGGGCTCGTGCGTGACCAGCACGATCGTGAGCCCTTCGCGGTTGAGGCGCTGCAGGAGCGCCAGGATCTCGACGCTCGTGCGGGTATCCAGGTTGCCGGTCGGCTCGTCGGCCAGGACCACCGCGGGATCGTTGACCAGCGACCGCGCGATGGCCACCCGCTGCTGCTGGCCGCCCGAGAGCTGGCTCGGATGGTGGTGCTCCCGGTCGCCGAGGCCGACCGCGGCCAGCCGTTCGCGCGCCCGCTGCCGGCGCTCGCGCGGCGCGGTCCCGGAGTAGAGCAGCGGCAGCTCGACGTTCTCCAGGGCGCTGGTGCGGGGCAGCAGGTTGAACTGCTGGAAGACGAAGCCGATCTTGGCGTTGCGTATCCGCGCCAGCTCGTCGCGGCCGAGGCCGGCGACGTCACGCCCGTCGAGGAGGTACCGCCCGGCGGTCGGCGTGTCCAGGCACCCCAGCAGGTTCATGAACGTCGACTTGCCGGATCCCGAAGGTCCCATGACGGCGACGAACTCGCCGGGCTCGATGGCCACCGTCACCCCGCGCAGCGCGTGCACCACGTGGGGGCCCAGCACGTAGTCCTTGGACAGCCCCTCGGTGGCGATGATCGCGGGCCGGCTCACGGGGTCCTCCCTGCTAGAGCCGGAGGCGGGGTCCGGCGCCGCCGGGCCGGGCCGCGCCCGGGGTGCCGACCATCCCGACGACGATCTCCTGGCCCTCTTTCACCTCGCCGCGCAGGACCTCGGTCGCGGCCCCGTCGCTGATGCCGAGCGTGAGCGCGACCGGCTTGAGCTTGTCGCCGTCGAGCACCCAGACCCGCCCCGGCGCGCCGCTGCGGGGATCGCCGCCGGCCGCGCCCCGGCCGCCGGCGAACTCCTCGTAGCGCTCGCGCTGCTCGGGCGTGAGGATCTCGCGGATGCGCGTCCGGCTGGCCTCGCGGATCTTCTGGGCGCGCGCCTGGCGCTCCGCCTCGGGCACACCCTGCAGCGCCATCAGCTGCTGGCGCGTGTCCGCCAGGATCGGGTCGAGCTTGCGCTGCTGCTCCTCGCTGAGCCCGAGGCCCTTGACGAGCCGCTCGCGGACCTGCTCGGGCGACGGCCGGCCACCGCCGGCGGCCCGCTCGCCGCCGCCCTCGCCGCCCTGCCGCGCGGCCGGCCCCGCCGGCCCGCCGGCCGCCGCGGCACCGCCCTCGGCGCCCGCCGGACGGAAGCGCAGCGCCGCGTTCGGGACCTTCAGCACGTTGGGCTTCTCGGCCACGATCATCCGGGCGTTGGCCGTCATGCCCGGCAGCAGGCGGCCGCCCGGGTTGTCCACCGCCACCACGACCGTGTAGGTCACGACGTTCTGGACGACCTGCGCGGCCTTGCGGATCTGGGTGACGGTGCCGGTGAAGGGCTGCCCGGGGAACGAATCCACCGTGAAGCTGGCGCGGTCTTCCAATTTGATGCGCCCGATGTCGGCCTCGTCCACGCTCACCTCGACCTGCATCTTGGTGAGGTCCTCGGCGATCGTGAAGAGCGTGGGCGCCTGCAGGCTCGCGGCCACCGTCTGGCCCACGTCGACGGCCCGCGAGACCACCACGCCGTTGACGGGTGCCCGGATGGTCGTGTGCTCCAGGTCGACCTGCGCCTGCCGCAACGCCGCCCGCTTCTGGTCGACCTGGGCGCGGGCCGACTGCAGCATGGCCTCGGCCACGCGCATCTGGGCCTGCGCCGACTCGATGCCGGCGGTCAGCGAGCGCTCCTTGGCGCGCGCGGCGTCCAGTTGGGCCAGTGCCGAGTCGTGCGCCGCCTGGGCGCTGTCGAGGTCGCTTTTGGCGATCAGCTCGCGGCGGAACAGCTGGCTCTTGCGGTCGAGGTCGCGCTTGGAATCGCCCACCGTCACCTGCGCCTTCGCCGTGTTGGCGCGGGACTCGGCGAGGGTGGCCCGGGCGTTCTCCACGTCGGCCCTGGCCCGCTGGACCTGCGCCTCCTGATTGAGGACGGCGGCGCGGCTGGATTCGAGGTCGGCCGAGGCCTGGCTGACCTTGGCCTGGAAGATCTCGGGGTCGATCCGCGCGATCACCTGGTTCTTCTTCACCAGGGTGTTGAAGTCGGCGAAGAGCTCCTTGACCTGGCCGGACACCTGGCTGCCGACCAGGACGGTGGTGACGGCGTTGAGGTTGCCCGTGGCCGAGACGGCGGCGGTGAGGGGACCGCGCTCGACGCGGGCCGTCCGGTACTTGGGCGCGTTTCCCCGGCTCTGAGTGTAGAGATACCCCCAGACGCCGCCCCCGACGAGAGCGGCCACGGCCACGAGTGAGACGATGCGCTTCATCAGTGCTTTAGACGGGCCTCGCCCGCCCGGTATTTCAGCCCTGGAGCTCAGCGCCGCCCGATCGCCCGCTCCAGCCGGGCGACGGCGATGCGGTAGTCGGCCAGGGCCTGGGCCTCGGTGTTCTGGGCCTGGGTCAGGAAGAGCTGGGCGTCGGTCAGCTCCAGGATGGTGCCGACCCCGGCGTCGAAGCGGCCCTGGGCCAGGCGGAAGTTCTCCTGGGCCGAGGCCACGGCCGTCTGGGCGGCGCCGATGCGCTCCTGGGCCTCGGAGACGTTCAGCTGGGCCTGCTCGACCTCCCGCGAGATGTCGAGCTCGGTGGCCTTCACCCGCGCCTGCGCGGCATCGATGAGGACCTTGGTCTCGCGGAAGCGGGCCAGGCGGTTGCCGCCGTCGAAGATCGACCAGCTCAGCTCGAGCCGCAGCTCCCACACCTCGCTGAAGTCGGAGCGGGCGCCGCCGTAGGAGCCGACGCCGTTGATGTCGGGAAAGAAGTCCCGGACCGCCCGCCGCGCCCGCGCCTCCGCCTCGCTGACGCGCAGGCGCGCCTGCTTGTACTCGGGGCGCTGGGCCAGCGCCTGCCCCAGCAGCTGGCCGCGGTCGATCGTCATCGCCTGGTAGACCAGGTTGTCCTGGACCTCGGTCGGCGTGTCGGCGGCAATGCCCATGGCCGTGTTGAGCGCCACGCGCGCCAGCCGCTCGGCGTTGCGGGCGCGGATGAGGTCGACGCGGGCGTTGGCGACGTCGACCTCGGCGCGGGCGACGTCGGACTTCGGCCGCGTCCCGACCTCGAAGAAGCCGCGGGCGGACCGGAGGTTGAGGTCGGCCCGCTCGACGGCCTGCTCCTGCACGCGGATGAGCCGCCGGGCGAAGTTGATGTTGATGAACGACTCCTTCACCGTCAGCGTGATCAGCTGGCGCTGCAGCTCGACGTCCTCCTGCGCGAACTCGGCCAGGCGGCGGGCCGCCTCGGTGGACGCGAAGGTCTTGCCGAAGTCGAAGAGGACCTGCGACAGGGTGACGCGCGCCCGGGAGTTGTCCGCGAACCCGGTGATCGTCGGCGAGCCGCTGGTGACGCCCACGTTCTGCGCCCGCGCCGCCGTCCACGAGCCGGTCAGCTGGGGCAGCAGGGCCGAGAAGGCCTGGTCGACGCGATGGGCCGCGGCCATGTAGTCGTACAGCCGCGCCTGGATCTGCGGCTGGGTCTCCAGCGCGATCGCCACCGCCTCCTCCAGGCTGAGCGCGCGGCCGAGCACGCGGTCCATCACGGGCGTGCCCTGCGGCGGGGGGGCGGTGGCGGGCGGCGGGCCCGTGGGCGCCGGCGCCTGCGCGTGACTCGCCGGCGGCGCCGCCAGCAGGCACAGCACGAGGACCACCGGGGCCCAGGCCATCGACATGCAGCGTCTCCTTCGCCCGATCAGGCAGCGCGCGGTGAGCGTCATGATGCCGAACGCACGCCCGAGAATAACATGCCGCCCCGCGCCGCCCCGGCCACCGCGGCGCCGGCGCGGCACGACGCGCCGCGGCGAACGGTGGATTCGAAGTGGATAGACGGTGGGCCGCCGGTGGATAGCTTTTTGCTTGACGACCGCTAGACTGAGGGTGTTAGATCGCGGGCACCACAAGATATAGGAGGTGGCCCGATGTTGCCTGAAACTCGTCCCGCCAAGGTCGGCACGTGGACCGAGCCTGCCCTGCGCGTCCTTCGCGAGCGGTACCTCATGCGCAGCGAGCGCGGGGAGGTGACCGAGACGCCGGAGGAGATGTGCTGGAGGGTGGCCCAGTCCATTGCCGCGGGCGAGGCGCGCTATGGCCGGAGCCCGGCCGCGGTGCGGGAGGTGGCCGAGGCCTTCTACGACATGATGGTGGACGCCTTCTTCGTGCCCAACTCGCCCACGCTCATGAACGCCGGCAAGGGCAACGGGCTGCAGTACTCGGCCTGCTACGTGCTGCCGGTGGGCGACTCGATGGGAGAGATCTTCGACTCCGTGAAGGCCGCGGCGATCATCCATCAATCAGGGGGCGGGTGCATCGCCGGCGATGCCCGGGTCTGGACGACGTTCTGCGGCCTGGAGCCGATCGAGGTGCTCGTCAACCGGGCCACCGCCGACGGCCGGACCGGCGAGCGGGACGGCGCGGCGGTCCGGTACGACGTGAGCGATCTGGACATCCGCACTGCCTCGATGGATCCGGCGACCGGCCAGACCGGGCTCCGTCGCGTGACGCACGTCTGGCGGTTCGACGTTCCGGCCGAGCAGCAACTCGTCGTCGAGACCCGCGAGGGAACCCGGGTGCAGACGAGCGCGTGGCATCCGTTCATGGTCCTCAGGCCCGAGGGCCTCACCGCGGTGCGCGCCGACGCTGTGGCGCCGGGCGATGTCATCCTCGGGCCCGAGCGCCCCGACGGCTACTGGCCGTACGACAGCCCCCGGCGGGCCGGGCAGCTCGAGATCGATGAATCGCTCGGCTGGCTGGTCGGCTTCACGCTCGGCGACGGGTCGTTCGGGTACGTTCCCGCCCTCCGGCAGTACCGGCTGCGCTGGTTCTCGGGGGAGCGCGACGTCCTCGAGCGCGTCCGGTCGGTGCTGGCCCGGCGGGACATTCACGTCAGCATCCGGCGCGACCGGCGCGGTCTCTGGAGCGTGTCGACGCTGACCCAGCGCTTCGTCATGGACATGCTCGAGGCGTGCGGGCTGGAGAAGATCGGGCCCAAGGACGACCGCGTTCGGGTGCCCGAGGTGATCGCGAAGTCGCCGCTGTCCGTCGTCCGGGCGTTCCTGGCCGGCCTCGTCGACAGTGACGGATACGTGGCGCCCGACGGCAGTCCGTCCTACGCCACGGCGAGCCGCGAGATGGCCGAGGACCTGGCCGGGCTGGTGAGCCTGCTCGGGTATCAGCCGTCCGTGGGCGCCAAGCCGCCACGCGGGCGGGGCAAGCGCACGATCTATTCCGTGCAGCTCTGCACGCTGCCGCAGGTCAACGCCCTGCGCGCGGATCTCGCGCCGTTCGCGGCGAGCGAGCACCGGATCACGCGGCTCCACTCCGCCAGCCGAAAGCAGACGGCGCTCAGGCTTCCATTCCGGCCCTGGCGGGATCGGCTGAAAGCCCTCGGCTTGGTCTCGGTGCGTGGCCGCAAGGGCAGGAAGGGACCGTTCGCCGCGGAGCTGAATCGGTGGTCGTGCAACGTCGGCGGCCGCTGCCGCCGCGACGACCTCGCGCGAATCGCCGGGCTCGTCCGGTCACGCGACGCGCATCTCGGGGCCCTGCTCGACCGGGTGGCGACCCGCGGCATGGAAGTGGAAGCCGTCACCCGTGCCCGACAGCCCAAGGCGTACTACGACCTCACGGTCGAGGACTGGAACACGTACGCCGCCGGGACGCACGGCCTGACAATGGTCCACAACACGGGCTTTGCCTTCTCCCGCCTGCGCCCGAAGGACGACGTGGTGTCGTCCACGCGCGGGCGCGCCTCCGGGCCCGTGTCGTTCCTGCGTGTGTTCAACGCGGCGACCGAGGCCGTGAAGCAGGGCGGCTGCGTCGCCCCCGACACGCGCGTCGCGACGAGCCGCGGGATCGTCGCGATCCGCGAGCTCGGCCCGGCGGCCGTGGCGGCCGACACGTGGCACTCGCACACTCGGCCACTGCTCGTGGCCACCGACGAGGGCCCGCGTGCCTCCGATGAGTTCTACAACAACGGGGTGGCGCTGGTGCGGCGCATCCGCACTGCCCACGGGTACGTGATCCAGGCGACGCTCGAGCACCGGCTGCGCGTGATCGACGAGCGCGGACAGTACGTCTGGAAGACCCTCGAGGATCTCAAGGTCGGGGACTGGGTCGCACTCCAGAAGAACACGTACTTGCCGGTCGACGATTTCAGGTTCCCCCGGTTCGAGACCGCGCCCCATCCGAACGCGACCCCGGTCCGCATTCCCGAGACCGCGAGCGGAGAGCTGGGCGAATTCATCGGCTACTTCCTCGGCGACGGTGCCGTCTCGCGCAACCGCCGCGGCACCGCCCGCCTGATCCTCAGCGTCTGTCACGCGGAGCCCGACGTCGCCGCCTATCTGCTCGACATCGCCGACCGTCTCTTCGGGCTGCGTCCCGTCCGGCAGCAGAAGGACGGGGATGGATCGGAGAACTACTTCTTCAACTCCACGACGCTGGTGGCGTGGCTGCGGACGGTCGGCGTCGACAAGCCGTCGGCGCTGGAGGTGCGGTTGCCGGAGCTGGCCTTCACCGCCGGCCGCGAATTTGCCTGCGGTGTGCTCCGCGGCCTGTTCACGGCCGACGGGTCGACCAGCAAGGACGGCTACGTCTCGCTCGCCAGCACGTCGCGCGGGCTGGTCGAGGACGTCCAGCAGCTCTTGCTGGCGCTCGGCATCCCGTCGGCGATCAGCGAGGTATCGAAACGCTCGGGAGCCTTCGGCCGGAATCCGCTCTTCCGGCTGCGCATCATCACCGTCGAGGGGCGCCGGGCTTTCGGCGAGAGCATCGGGTTCTTCTCCGCGAGCAAGACGGCGAGGCAGGCGGCCGGCCGCACCAAGGCGTGGGAGTTCAACGACGTCATTCCGTTCCAGGGGGCGCTCCTGGCCCGGCTCTACGACGGACCTGGTCGGGGAAGCGGGCGGGGCCGCGGTCCCCGCGGCGCCGATCGCCCGCTCTACCGGGCGCTCCAGCACTATCTGCCGCGGGTCGCAGCGCCGCGGCACCTGACGCGCTCGCGACTGCGGCAGCTCGCGGAGCGCCATCCGGCGATCGGCTCGGATCCGATGATCCAGTGGTTCCTCGGCAACGATCAGTTCTACGACCAGGTGGTCAAGATCGAGGAGGGCGAGTCGCTCACGCTCGATCTCTCGGTGCCGGACAATCACACGTACGTCGCCAACGGCTTCGTGAGCCACAACACCCGCCGGGGCGCGAACATGGGCATCCTGCGCGTCGACCATCCGGACATCCTGGAGTTCATCGACTGCAAGCTCGACGGCGGGATCACCAACTTCAACATCTCCGTCGCGGTGACCGACACGTTCATGGAGGCGCTGGCCCAGGGCTCGGAGTACGACCTCGTCAACCCGCGCACGCAGGGCGTCGTGGGCCGGCTCTCGGCCCGCGAGGTCTTCGAGCGCATCGTGCGCTCGGCCTGGCGCACCGGCGACCCCGGCATGGTCTTCATCGACCGCATCAACGCCAGCCCCGCCAACCCGACGCCGGAGATCGGCGTGGTGGAGGCGACCAACCCCTGCGTGACGGGCGACACGCTCGTCGCGGTACCTGAGGGTTGGCGTCGTGCGGACAGCATTCGTCCTGGCGACGTCATCTCGACCGTGACGGGGCCGCGCCCCGTGGGGCGGGTCGAGGTCAACCAGAGTACCCCCGTGTTCCGTGTCGACTTCTCCGATGGAGGCAGCCTGCGCGTGACCGCAGCGCATCAGTTCTACGTGAGCCGAGGTGACGACACGTTCGTCCCGGCGCGTCTCGATCGCTGCCAGGTCGGTGAGGAAGTTCACACGCTGCACGGAGACATTGCCGGGGGGGCCAAGATCCTTCGCATCGAGCCTGCCGGCGTCCAGACGACGTACGATCTCTACGAGCCGGACACCGACACCTGGATCACCGAGGGATACGTCTCGCGCGGGTGTGGTGAGCAGCCGCTGTTGCCCAACGAGGCGTGCAATCTGGGGTCGCTCAACGTGTCGAAGTTCGCGCGGCAGGGCGAGGACGGGGAGTGGACGGTCGACTGGGACGAGATGGAGCGGGTCGTCCGGCTGGCCGTGCGGTTCCTGGACGACGTGATCGAGATGAACCCGTATCCGCTGCCGGTGATCGACGAGACGGTGAAGTCGAACCGGCGGATCGGGCTGGGGATCATGGGCTGGGCCGACCTGCTCTTCATCATGGGCATCCCCTACGACAGCCAGGAAGCCATCGAGCTGGCCGACCGGCTGATGGCGTTCGTGAAGGAGAAGTCGCACGACCAGTGCAGCAAGCTGGCCGAGGAGCGGGGGCCGTTCCCGAACTGGAGCCGCTCGATCTACCGGGACATCCGGCCGATGCGCAACTCGACGGTCACCACGATCGCGCCGACCGGCACCATCTCGATGATCGCCGGCTGCTCGTCGGGCATCGAGCCGATCTTCGCGCTGGCCTTCCAGCACCGGGTCAAGCAGCCGGACGGTGAGCGCGTGCTCACGTTCGTCAACGAGACGTTCGAGAAGATCGCCAAGACGCGCGGCTTCTACTCCGACGCGCTGATGGAGGAGATCGTCAAGCGCGGCGCCCTGCACGGCATCCCCGGCCTGCCCGAGGAGGCCGCGCGCGTCTTCAAGACCTCGCACGAGGTCGCCTTCGAGTGGCACGTCCGCCACCAGGCCGCCTTCCAGCGCTACACCGACAACGGCGTGAGCAAGACCATCAACCTGCCCAACGACGCCACCGAGGAGGACGTGGCCAGCGCCTATCGCCTGGCGTGGGACCTCGGCTGCCTGGGCATCACGGTGTTCCGCGATGGCTGCAAGGGCGAGCAGGTGCTGCACGTCGGCGTCAAGGACAAGACCGAGCCAGCCCCGAGCGCGGCGCGCACGGTCGTCAAGCCGCGGCCGCACAGCCTGGGGGGCCGGACCTACCGGGCCGAGACACCCATCGGCACGGCGTTCATCACGGTCAACGAAACGGAAGATCGCGAGCCCTTCGAGGTCTTCGTGCAGGTGGGCAAGGGCGGGTCGGACACGATGGCCGTGGCCGAGGCCCTGGGACGCCTGATTTCGCTCACGCTGAGGCTACCTTCGCCGATGTCGCCTCAGCGGCGGCTCGAGGAAGTCATCAGCCAGCTCTCCCGCATCGGCGGAGCCCAGCCGCTGGGCTTCGGCAAGGGCAAGGTCCTCTCCCTGCCCGACGCCCTGGCCCGCACGCTGGCCGAGCACACCGGCCAGCTCAAGCACGTGTCGGAGGCGCCGCCCACGGCCAGGGCCGGCGATTCGCGCCGCATCGGCGACCTCTGCAAGGAATGCGGCCAGGCCACCTTCGTCTACGAGGAAGGCTGCAAGAAGTGTCTGTCGTGCGGCTACAACGAGTGCTGAGGCGGTGACGTATCCCAGGGGGAAGCGGGTACCGCTTCCCCCTGCTACAATCCCGCCGTGTTTTCCGGTGGATCGTACGACGAGGTCGAGCGCTGGCTCCGCAATTTCCTCACCTCCCACGCCAAGCGCGAGCATCCGCGGGTGGAGGTCCTCCTCGACGAGGACGACGCGCTGGAGGGCCGGGCGTACCGCGCGCGCCTACGCCTGGGTGAGCGCGTGAGCGAGCCGCTGGAGCTCGACTACAAGGAGGTCGCCGAGCACCGGGGGGAGCTGGCGTGGTGCGCGGCGCTGGCGGCGCGCACGCGGGCGCTGGCCCGGAGCGAGTTACGGCGACAGGCGAGCCATGCGGGCGCGCCCGCGGCCCCACGCCCAGCCCCCGGCGTCCCCGGATTCCACGAGAGCCATTAGCGCGCGCACGCCCCGCTGGCTCGCGGCGGGGGACGTCAACGGCTTCCTCGGCCTCGCCCTCGACAACACCACCAACCTCGTCGTCCTCTCCGGCCTGCTGATCGGCGTCTTCGGCTTTCCGGTCGACCTGGTGCTCGGCCGGATGCTGCCAGGCACGGCGCTCGGCGTGCTGGCCGGCGACCTCGCCTACACGGTCATCGCGGTGCGACTGGCCCGGCGCAGCGGACGCGACGACGTCACCGCCATGCCGTTCGGCATCGACACGCCGACGCTGTTCGCCATGGTCTTCGGCGTGCTGGGGCCGGTGAAGGTCGCCACCGGTGACCCGGTGCTCGCCTGGAAGGTCGCGATGGCCGTGACCCTCGCCATCGGGCTGATCAAGGTCGTGCTGTCGTTCGCCGGCGACTGGGTGCGGCGCGTCGTGCCGCGGGCGGCGCTGCTGGGGTCGATCGCCGGCGTGGCGATTCTGTTGATCGCGTTCCTGCCGATGCTGAAGATCCTGCGCGATCCGCTGGTGGGCCTCGTCGCGCTGGTCGTCCTGCTGCTCGGGCTGGTCGGCGGCGTCCGCATGCCGTTCGGCGTCCCCGGGGCGTTCGCGGCCGTGCTGGCCGGAACCGCGATCTTCTGGCTTCGCGCGGCGCTCGGCGGCGCCGGGCATCCGCCACCCGCGGCGGGCGCGGCGCTCGCGCTCGCGATCCCGTGGCCGACGCTGGCCTGGGCCACCGCGCTCGACGACGCGCTGCCCTACCTGGCGATCGCGCTGCCGTTCGCGCTGGTCACGATCGTGGGCGGCATCGACAACACGGAGAGTGCCCACGCCGCCGGCGACGAGTACCGCGCCCGCGACGTCCTGCTCGTCGAGGCGCTGGCCACCGTGCTCACCGGGCTCTGCGGCGGGGTCGTCCAGAACACGCCCTACATCGGCCACCCGGCCTACAAGGCGATGGGTGCCCGCAGTGGTTACACGCTGGCGACCGGGCTCGTGATCGGCCTCGGCGCCTCGGTCGGGATCCTCGGCGCGCTCGTCGGCGTGCTGCCGGAGGCCGCGGTGGCGCCGATCCTCGTCTTCATCGGGCTGGAGATCACCGCCCAGGCGTTCCTGGCCTCGCCCCCGCGTCACGGCGCGGCGGTGGCGATCACCTTCGTGCCGGTCGCCGCCGCCGTCGTGCTGATCGAGCTGGGGGGCGTCCTGTCGGCGCTGGGCCGCTCGGCGGCCGACCTGGCGGGAGAGGCCGCGCTGACGTACCGCGCGCTGCTGGTCCTCGGCAACGGCTTCATCGTGACCGCGGTGCTCTGGGGGTCCGCGCTGGTCTTCATCGTCGAGCGGCGGGCGGCGGCGACCGCCGTCGTGTTCGCGATCGCGAGCCTGGCGACCCTGTGCGGGCTGATGCACTCGCCGCTGGCCAGCGGCGCCGTGTTCTGGCCCTGGTCGGCGGCGGCGCCGCTGGCGGTGGCGGCCCCGCTGGGCGGGGCCTACGGGGCGCTGGCCGCGCTGGCATTGCTGGCGGCAGGCCGGGCCCGGCCGGGCTAAGATCGAGTCGGAGGACAGCGCCATGAACATCGCCACGATCCTCGCCACCAAGGGAGACAAGGTCGTCACCATCCGCGCCGAGCAGACGATTCGCGAGGCGCTCGGGGTGCTGGCCCAGCACAACATCGGCGCGCTGGTCGTCGTGGACGACGCCCGACGTCCGATCGGCATGCTGTCCGAGCGCGACATCGTGCGGACGGCCGCCCGGAACGAGGCGGTCTTTTCGCTGCCCATCAGCCAGCTCATGACCCGCGACCTGGTCCTCGGGGCGCCGGGTGACGACCTCGGCTCGGTCGGCTCGACGATGGTCACGCGCCGCATCCGCCATCTGCCGGTCATGGACGGCGGCAAGCTCGTGGGCATGGTCTCGATCGGCGACGTCATGAAGGCCCAGCGCGATCAGTACCAGGGGGAGGTCGACACGCTGCAGACGATCGTCATGGAGGGCGGTCACTGATGACGCGGGGGACCGCGGAGCGCCCGCTCCGCGTCGCGATCGTGGGGGCCGGGCCGGCCGGCTTCTACGTGGCCGAGCACCTGCTGCGCCGGGGCGATCTCGTCGTCGACGTCGACATGTTCGACCGCCTGCCGACGCCCTACGGGCTCGTGAGGGCCGGGGTGGCCCCCGACCACCAGAAGATCAAGGCGGTCACCGCCGCGTTCGACAAGGTCGCCGCTCACCCGCGCTTCCGGTTCTTCGGGGGCGTGGAGCTGGGCAAGGACGTGAGCGTGGCCGACCTCCGATCGCACTACGACCAGATCGTCTACACGACCGGCGCCCAGACCGACCGGCGCATGGGGATCCCCGGCGAGGACCTGCCCGGCAGCCATCCCGCCACCGAGTTCGTGGCCTGGTACAACGGCCACCCGGACTATCGCGACCTCCAGTTCGACCTCTCGCAGGAGCGGGTGGCGGTCGTCGGCGTCGGCAACGTGGCGGTCGACGTGGCCCGCGTGCTGTCGCGGACCCCCGAGGAGCTGGCGAAGACCGACATCGCCGACCACGCGCTGGAGGCGCTCCGGCGAAGCCGCGTGCGCGAGGTCTACCTGCTCGGCCGCCGCGGCGCCGCCCAGGCCGCGTTCACGAATCCCGAGCTCAAGGAGCTGGGCGAGCTGGAGGCGGCCGACGTCACCGTCGTGCCCGAGGAGGTCGAGCTGGATCCCCTCAGCCGCGAGGCGCTGGAGCGGAGCGGGGACCGGGCCGGCATCAAGAAGGTGGAGATCCTCCAGTCGTACGCGCGCCGGCCGCCGGCCGGCAAGCCGCGGCGGCTCGCGCTGCGCTTCCTCGTCTCGCCGGTGGCCGTTCTCGCCAGCGACGCCGGCGCGGTCGGCGCGATCCGTCTCGTGAAGAACCGCCTCACCGCGTCGCCCACCGGCACCATCCAGGCCCAGCCGACGGACCAGTTCGAGGAACTGCCGGTCGGCCTCGTGTTCCGCTCGGTCGGCTACCGCGGTGTGCCGCTCCCGGGCGTGCCGTTCGACGACAAGTGGGGCGTCGTGCTCAACGAGAAGGGCCGGGTGCTCGACCCGGATACCAAGGAGCCGCTGCCCGGGGAGTACACCGCGGGCTGGATCAAGCGCGGCCCGACCGGCGTCATCGGCACCAACAAGCCCGACGCCGCCGAGACGGTGACCGCGATGGTGGAGGACGCCGCGGCCGGGCGCACGCCGGAGCCGCCGGAGCCCGTGCCCGCCGCCGTCGAGCGCCTGGTGCGCCAGCGGCAGCCCCACTACGTCTCGTATCCCGACTGGCTCCGGCTCAACGAGCTGGAGGTCGAGCGGGGGCGGGCGAGCGGACGGCCGCGCGTCAAGTTCACCCGGGTCGACGAGATGCTGGCGGCGCTCGGGAACCGTCGCCGTCCCTGAACGGATTACGTCGATGGGAGCGCGCGCCGGGAATAAGGCCTTGACCCTGTTCGTCTCAGGAGTGTTAAATGGGCCACGGTTTGTGAATCACATCACGAATTTCCGGGAGGAGGCGCCATGAGGGCGTGCCTGAGGACCCTGACCGCTGTCGCCGCCGCCGCTACGCTCGTCGCCGGGGCCGGCCTCACGGCCGCGTGGGCGCAGGGGGAGTGGAAGGCGCCGGCCGACGCCAAGGCCACGAAGAACCCGGTGAAAGGCGTCGGCAATGCCAAGAAGAACATCGAGACCAACTGCGTCACGTGTCACGGCGCCAGCGGCAAGGGCGACGGAGCCGCCGCCGCCGCGCTGCCGCCGCCCAAGCCCGCGGACTGGACGTCGGCGAAGGTGCAGAAGGAGTCCGACGGCGAGCTGTTCTGGAAGATCTCCAACGGCCGCGGCGCGATGCCGCCCTGGAAGCACCTGCCCGAGAAGGACCGCTGGGAGATCGTCAACTACATCCGGACACTGAAGAAGTAGCCGCCGGCCTCCTGCGCCTCGCCACGATCGACCTCGGCAGCAACACCGTGCGCCTGCTCGTGGCCGACCTCGAGCCGGGCGCTCGCGGCTGGCGCACGATCGAGGCCGACCAGCGCGTCACCCGTCTGGGCGAGGGACTGGCGGCGAGCGGCCGGCTCGCCGAGGCGGCCCGTCGGCGGACGGTCGCCGCGGTCAGCGAGTACGTCGCCCGGGCGCGGCGCGCGGCCGCCGAGCGGGTGGCGATCGTGGCCACCAGCGCCGTGCGCGAGGCCGCCGACGGGCGCGAGTTCGCGGCCATGCTGGAGCGCGCCACCGGCGAGCGCGTGACGGTCGTGAGCGGCGAGGAGGAGGCGGCGCTCACGCTGGCCGGCGTGCTCGGCGGCCTCGACGACGGGCCGTCGCCTACGGCCACGCTCGTCTTCGACGTGGGCGGCGGCAGCACCGAGTACATTGTCGCGCGCGACCGGACACTCGTGGCGAGCGTCAGCCTGCGCCTGGGCGTGGTGGACCTCGCCGAGCGCTATTCCTTCCCCGGCCCCGTCGACTGGCCGCGCTATCGCGCGATGCACGCCGAGATCGCGGCGCGTCTGGCCGCCGAGGTGCCGGAAGCCATCCGCGGCGAGCGTCCCGGGCGGCTCGTGGGGACGGCCGGCACGGCCACCACGCTGGCCGCGCTCGACCTCGGGCTGGCGGCGTACGACCCTGCCCGGGTGCAAGGCCACGCGCTGGGGCGCGCGGCGGTGGAGCGGCAGCTGGCCCGCCTGGGCGCGCTGAGCGTCGGCGCGCGCGGCGCGCTGCCGTGCCTGGAGCCGGGCCGGGCCGACCTGATCGTGGCCGGCACCGCCATCGTGCTGGCCACCATGGACCTGGCCGGCGCCGGCGTGCTGATCGTGAGCGACTGGGGGCTGCGCGAGGGCATCGTCCTCCGGGAGGGCGCCCGTAGTTTGACAGGGTAGGGGCCGGCGTCTATGCTAGGTCGGCAAGATGGATGAGATCGCGGTACTCGTGCTCAACGCCACGTACGAGCCGCTGCATTTCACCAACGCCCGCCGGGCCGTGACGCTGCTGCTGGCCGGCAAGGCCGAGGCGGTCGAGGCCTCACCCCGCGTCATTCGCTCGCCCTCCCGGGCTTTTACGCTGCCCGCGGTGATCCGGCTGGCAGTCTTCATCCGCAAGCCCTTCCTGGACCGGGTGGCCTTCAACAAGAAGAACATCCTGCGGCGGGACGGCTACACCTGCCAGTACTGCAACCGCCGCGGCGAGCGGCTGACCGTCGACCACATCCTGCCGCGCTCGCGGGGCGGGGCCACGAGCTGGACGAACGTGGTGGCCGCCTGCCTGCGCTGCAACCTCCGGAAGGGCAACCGCCTGCTGGAGGAATCCGGCATGCGGCTGCTGCGGGACCCCGTGCATCCCAAGTTCGTCTTCTCGACCCACATGCTGCGCCACCCGCACGCGCACTCGCTGCTGGACTCGTGGCGGAAGTACCTCGTCGCGGTCCCGACTCCGTCCTAGCGCCGCCCGGCGCGATGTTCCGCCTCACGTCGGAGTATTCGCCGCGCGGCGATCAGCCGCAGGCGATCGCCGACCTCACCCGCGTCGTCCGGGACGGGCGCCGCCACGCCGTTCTCCGCGGCGTGACCGGCTCCGGCAAGACCTTCACGATGGCCAACCTCATCGCCAATGCGAACCGGCCCACGCTGGTGCTGTCGCCCAACAAGACGCTGGCCGCCCAGCTGTTCGGCGAGTTCAAGGCGTTCTTTCCCGACAACGCCGTCGAGTACTTCGTCTCCTACTACGACTACTACCAGCCCGAGGCCTACATCCCGCAGTCCGACACCTACATCGAGAAGGACGCGCTCATCAACGACGAGATCGACCGGATGCGCCACTCGGCCACTCGCTCGCTGCTGGAGCGGCGCGACGTGGTGGTGGTGGCCTCCGTCTCCTGCATCTACGGCATCGGCGCCCCCGAGACCTACCGCGACATGCACCTGGCCCTGCGGGAGGGCGAGGTGATGGACCGCGACGCCATCATCCGCCGCCTGATCGCCGTGCAGTACGAGCGCAACGACTACGACTTCCACCGGGGCACGTTCCGGGTCCGCGGCGACGTGGTCGAGGTGTTTCCGGCCAACGAGGAGTCGGCGGCGATCCGCATCGAGCTGTTCGGTGACACCATCGACGCCATCCACCGCCTCGACCCGCTCAAGGGCCAGGTGCAGGAGCGGCTGCCGGAGATCCACGTCTATCCGGCCAGCCACTACGTGACGCCGGCCGAGCAGCTCGAGCGCGCGCTGGAGACGGTGCAGGAGGAGCTGGGCGAGCGGCTGGCGTTCCTGCGCGAGCGCAACCGCCTGCTGGAGGCCCAGCGGCTGGAGCAGCGCACGCTGTTCGACCTGGAGATGCTGCGCGAGCTGGGCTACTGCCACGGCATCGAGAACTACTCGCGCCACCTGACCGGCCGCCGGCCGGGGGAGCCGCCGCCGGTGCTGATCGAGTACCTGCCGGACGACGCGCTGATCATCATCGACGAGAGCCACGTGGCCGTGCCCCAGGTCCGCGGCATGTACTACGGCGACCGCTCGCGCAAGGAGTCGCTGGTCGAGTACGGCTTCCGCCTGCCCTCGGCCTTCGACAACCGGCCGCTGACGTTCGAGGAGTTCACGCGGCTGACCCGCCAGACCGTGTACGTCTCGGCCACCCCGAGCGACTACGAGCTGCGCCTGGCCGGCGACGCCGTCGCCGAGCAGGTGATCCGGCCCACCGGCCTCATGGACCCGAAGATCGCCGTGCGGCCGGCCGGCGACCAGGTGGACGACCTCCTGCACGAGATCCGCGCCCGTGCCGAGCGCGAGGAGCGCGTGCTGGTGACCACGCTGACCAAGCGCATGGCCGAGGACCTCACCGAGTACTACCAGCAGCTCGGCCTGCGCGTGCGCTACCTGCACTCCGACATCGACACGCTGGACCGGGTGGCGCTCATCCGCGACCTGCGGCTGGGGAAGTTCGACGCGCTCATCGGCATCAACCTCCTGAGAGAGGGCCTCGACATCCCCGAGGTCTCGCTGGTGGCGATCCTGGATGCCGACAAGGAAGGATACCTGCGCTCGTCGACGTCGCTGATCCAGACCTCGGGGCGCGCCGCCCGGCACCTGGGCGGGGAAGTGATCATGTACGCCGACCAGACGACCGACTCCATGGCCGAGGCGATCCGGGAGACCGAGCGCCGCCGCGCGATCCAGACCCGGTACAACGCCGAGCACGGCATCACCCCCGAGTCGATCCGCTCGTCGATCCGTGAGCTGCTCCAGACGGTGTACGAGCGCGACTACTACACGGTCGAGGTGGAGACGCCCGTCGCCGAGACGTTCGCGTCGCCGGCCGAGCTGGCCAAGCGGATCGCCGAGATGGAATCCGCCATGCGCGCCGCCGCCCGCCGGCTCGACTTCGAGCAGGCCGCCGAGCTGCGCGACCGTGTGAAGGCCCTGAAGCGACAGCAGGTATGACGCGGCCCTCGACGCTGGACGACAAGCTGGCCCGGCTGCCCGACCGGCCCGGCGTCTACCTCTACCGCGACGCCAAGGCCCAGGTGATCTACGTCGGCAAGGCGGCCTCGCTGCGCGGCCGGGTGCGCTCGTACTTCCAGGAGGCGCGCCCGCACGACGCCAAGACCGACGCCCTCGTGCGCCAGATCGCCGACCTCGAGTACCTCGTGACCGACAACGAGCTCGAGGCCCTGATGCTGGAGGCGAACCTGGTGCGCAAGCACCGGCCGCGCTACAACATCATCCTCCGCGACGACAAGCACTACCCGTTCCTCAAGCTCACCACCGGCGAGGCATTCCCCCGCCTCCTGGTCGCCCGCCGCGTGGCGAACGACGGCGACAGCTACTACGGGCCGTTCTATCCGGCCACCGCGATGCGGGAGACGCTGCGGCTGACCCGCCAGCTGTTCCCGCTGCGCACGTGCTCGATCACGATCGACGGGCGGCTGGAGCGGCCGTGCATCCAGTACGCGATCCACCGCTGCAATGCGCCGTGCACCGGGTGGGAGACACGCGAGGGATACGCGCAGACGGTGCGGGACGTCCAGCGCTTCCTGGAGGGACGGGACGACGAGCTCTTGCGCCGGCTCACCGAGGAGATGGAGACGGCCGCCGCCGAGCAGAAGTTCGAGCGGGCCGCGGTCGTTCGCGACCAGATCCAGTCGCTCAAGAAGGTGCAGGAGCGGCAGAAGATCATCTCGACCGAGGAGGTCGACCAGGACATCCTGGGCGTCGTCCGGCAGGGGCCCGACGCCTGCGTCGAGCTGTTCTTCGTGCGCAAGGGCCGGCTGGTCGGCCAGGAGGCGTTCTTCTTCGACAAGGTCTCGGGCTGGGCCGACGGCGAGGTGCTGGCGGCCTTCGCGAGCCAGTTCTACGGCAAGCGGGTGGTGCCGGCGCCCGAGATCCTCCTCTCGGAGGAGATCCCGGACGCCGCCCTCGTCACCGAGTGGCTGTCGGGCCTGGCCGGGCGGCGCGTGCAGCTCACGGTGCCCCAGCGCGGGGCGCGCCGCGAGTTCGTCGCCATGGCCGAGGCCAACGCGGCCATCGCGCTGCAGAACCACCTGCTCTCGCGCGACGACCGCCAGCAGTACGTGCTGGAGGAGCTGCGGCGGGCGCTCAACCTCGCCGCCGCTCCCAACCGCATCGAGGGCTACGACATCTCCAACATCCAGGGCGCCGAGCCGGTCGGCTCGCTGGTGGTGTGGGAGAACGGCGGGATGAAGAAGGACGACTACAAGCGCTTCCGCATCCGCACGGTCGAGGGCTCCGACGACTTCGCGTCGCTGCGGGAGGTGCTCACCCGGCGGTTCGCGCGGGCGCTCGAGCAGGGCGGGGTGCTACCCGATCTCGTCCTCATCGACGGCGGGCGCGGCCAGCTCAACGTGGGTCTGTCCGTCCTGCAGGAGCTGGGGCTCGACTGGATCCCGGTCATCTCGCTGGCCAAGCAGCAGGAGGAAGTGTACGTCGGCGACAGCGCGCAGCCGCTCGCCCTGGATCCGACGTCGCCGGCCTTGCACACGCTGCAGAAGATCCGTGACGAGGCGCATCGGTTCGCGATCACGTATCACAAGAAGCTGCGCGGGCGGCGCACGATCCAGTCCGTGCTCGACGCGATCCCCGGCGTGGGGCCGACGATCCGCACGAGCCTGCTCAAGACGCTGGGCTCGGCGCGGCGGGTGCGCGAGGCCTCGGTCGCGGAGCTGGCCGCCGTGCCCAAGGTGACGCCCAGGCTGGCCCAGAAGATCCACGAATATTTTCACCCGGTTGCCGGCCCGGTGCAGGATACTGAGCCCGCGGCCGACCCGGAGCCGGCGGCGGAGCGGGAACCCATCCGCCGGCTCGGGGGTTAGCCGACAGAGCGCCACTCAGCGAGCAGTTCAGCCTGGCGCACAAAGGGGTGACGACGACATGAAGAAGGCAATGGTGGCGATGGCCGTGGCGGTGACCGTGGCGTTCACCGGTGGTCTGGCGATGGCCAGCTCCTGCCCGAAGGTCATCAAGGAGGGCCGCGACGCGGCCGCCAAGATGAAGGCCGGCGACCCGAAGGTCAAGGCCGCGCTGGCGAAGCTGGACGAGGCCCAGAAGCTGCATGACGGTGGCAAGCACACCGAGTCGCTCGCGAAGGCGAACGAGGCGGTCGCGGATCTGAAGAAGTAGCCGCTTCCGGCGGGGGTGGCGCCGACGCGCCACCCTCGTTTCTTGCCTGTCTCGCGTAAGTCTGGTAGAAATCAGGCGTAATCATGGCGGCCGAGCGCTACCCATTCGGCGAGATCGAGGCGAAGTGGCAGGCCCGCTGGGAGGAACGCAGGCAGTTCCGCGTCTCCCCCGACACCTCGCGCCCCAAGTTCTACTGCCTGGAGATGTTTCCGTATCCCTCGGGCCGCATTCACATGGGCCACGTGCGCGTCTACGCCATCGGCGACCTGCTGGCCCGCTACAAGTGGATGCGCGGCTTCAACGTGCTGCACCCGATGGGCTGGGACGCCTTCGGGATGCCCGCCGAGAACGCCGCCATCGAGAACGGCGTGCATCCGGCCATCTGGACGTACGAGAACATCGACTACATGCGCGCGCAGCTCCGCAAGCTCGGGATCTCGTACGACTGGGACCGCGAGTTCGCCACCTGCGACCCGTCCTATTACAAGTGGGAGCAGCTCATCTTCATCCGGATGCTCGAGCGCGGGCTGGCCTACCGCAAGCGCTCGACCGTGAACTGGTGCCCGTCGTGTCAGACCGTGCTGGCCAACGAGCAGGTGGAGGCGGGACGCTGCTGGCGCTGCGATTCCGAGGTCACGCGGCGGGACATCGACGGCTGGTTCTTCAAGATCACCGATTATGCCGAGGAGCTGCTGGCCTGGTGCGACCGGCTGCCGGGCTGGCCCGAGCGCGTGATGACCATGCAGCGCAACTGGATCGGCAAGAGCGAGGGCGCCGAGTTCGATCTGCCCGTGGCCGGCCGCCCCGAGCTCAAGCTGCGCGTGTTCACGACCCGCCCCGACACCGGCTTCGGCATGACGTACGCGGTGCTGGCGCCCGAGCACCCGCTCGTCGACTCGCTGGTGCGGGGCGAGGGCGAGCGGGCGGCGGTGGAGCGCTTCCGGGCGGAGGTGCTCAAGCAGTCGGAGATCGAGCGCACCGCCGAGGACCGGCCCAAGCGCGGCCTCCGGCTGCAGGCACGGGTCGTCAACCCGTTCAACGGCGCCGAGATTCCGCTGTTCATCGCCGACTACGTGCTCACGACGTACGGCACCGGCGCGATCATGGCGGTGCCCGGCGAGGACCAGCGCGACTGGGACTTCGCCACGCAGCACGGGCTGCCGATCATCGAGACCGTCGAGCGGCCGGCCGACTGGACCGGCGAGGCCTACACCGGCGACGGCGTCAAGATCAACTCGGGCTTCCTCGACGGCCTGACGATTCCCGAGGCCAAGCGTCGCGCGATCGACTGGCTCGTGGGGCGCGGCCTCGGTGTCGCCAAGGTCAACTACCGCCTGCGGGACTGGGGGATCAGCCGCCAGCGCTACTGGGGCGCGCCGATCCCCGTGCTCTACTGCGAGGCGTGCGGCATGGTCCCCGAGAAGGAGGAGAATCTGCCGGTCGTGCTGCCCAACGACGTCCAGCTCTCCGGCAAGGGCGGCTCGCCGCTCGCCCAGGTCGCGAGCTTCGTGAATGCGACGTGCCCCCGCTGCGGCGGGCCGGCCCGGCGCGAGACCGACACGATGGACACGTTCGTGGAATCGTCGTGGTACTTCCTCCGCTACTGCTCGCCCCACTACGAGCGGGGGATGTTCGAGCGTGGGGCCGCCGACTACTGGATGCCGGTCGATCAGTACATCGGTGGGATCGAGCACGCGGTCCTTCACCTGCTGTACGCGAGGTTCTACACGAAGGTCCTGCGCGATCTCGGCCTCACCAAGGTGGACGAACCGTTCACCGCCCTCCTGTCCCAGGGCATGGTCGTCAAGGACGGCGCCAAGATGTCCAAGTCGAAGGGCAACGTCGTGTCGCCGGACACGATCCGCGAAAAGTACGGCGCCGACACCGGCCGGCTCTTCGAGCTCTTCGCGGCACCGCCCGAGAAGGATCTGGAGTGGAGCGACCAGGGCATCGAGGGCAGCTTCCGCTTCCTGAATCGGGTCTGGCGGTTCGTGACCACCCACCTCGACGAGCTCCGGCGGGCTCGCGCGAGGGCAGGCGCGCGGGCCGCGCACACCGTGACGCCAGAAGGCAAGGCGTTCCGGCGGGCGATCCACGAGACGATCCGGAAGGTCACCAACGACCTGGAGCGCGACTTCCATTTCAACGCCGCGATTGCCGCGATCATGGAGCTCACCAACACGATGCAGGCGTTCGAGGCGGCGGCCGACGGCGCCGCGGCGGACGAGCACGCCGCGCTCCGCCGGGAGGCGGTGGAGACGCTGCTGCTCCTGCTCGGGCCGTTCTGCCCCCACGTCACCGAGGAGCTCTGGGAGCGCCTCGGCCACGCCGAGAGCCTGTTCACGCAGCGCTGGCCGGAGGCCGACCCGGCGGCGCTGGCGCGCGACGAGGTCACCGTCGTGCTCCAGGTGGACGGCAAGGTGCGCGGCCGCCTGGTCGTCGAGGTCGACGCCGCCGAGGGGCGCGTGCAGGACCTGGCGCTGGCCGACGAGCGGATCCGGCCGTGGCTGCGCGGCCGGGCCGTCGATCGGGTGGTGGTGGTGCCCAACCGGCTCGTCAACGTCGTGACGCGCTCGTGAGCGCGCGCGCCCTTCTCCTGCTCCTGCTGACCCTTGCGATCGGCGGCTGCGGCTACACGCTGCGCGGCACCTTGCCCGCGCACATCAACACCGTCTCGGTGCCGATCTTCCGCAACCGCACCCAGGAGCCGGCCATCGAGAGCCTCATCACCCGAGCGGTGGTGGAGGGGTTCTCCACCAACGGGCGGCTGCGCGTGGTGGGCAGCGAGCAGGCCGACGCCGTGCTCGACGGCGAGATCATCGGCTACAGCGTCGGCTCCATCGCCTTCGACGCCGACGCGAACGTGCGCCTGTACCGGCTGGTGGTGACGGTCAACCTCCGGCTCCGGGACATGCGCCAGAAGACCGTGCTCTTCCAGCAGGATGGCGTGCGCGAGCAGGCCGACTTCCGGGTCCAGAACGCCGTGGCGCAGACCATCTCGCGCGAGGAGACGGCGCTGCGGGCGGCGGCGGTCGACATCGGCCGCGCCATCGTGAGCCTCACCGTCACCCGTTTCTGACGGGCGCCCCGGACACCGGGCCCGTGGACTACGCCGGATTCCTGCAAGCTGCCGAGCGAGGACAGCCACCGCCGCTAACGCTCGTGCACGGCGCCGACGAGCAGCTGCTCGACGACGCGCT